>VSOK01000001.1 GCA_009774765.1 Bacteroidales bacterium
CACTAGGAGTACACGAGATAGATAGAAAAGATATAAAGAATAAAATGACTTTTTTTATATGATAAGACAGAGACATATCGGTTAGTGTTTCAGGTTGATGTGGTTACATACAAAAATAGAAGTTAGAAGTCAGAAACGATATAAATTTTATGACAAAAAATACAACAAAACTGACAACGGTAATAATTTCACCACAATATACAGGATTTCACCACAAAAAAATATGTCCCGTATGTTTGATTCAACATACGGGACATAAAATATAATTATGCTTATTTTCAGAGCTTTTTCAGGAGTGTGCTAAGATTAACTTTCGAGCCGATGATAGAGTGGAGATCCTCTATTTTCACCCTTTCCTGCTGCATTGTGTCACGGTCACGGAGAGTAACACAGTGGTCATTGAGAGAATCGTGGTCTATAGTCACACAGAACGGAGTTCCGATGGCATCCTGACGGCGATACCTCTTTCCTATGCTGTCTTTCTCGTCATACTGGCAATTGAAATCAAATTTAAGTTCGTCAATTACAGTCTGAGCAAGCTCAGGAAGACCGTCTTTCTTGATAAGAGGAAGCACAGCGACCTTCACCGGAGCAAGAGGTGCAGGTATACTGAGTACTACCCTGCTTTCACCGTTTTCAAGCTGCTCTTCCTTATATGAATTCGAAAGCACAGCAAGCACCATCCTGTCTACTCCGATCGAAGTCTCGATCACATACGGAACATAGCTCTCACCGCTTTCAGGATCATAATATTGGATTTTCTTTCCTGAGAACTTCTGATGGTTTCCAAGGTCGAAATCAGTCCTTGAATGTATTCCCTCAAGCTCTTTGAAACCGAACGGGAAATTGAATTCTATATCGGTAGCAGCATTTGCATAATGGGCAAGTTTGTCGTGGTCGTGGAAACGGTAGTTTCCGTCTCCCATACCGAGAGCCTTATGCCAGGCAAGACGGTTCTGTTTCCATTTTGCAAACCAGTCCAGTTCCGTACCCGGCTTGATGAAGAACTGCATCTCCATCTGCTCGAATTCCCTCATTCTGAAGATGAACTGACGGGCTACGATTTCATTTCTGAAAGCCTTTCCTATCTGAGCTATACCGAAAGGAAGTTTCATACGTCCTGTCTTCTGTACATTAAGATAATTGACAAAGATACCCTGGGCTGTCTCCGGACGGAGGTAGATGACATTGGTATCATCAGAAGTATTGCCGAGCTGCGTACTGAACATAAGGTTGAACTGGCGTACATCAGTCCAGTTCTTTGTACCTGAAATAGGACATACAATCTCGCAGTCGATGATAATCTGCCTCAAAGCATCAAGATCATTAGCATTGAGAGCATCTGCCATACGTTTTCTGACATCCTCTATCTTTGTATTGTTGCGTACGCAATTGGGATTTGTTTCAAGGAATTTGGCTTCATCAAAGGAATCTCCGAATTTCTTTCTGCCCTTTTCAACCTCTTTCCTGTTCTTCTCCTCAAGCTTTGCTATATAATCCTCAATCAGAACGTCAGCCCTGTACCTCTTCTTTGAATCCTTATTGTCAATCAGAGGGTCATTGAACGCTCCGACATGACCTGAAGCCTCCCAGATTTTAGGGTGCATAAAGATACAAGAATCAATACCGACTATATTACCGTTGAGTCTTGTCATAGCCTCCCACCAATACCTTTTGATATTGTTTTTCAATTCGGATCCCATCTGTCCGTAGTCATATACGGCAGCAAGACCGTCATAAATCTCACTTGACTGGAAAATGAATCCATACTCCTTGCAATGCGCTACCAGAGTCTTAAAAAGTTCATCCTGTGTCATTTTATCTAAGTTTATTAAAATTTTCCATTACATATTTCCATCAGAGGTACCATCACAAAATCCCTTTCATACATAAGCGGATGAGGTATCTTAAGGTCATCCTCATTCATTTCAAAGTCTCCAAACCGCAATATGTCAATGTCTATTATCCTTGAACGATATACCCTGTTTCCGTTTTCATCGTATTCAGGATTTCCTGTTCTGCCCATCAACACCTCTATTTCCTTGCATTTGTGCAGTATACTGTAGCATAGGGAACAAATATCTGTTCCCCGTGGAACATCAAGCCTGTATCTCACAACAGCATTCAAAAACCTGTCATCGCTTTCAAATCCCCACGGCTCAGTCTCAATAAAGCTTGAAACCTTATCATAGTGCACTCCCAAAGTCCCGTCAAGCATAGACAAAGCCTCATCAAGATTGGCTTTCCTGTCACCTATGTTTGTCCCTAATGAAAGATACAGATCCTCAGTCATACATCAGTCCATATCCAGCCCCAATTCCACAAGAGCTTCCTCCGACATTCTGCTTTTGTCCCACACCGGTTCAAATACAAGATCTATCTTGACCGTAACCACGCCGGGAACATCCTCTACCGCTGTCTTTACCTGATCAACAACATAATCGGCCATCGGGCAATTTGGAGCAGTCAATGTCATCTTTATATAGACATTATGCTCTTCATCAACTTTAAGCTCATATATAAGACCGAGATCATACACATTCACTGGAATCTCCGGATCATATACCTGTCGTAAAGCAATTATTATATCCCTTTCCAAACTCATCACATCAAATCTTTTGTTCTCAATGACTTTCCTGTCATCAGAAATATTCTTGTTTTCTGTCTTGAATATATCAAAAAATCCCATATCGGCAATTCATATTTCAACAGCTGCTCAACTGTTCTTCACGGCTATTTCCTTTATTTTGGCTATCATAGAGACAAGTCCGTTCGCACGTGTAGGTGAAAGATTCTCTTTCAGACCTATCTTGTCGACAACAGAAAAGTCAGATGAAAGGATTTCATCCGGAGTCCTGCCAGAATAAAGGTTTATCAGAAGAGAGATTATTCCTTTTGTAATGATGGCATCACTGTCAGCATTGAAATATATCCTTCCGTCCTCTACTTTATGATCAAGCCATACTCTTGACTGACAACCTTTTATAAGTTTTTCGTCAGTCTTTTCATTTTCAGGGTAATTGTTGAGATTCTTTCCGAGTTCGATGATATACTCGTATTTGTCAAGCCATTCATCAAACATTGAAAATTCATCAACTATTTCATTTTCAATCTCTTGTAAAGATTTCATATTATATAAGCATATCAATCGCCCTATTGAGCGAATCCATAAAATATTCAGCTTCCTCCATAGTATTGTATGGAGCCAAGGAAGCACGGAGCATTCCAGTGACCCCGAACCTGTCCATAAGAGGCTCAGCACACATCTGTCCGGATCTTACAGCAATACCCATCTTGTCCAGAATCAGGGCAAGATCCTCGTGATGCACTCCCTCTACACTGAAAGAAAAAAGTGAAATCTTATCTTTCAGATCAGGAGGAGTACCATAAAGATGTATCCTTCCGTCACCGGACAACCTCTCATACAAAAAACATTTTATCTCTTCTTCCGATCCGATGACATTCACATCACGTAGAGAAAGAGCAAATTCAACAGCAGGTTTCAAAGTGGATGCACCAGCAAAATTCTGTGTACCCGCTTCAAACTTCAGAGGAAGTTCCGCAAAGGTAGTACCGCTGAACCTTACAGTACCTACCATTTCTCCACCTCCCATATAAGGAGGCATCAGATCAAGATATTTCTTTTTTCCATAGAGCACCCCAGTGCCTGTGGCAGCATAAATCTTATGTCCCGAAAAAGCATAGAAATCACAATCGATATCCTGCACATCCACATTCCGGTGCACTATTCCCTGTGCACCGTCCACCAGTACAGAAACACCTTTGGAATGGCATAATGCAATTATATCTTTTATCGGATTTACAATACCGAGCACATTTGAAATATGTGTTACAGCCAGTATTCTTGTCCTGGATGTGATAAGGTTTTCAAGTTCCCCATTCTTAAGGCATCCATTGTCATCGACAGGCAAAACTTTCAGAACCGCCTTCTTTCTCTGGCACATCAGCTGCCAAGGAACGATATCGGAATGATGTTCAACCTCTGAAACTATGACTTCATCACCTTCTCCAACAAACGCTTCTCCAAAAGAAAATGCTACAAGATTTATAGCTGACGTAGCACCTGAAGTGAATATGACCTCTTCCCTGCTTCCTGCATTTATAAAAGACCTTACAGCCTCCCTTGCCTCTTCATAAGCATCAGTAGCCTCTGCAGAGAGAAGATGTACGGCACGATGAATATTGGCATTGGACATCGAGGTCATCTCATTCCATTTGTCTATAACGGACTGTGGCCTCTGCATTGTTGCCGCATTATCAAAATAGACAAGATCTTTCCCATAAACTTTACGGGAAAGAACCGGAAACCTTTTTCTTATCTCAGCAACATTCATTTCTACTGTAATTTTCAGCCCGCAAATTTAACAAAACTAATTTTCTTTTGATATATAACACCATAATAAAAAATCAGAATTAGAAAAAAATGATATTTTTGCAGTCCGTAACAAATCAAAAACACTTAAAATGATAGACTACATCAAAGGTACGATAATCGAACTCACACCAACCGACACTGTCGTGGAATGCTATGGAATAGGATATAAAATCCTCATCTCATTACAGACATTTTCACAGCTGGAAGGCAAGAAAGATACGACAATCTATATCCATCATTATTTGAGAGAGGACGAGGAAATATATTACGGATTCAGTACAAAAGACGAAAGGGAACTTTTCAGGCTCCTCATAGGAGTATCAGGAATAGGTGCATCAACAGCAAGGATGATGCTCTCCTCCCTATCTTCAGAAGAAATAAGGAATGCCATAATCGCGGAAGACATCAACAGGATAAAAAGCATAAAAGGAATAGGAATGAAAAGCGCGCAAAGGCTTATACTTGAACTCAAGGACAAAGTTGTCAAAGGCGCAGGTTCAGATACTACAGCCTTGTTCAGCCATACAGACAACAGCGTAGTCGACGAGGCAAGTACCGCATTGGTTCTTTTGGGATTTACAAAAGCAAATGTAAACAAAGCAATAGCAGCCGTCTTGAAAGAGAGTCCAGGAGCAAATCTTGAAAGCATAATAAAATCAGCTCTCAAAAAGCTATAAAGCAAAAGAGTGTTCCACGTGGAACACTCTTTTATTATCTGCCAAAATAAACGAGCAGAACAGAAATATCAGCAGGAGATATACCAGATATTCTGGAAGCCTGCGCTATCGTTCTTGGGGAATACTTTTTCAGTTTCTGCCTACATTCTATAGAAAGACTTTCCACTTTGTCAAAATCAAAATCATCCGGAATGGAAAGTTTTTCAAGGCGAAGAATCTTATCAGCCATCTTCTGCTCCCTGTCTATATACCCCTGATACTTTATAGATATCTCGGTCGAGTCAAGCAGGTCATCAAGATACTTAGAAGTGATTTTAGATTCAAAAGAACTTGAGTCCAAAAGAGGAACAGGATAATCAGTGTTGTTTTTCAAGACATCGGCAGCAAACTTATAAGACATACATCCCGAATCAGAAAAAACAGAATCAACATCAGATAACGTTGATATCGCATCTAAATACGAATACCCTTCATTCATTATCTCCGAAACAGGCAGACTCAATTCCTTTTCAAGATCAATATTATTCTTGATAAATGTTCCACGTGGAACAATATTAAAAATTTCTTTTATTGAAACCTGAGGCCTTGCCAGCAGATCCGATATTCTCTTCCTTGAAGTAATTTCCGCAGACCCTACTGAAGAAAGGTACGCATTTACCTGTTCCGGCTTCAATGACACTTCAGAAAAGAATTGGCTGAAACGGGATATAGAATCATATTTCCTCATAGTATAATCATACCTGAACCTGTCAGCCAAACCTATATTATAAGATAAAGCAGTCAGTCTGCTGTCAGCATTGTCCTGACGCAAAAGTATCCTGTATTCAGCCCTTGAAGTAAACATTCTGTAAGGCTCATCCACACCTTTGGTTATGAGGTCATCAATCAGCACCCCTATATAAGCCTGATCTCTCTTAAGTATAAAAGGATCCTGGTCGTGCGATTTAAGATGCGCATTGATTCCTGCCATCAATCCCTGTGCTGCCGCTTCCTCATACCCGGTAGTGCCATTCACCTGGCCGGCCAGGAAAAGCCCGTCAATAAATTTCAATTCAAGAGAAGGCTTCAATTGTGTCGGATCAAAATAATCATATTCCACAGCATAGGCAGGACGGAAAACTTTGACATTTTCAAGACCTTCTATTGAATGCAGAGCATCAAGCTGCACTTGAAGCGGAAGAGAAGAAGAGAATCCCTGAAGATAATATTCATTGGTATTCCTCCCTTCAGGTTCAAGAAACAGCTGGTGGGAATCCTTGTCCGCAAAAGTCCTGAGTTTATCTTCTATGCTCGGACAATATCTCGGACCTATACCGGTGATCATACCTGAAAACAGCGGAGACTCCGAAAAACCGCTTTTCAGAATATCGTGAACATTCCTGTTGGTATGCACTATGAAACAGGGCATCTGAGGAGTACCGTTCTGAGCTGTGGACAGGAAAGGAAGATAAGAGAACTTCTCAGGATTCTCATCTCCAGTCTGCCTTGTCAGAGAAGAAGTATCTATTGAAGATATATCAATTCTCGGAGGAGTACCAGTCTTCATCCTTGCCGTGGCCACTCCCATACTTTTAAGCTGTTCGGTAAGCTGATACGAAGACAGCTCCCCTATCCTTCCTCCTTCAAACTGATTGCGCCCTATAAAAAGTTTACCGTTAAGGAAAGTCCCGGCGGTAAGCACAACTGTCTGAGATTTGAATATTGCTCCAGTAGTCGTACGTATCCCCGTAATTTTTAAGCCATCAAAAAGAAAAGACGTCGCAGTATCTTGGTAAATATCTAATTTACAATTACTTTCAAGGATTTTTCTCCAATTCAGAGAAAAATGAAGTTTGTCACATTGGGCACGAGGACTCCACATAGCCGGTCCTTTTGACCTGTTGAGCATACGGAACTGCAGAGTAGAGGCATCCGTAACAATTCCTGTATATCCTCCGAGAGCATCTATCTCGCGGACTATCTGACCTTTCGCAATTCCTCCGATCGCCGGATTACATGACATCTGGGCAAAACGTCCCATATCCATAGTGACCAGCAATACTGAAGATCCCATATTGGCTGCAGCCATCGCTGCCTCACATCCGGCATGTCCTCCTCCGACAACTATAACATCATATATATTTCCACTCATCACTCTAAAGCAATTCCCTCAAAGAGAGATAATAATTTTCTTTTTTTCTCATCATACTGATATCCTCATCAGTATGGTCATCATAACCTATAAGATGAAGTATTCCATGAACTATCACCCTGTTCATCTCATCGGCAAACTCGACTCCATATTCAAGGGAATTTTCCTTTACACTGTCGACACTTATGAAAAGATCGCCGGAAATCCTGTCCCCTTCACAATAGTCAAAAGTAATTATATCGGTAAAATAATCGTGTTCCAGATATTTATGGTTTATATCCAATATATAATTGTCAGAGCAGAAAATTATGGATATATCCCCCAATCTTCTTATTTCACTTTCAGCTACCAGCCTAAGCCACCGGTTGTTAAGTGTCTTTCCCTTAAACACGAAATCTGTATCTTCAAAATAGTAGGAAATCATAGTTTTCAATTATTTCCACAAAAATAATCTATTCAATAAAAATTTGAAATAAAAATTATTATTTCTACCTTTACGGGGTAAAACGTGAATTAAAAAATAATTCAATATGGAAATTAAAAAGTCACCTAAGGCAAATCTTGAGAACAAGAAGCTCCTGTTTACTGAAATAGGGCTTATAGTCTCTCTTGCAATCGTTCTTGGAGCATTTGAATACGGTTCCAAAGAAAAAACTGTTGCAGTTCTCGAGGATACTACAGAAGTAGTAGACGTAGAGGAAATGATTCCTATTACACAGGAAACTCCTCCACCTCCACCTTCAGCTCCTAAGATACCTATTTTGTCAGATCAGATCGATATCGTTGAAGATGATATCCAGGTAGACGATGATATGTTCATCAACCTTGAGGATGATGCCAATATGGGTGTGGACATTATAGAATATGTAGAAGGAGTAGGTGAAGAAGTAATTGAAGAAGAAGCTATCCCGTTCCAGCTGGTTGAGGATAAACCTTCATTTATGGGTGGAGACGCCAACACTTTCTCAAAATGGGTGAATGAAAGACTCGTTTATCCTGAGATTGCAAAAGAAAACGGTGTACAGGGACGTGTTACTCTTCAGTTTACTGTCAATACCGACGGTTCAGTATCGAATGTGAAAGTTCTCCGCGGTGTAGACTCATCACTTGACAAAGAGGCTGTCAGAGTCGTTTCTATGTCACCTAAATGGACTCCAGGAAAACAGAGAGACCGTGCAGTGAAAGTAACATATACTTTCCCTGTTATATTCCAGTTGAGATAAAATTTTCATAAAGAAATTTATACATTATTTTAGTGATGGCCAGATGATTATTTTGGTCATCACTGATTTTATTACAGCACCAAGATGTAAGATCCAGTTTTATCCTATCCGTAAAACAAACCGGCAAGCAGATTCCGGTTTGTCTGAAAAAGAAATAATTTCGTCAAATTGACGTTAATTTATCAATAATTGAGATATATGACAGAACAATACACAGAGAAAGCAGTATTTGTAGGAGTCATCAAACAAGGTGATGACGAAAGACAGGTAATGGAATACCTCGATGAACTTGAGTTCCTTGCTGAGACAGCAGGGGCGAAAGGTGAAAAGAAATTCATACAGAAGGTAGACAGACCAGACAACAGGACTTACATCAGAAGCGGAAAACTAGAGGAAATAAAAGCATATATAGAAGAGAATGAAATAGATGTCGTAATATTCGATGACGAGCTTTCCCCTACCCAGCTGAGAAACATAGAACGCGAACTGAAGATAAGAATCCTTGACAGAACAAACCTTATTCTCGACATATTTGCCCAGAGAGCAAAGACAGCATACGCCAAGACTCAGGTAGAACTTGCTCAATACCAATATCTTCTGCCAAGACTTACAAGAATGTGGACTCACTTGGAGAGACAGAAGGGAGGTATAGGAATGAGAGGCCCCGGTGAAACTCAGATAGAGACCGACCGCCGTATAATCCAGGACAAGATTTCAAAGCTTAAGGAACAGCTCAAGAAAGTAGACAAACAGATGGCTTCCCAGCGCGGAAACAGGGGTTCTCTCGTAAGAATTTCACTTGTAGGATACACCAATGTTGGAAAAAGCACACTGATGAATCTTTTGGCCAAAAGTGACGTGTTCGCAGAAAACAAGCTTTTCGCAACACTTGACACTACTGTAAGAAAGGTTGTCATAGAAAATGTACCTTTCCTGCTAAGTGACACCGTAGGATTCATAAGAAAACTTCCTACACAGCTCGTGGAAGCGTTCAAAAGTACACTTGATGAAGTACGTGAGGCTGATATACTTATGCACGTGGTGGATATATCGCATCCCAACTTTGAGGAACACATAAAAGTTGTAGAGGAGACACTTAAGGATATAAAGGCCATAAACAAGCCTATTTTCGTCGTTTTCAACAAGATTGATGCATACAGATATGAAGAGTATGATGAGTTCTCCCTTGAGCCTAAAAAGCCTGAAAACTACACATTGGACGAGTTCAAGAACAGCTGGATCGCGAAAGAGAATACTCCGTGCATATTCATCTCGGCAAAGGACAAGATAGGAATAGACAAACTCAGAGGAGATCTTTACAAAATGGTAGCGGAAATTCACGCCGGAAGGTATCCTTTTGACAATTTCCTCTGGTAGGCAACGGAAAACTCCGGACGGAACAGGATCAATCCTGACCTCACCCGAAAACAATAAAAAGGGGACTGACTAAGATTTTTAGCCAGTCCCCCATTTTAAATTATAAGAACCTGTATCAGTCCTGGAATTTTGCACAAAGGAACTCACGGTTCAGACGTGCAATATGTGAAACTGTGATGTGTTTAGGACACTCCATTTCACAGGCGCGTGTGTTGGTACAAGCTCCGAAACCGAGTTCGTCCATCTTGGCCACCATAGCTTTCGCACGCTTTGCGCCTTCAACCTTACCCTGAGGAAGAAGAGCAAGAGAACTTACACGTGCAGATACGAACAGCATAGCAGAACCGTTCTTGCAGGTTGCCACACAGGCACCGCAACCGATGCAGGCTGCACCGTCCATACTCTCTTCAGCCTTGTCCTGAGGAATAGGAATAGCATTTCCGTCAGGAACTCCACCTGTACCTACAGATACGAATCCACCAGCCTGAAGAATCTTGTCAAATGCCTGTCTGTCAACGACAAGGTCTTTAATTACAGGAAATCCCTTGCTTCTCCAAGGCTCGATGGTAATAGTATCACCATCTTTGAATTTACGCATATGAAGCTGGCAGGTAGTGACCTCATCATCCGGACCGTGTGCCCTACCGTTGATATACAATGAGCAGGCACCGCAGATACCTTCACGGCAATCGTGATCAAATGATACAGGACCATTGCTCTGACATCCTTTTTCTACAGCTACCGGATCAATGCCCTCAGAGATGAGCTGCTCATTGAGAATGTCAAGCATCTCAAGGAAAGAACTGTCAGGAGATATATTCTTGACCTTATAGGTCTCAAAATGTCCTTTTTCTTTGGCGTTTTTCTGACGCCATACTTTCAAAGTCAAATCCATTTCAATTAGTCTTTATAGTTTCTGGTAGCTATCTTAATATTCTCATACTGGAGAGGCTCCTTGTGAAGCTCAGGTTCAACATTGTCACCTTTGTATTCCCAGGCAGCTACATACATATAGTTCTCATCGTCACGTTTGGTCTCTCCGTCTTCAGTCTGCATCTCCTCACGGAAATGTCCTCCGCAGGATTCATTCCTGTTGAGAGCGTCACGTGCCATAAGCTCACCTATTTCAAGGAAATCAGCAAGCCTGAGAGCTTTCTCCAGCTCCTGGTTGAACTCTCCGTTCTCACCTGCAACATATACATTTGACCAGAACTCATCACGAAGCTTCTTGATCATCTCTATACCTTCCTTAAGACCTGCTTCGTTACGTGCCATACCAACGTGCTCCCACATGATATGACCGAGTCTCTTGTGGATTGTATCGACACTCTCCTTTCCTTTGATGCTGAAGAGTCTGTTGATCTTCTCCCTGACAGCTTTCTCCGCTGCATCGAATTCAGGAGCGGAAGTGTCAGTCTTAGGCTCTTTGAACTTGCTTGCAAGATAGTCTCCTATAGTATAAGGAAGAATGAAATAACCGTCTGCAAGACCCTGCATGAGGGCTGATGCTCCAAGCCTGTTTCCACCGTGGTCAGAGAAGTTTGCCTCTCCTATGGCATAAAGACCAGGAATTGTAGTCTGAAGGTTGTAGTCAACCCAGATACCTCCCATAGTATAGTGGATGGCCGGATAGATCATCATAGGCTCCTTATAAGGGTTTGTAGCCGTAATCTTCTCGTACATCTGGAAGAGGTTACCATATCTCGCCTTGATAACATCCTCTCCAAGTCTCTCGATGGCTGTCTTGAAATCAAGGAACACTGCAAGACCTGTCTCGTTCACACCGAAACCTGCGTCACACCTCTCCTTTGCAGCACGTGAAGCCACATCACGAGGCACAAGGTTTCCGAATGCAGGATAACGACGCTCGAGATAGTAATCCCTGTCCTCTTCTGCGATATCGGAAGGTTTTATCTGATGTTTGCGGAGTTTCTCCACATCCTCTTTCTTCTTAGGAACCCAGATACGTCCGTCGTTACGCAAAGATTCAGACATAAGAGTCAGCTTTGACTGCTGCTCTCCGTGTACAGGAATACATGTAGGGTGAATCTGTGCAAAACAAGGGTTTGCGAAGAATGCACCTTTCTTGTAGCACTGCCAAGCCGCTGAACCGTTGCTGTTCATAGCATTAGTTGAAAGGAAATATGTGTTTCCATATCCTCCTGAAGCTATTACGACAGCATGTGCACCGAATCTTTCAATTTCTCCTGTAACAAGATTCCTTGCGATGATACCTTTGGCCTCACCGTTTATAAGCACGAGGTCAAGCATTTCATAACGAGGGTAACTCTTCACAGTTCCGGCTGCAATCTGACGGTTGAGAGCAGCGTATGCTCCAAGAAGAAGCTGCTGTCCGGTTTGGCCGCGGGCATAGAACGTACGGCTTACCTGTGCACCGCCGAATGAACGGTTGGCAAGCATTCCGCCGTATTCCCTTGCAAAAGGAACTCCCTGCGCAACGCACTGGTCAATGATATTGTTGCTCACCTCGGCAAGACGATACACATTGGCTTCCCTACTGCGGTAGTCTCCACCTTTGATTGTATCATAGAAAAGACGGTAGATCGAGTCATTGTCATTCTGGTAGTTCTTTGCTGCATTGATACCTCCCTGTGCTGCAATTGAGTGAGCACGACGAGGAGAATCGCTGATGCAGAACACCTTTACATTATAACCGAGTTCTCCGAGAGAAGCAGCTGCAGACGCTCCTCCGAGACCGGTTCCAATGACGATGATCTCCAGTTTCCTCTTGTTGCCGGGACTGACAACACGGATCTGAGATTTGTGCTTTGTCCATTTCTCTGACAAAGGACCCTCAGGAATCTTAGAAATTAATTTTTCGGCCATTATAATGATGTTTAATGAAATTTCGGCACAATTTTAATGATTTTTAAGCAAATCAGCAATTATATTTTACCCATCAGACAGGGAATCACAGCAATTTAAAACAGCAGATTTTCACCGCTCTCCCCCATTTCAAGTCCAAGATGCCTGTAGGCAAGTTCTGTCACTTCCCTTCCGCGCGGTGTCCTTATTATAAAGCCTTCCTTAATAAGGAAAGGCTCATACACTTCTTCAAGAGTTCCCTGGTCTTCGCCTACAGCAGTCGCTATAGTATTGGCTCCCACCGGACCTCCCTTGAATTTTGTTATTATGGTCTTGAGTATCTTGTTGTCTATGGAGTCCAGTCCCCTCTTGTCTATGTTGAGGGCGTCAAGCGCGTATCTCGCTATCTTTATGTCAATGTCTCCGCTTCCTATAACCTGGGCAAAGTCCCTGACACGGCGCAAAAGTGAATTGGCTATACGCGGGGTTCCCCTGCTCCTCAATGCGACTTCGTAGGCAGCCTCATCTGATATATCCACTTTCAATATGGAAGAGCTCCTTTTGACTATATTTACAAGATTAGGGGTGTCGTAATATTCCAAAGCGCATTTGATGCCGAACCTTGCCCTCAGAGGAGATGTAAGAAGACCGCTTCTGGTGGTCGCTCCGACAAGAGTGAAAGGATTGAGTGAAATCCTTACCGACCTGGCTCCGGGACCTTTGTCTATCATAATATCTATGACAAAATCCTCCATAGCGGAATAGAGGTACTCTTCTACTACAGGCGAGAGCCTGTGTATTTCATCTATAAAGAGTACATCCCCCTCCTCCAATGATGTCAAAAGCCCGGCAAGATCGCCCGGCTTGTCAAGGATCGGCCCGGAAGTAACCTTCATATTGACTCCGAGTTCGTTGGCTATTATATGTGCAAGAGTAGTCTTTCCCAATCCCGGAGGCCCGTGGAACAGCACATGGTCCAGAGATTCCCCTCTTAACTTGGCCGCCTGTACGAAAATCCTTAGATTGGATATTATCTTGTCCTGCCCTGTAAACCCCTGAAGATCCTGCGGTCTGATTATTCCGTCCAAATCTTTATCTTTGCCCTCTATTTGGTGAGGATCAAAATCACCTGCCATAAAACCAACATCAAATAAATAATTACAAATATACTTTATATTTTTTAATTTAATGTTGTTTATATATGCTGTTGAAATGTTGATATACGACATCAATACATTATAAATCAAAATTTTATATATGTTGAAAACTGTTAAGAACCCTATTGGGAATATTATGGAAAATTGTGAAAACAATATTTGACACTTGTATGGACAGCCGTGTATATACGGATTTTTCATCATTGTACAATTTTGTTTTGAAAAATATTCAACAGGGTTTTCAATAGGTTATCAACAGGTAATTGACGGTAATTGTTAATAACTGCGACAAAACATACACAAATGACAATAAGTAGCAGAGCGGTAAAGGAACTTAAAGACAGGGTGGCTTCGTACGGAGCTTCGTATTGCAGCGGGCTGTTTCTGTCCGCGAGGTGGTTCGTTATGTCTTCGGTCGCCGATAAAGGTATGAATGTCATAATCCTGCCTACAAAGGAGGCTGCGGAATACTGTGCATCCGATTTATATAATCTTATAGACGGAGACAGGGTGTTTTTTCTTCCCGAGCTTGGCCAGAAACTGGAAAGAAGCAACTACAGGGCTACGCTGAGGGTGCAGAGAACATCCGCGGTAAGCAGGATTATGGAATACAGGGACAGTGAAGAGCTTCTCGTCATTGTAACATATCCTGAGGCTCTTGAAGAGAAGATACCTGATACAGGAAATACAGGAGGCTCCCTTATGACATTCAGGGAAGGTGATGAAATAAGCCACGATGTCATAAAGGAAAAGCTTTTCGGTGCCGGATTCGAGAAAGTGGACTTTGTTTCCGAGCCTGGTCAGTTTGCTTTGCGTGGAGGTATCATAGATATATTTTCATATTCTTTCAACAATCCTTTCCGTATATCCTTTTTCGGGGATGAAGTCGAGAGCATAAATATATTCGACTGCAATACCCAGCTTTCAAAGGAGAAGCTGAGCGAGGTGGATATCTGTCAGGATATAGTCTCTGCAGGAGATTCTGACAATGAGATACCTGTTACTGATATGTTTCCAGAGAATTGTGTCGTATGGCTGGATTCTTCGGACATGTACAGAAAAAGGGATTTCTTCAGCAGTCTGGACAGATTCAGAAAAGTCTTTCTGGAGCTTCCTCTTGACAGTCAGGATGAAGAAGCCGTAAAGTTCAATATTTCCCCCCAGCCTGTATTCAACAAGAATTTTGAACTTCTTACGGAAGATATAAGGAAAAGGATCGAGAGCGGATATGAAGTCTTTATTTATGGTGAGAAGGAGTCCCAGCTTGACAGGCTGAGGTCGATTCTTTCCCAGAACGGAGGTCTTATCCCGAAATTCGTGCAGGGAAAGAATATACATAGCGGATTCATCGACAATGATGACAGGATATGCTGCTATTCCGATCATGAGATATTTGACCGCTTCCACAGGGTAAGCATAAGAAGGACTGTGGAAAAGAGCGAGCAGCTCACTATAAATGATCTTACATCATTCAATATAGGAGACTATATAGTGCATATCAATCACGGTGTCGGAATATTCGGAGGTCTTGTGAAGATGCGCGATGACAAAGGGAGGGTAAACGAGGTCGTCAAGCTCATTTACAGGGACAATGATGTGGTATTCGTCTCCGTGCACGCATTGCATAAGATATCAAGGTACAGGTCAAAGGATTCCGAACCTCCAAAGATAAACAAGCTCGGTTCAAAGACTTGGCAGAACCTTAAGAACAACGCAAAGTCAAAGGTCAAGGATATAGCCAAGGAACTTATACAGCTTTATGCAAAGAGAAAGGCTGCAAAAGGGTTTGCCTATTCTCCGGACTCATATCTTCAGCAGGAACTGGAATCTTCATTTATGTATGAGGATACTCCTGACCAGGAAAAGGCGATCACTGCGGTAAAAAGGGATATGGAGGATGAGTGCCCTATGGACAGGCTTGTATGCGGAGATGTGGGATTCGGAAAGACTGAGGTTGCCATACGTGCAGCTTTCAAGGCCGTTGCGGACAGCAAGCAGGTCGCGGTTCTTGTGCCTACTACTATTTTGTCACTTCAGCATTTCAATACCTTTAAAAGCAGACTGAAGGATTTTCCTTGCAATATTGATTATGTCAGCCGGCTCAGGACAGCGAAGGAGATTGCCGATATACAGAACAGGCTTAAGAAAGGTACTCTTGATATTGTGATAGGTACCCATAAGCTGATAGGAAAAGGATTTGAATTCAAGGATCTTGGACTTCTGATCATAGATGAGGAACAGAAGTTCGGAGTCGGAGCGAAAGAAAAGCTCAGGCAGCTCAAGCTTTCTGTGGATACTCTTACCCTTACGGCTACGCCTATACCGAGGACACTTCAGTTTTCACTTTTGGGAGCGAGAGACCTTTCAATCATAAATACTCCTCCTCCGAACAGGATACCTGTCCAGACCGAGATAATGCTTTTTGACCACGATGTGATAAGAAATGTCATCAATTATGAACTTGACAGGGGAGGCCAGGTCTTTTTCGTGCACAACAGGGTTGAGGAACTTCCTGCAATACAGGATATTCTGCAGAGGCTCATACCTGATATGAAAATATGTATGGCGCACGGTCAGATGGAATCAAAAGTTCTTGAAAACAAAATTCTTGACTTTATGGCCGGGGACTATGATATGCTTCTCTGTACTACGATTATAGAAAACGGACTTGATGTCCCGAATGCCAATACTATAATTATAAATCAGGCACAGAATATAGGTCTCAGCGATCTTCACCAGTTGCGCGGAAGGGTAGGACGTTCGAACAAAAGGGCGTTCTGTTATCTTGTGGTTCCTCCTCTGGTTTCAATTACTGACGATGCCCGCCGCAGATTGAAGGCGATAGAAGCGTTCTCAGATCTTGGAAGCGGTTTCAACATTGCTATGCAGGACCTTGATATACGTGGAGCCGGCAATCTTCTCGGAGCGGAGCAGAGCGGATTCATATCCGATATGGGATTTGAAACGTATCAGAAGATATTGGCTGAAGCTATGGAGGAGCTCGGTGTGGAGACGGGAATCACGGCGAAGAATATAAATGATTCCTATATATCTGATTGTACTATAGAGACAGACCAGATAGCTCTTATACCGGATTCCTACATCGACATAACAGCAGAAAAGATAAGGATATACAAAGAGCTTGATTCTACTTCGGATGACAGGAGTCTTGACGTGATGAAGACAAAGATGATTGACCGTTTCGGTAAATTTCCTGAGGAGGTACAGAGGCTGTTTGATATAGTAAGAATAAGACATCTTGCTGAAAAGCTTGGATTTGAGAAGGTTATAATAAAGAACGGTGTCATGATAGCCTTTTTCATATCAAATCCTCTGTCGAAATATTACCGCTCAAAAAAGTTCTCGCAGATTCTTGAGGCTATTAATGAGAATGCTCCTTTGTTTGAACTGAAGCAGAATGACGACAAGCTCAGGATTTTCGTCAAAAATGTGGACAGTATAGCCAAAGCGTATTCCATATTGAAGAAGTTACAATGATAATTTGTATTTTTGTACGTTTGTAGTATTGATATTTAACTTTCGTATTTGCGAAAATTGAAGTATTGTTGTGGCTAATCTTGTAATTGATATAGGCAATACCGCTTTGAAAGCGGCTTGGACAGATGAGGTTACTCTCGGAAAGACTTTCAGGTACCAGGGTGAAAGGATAATGGATTTTATCCTTTCCATTACATCGAAAGTAAAACCGGACACTATGGTGGTATCTACCGTAAGGGAATTGTCTCAGCGCAATATGTCCGTCCTTGAGAAGGAATGTGAAAAACTTGTAGTTATAGATTCCGGACATTCTGAAATATTCTCAGAGTATGGTATCCCTTCCTGTCTTACCCCTGACAGGGCTGCATCTGTGATAGCGTCAGGATATCTTTTCAAAGGGAGAGGATGTACCGTATTCGATTTCGGTACAACTCTTACGGTTGATTTCATCTGTGCGGACGGAAAATATAAAGGAGGAAATATTTCTGTAGGATGCAGGACGAGGTTCAAAGCCATAAACAGATATTCCAAAAGTCTTCCTCTGCTTGATACTCCTGACTGCATTGATGAATACGGTTCTTCCGTGGTATCTTCCATAGGTACAGGGATAATCAAGGGAATGATATATGAAATAGACGGCTATATAAGTGAAAATCCGGAAAATATAGTTGTTTTTACTGGTGGAGATGCGATTTATTTTGCAAAAAGGATGAAAAACTCCATCTTTGTAGTTTGTAACCTCGTTTTGATAGGGTTAGCTCTAATAGCTGATAAATATGACAAAAAGCTTGATTAAAATAATTTTTGTTGTGGTGTCGCTGTGCCTGTGCGTGTTTGCAGATGCGCAGAGCGGCAGTGCGTACGGTGCGTATTCCCCTTATACTGTGTTCGGTATAGGTGATATAAACAAACAGGGTACTGCCTACAATAAAAGTATGGGAGGCGTCGGTATAGCGGCGAGAAACAAAAGATTCATTAATTATCTTAATCCGGCTGCGATAACCGCCATAGACTCGTCTTCCTTTATGGCTGATTTCGGTCTTACACAGAAGAATACCATATTCAACCAGAGGCTTGACGGACAGAATCTCAGATCAGGAAACAATATCTTCAACATTTCTGATTTTATTATCAGTTTCCCTATATACAAGTCTTCTGCGTTTATGATCGGTATAACACCTTTCAGTGATGTAGGATACAATTATTCAAGTTACGAGACTGACAAGGACATCATAGGAAACACCAACAACATAAACAGGACATATTACGGTGAGGGCAGCGTATATCAGCTGTTTGCAGGAGCCGGAGTGACTTTCTGGAAAAGATTGTCCGTGGGAGCGGAATTCCTCTACTATTTCGGAACCCTTGACAAATCTTCGTATATGGACTATGTTGATTCTTCAATAAGGGATGTCAATACAGGCTCTACTATACTTGTACGTGGTGTGACAGGCAAGTTCGGTCTTCAGTATGACCAGCCTCTCGGAAATAATGTCAACCTTACTTTGGGTGCGACATACAGGTTGAAGACCAATATGAAGGGAAGGACTACCAAATATACATACGCTGAGCTTTCAAGTATACGTGATACTATTTCTCACAGTGTCATGAACAATGGCGAGAGGCTTAAGTTCGGTGATGAACTCGGTGTAGGTATTTCTTTGAGGGGAGGTGACAAATGGAGCGTCGAGGTAGATTATCTCAGGTCGGACTGGAGAAATACCAATATAGGAAATCCTCTTGCTACAGGATTTGATACACACGGATTTACAGCATCCGCTTCACAGTCCATAAGGGCCGGTTTTGAAATTGTGCCAAACAGGAATGACATCAGATACTATCTCCGCAAATGCGCATACCGTGCAGGAGTATATTATGACCAGTCATACTACAGATACTATGGCAACAGGGTCGATGCTGTCGGTGTAACGTTGGGAGTCACTCTTCCTGTGTTCAGATGGTACAACGGAATTTCATTGGGAGTCGACCTCGGACAGCGCGGAAGTCTTAAGTCCGGTATGGTACGTGAGAGATATATGATGTTCGTAGTCGGATTCAATATCCACGATATATGGTTCCAGAAACCTCGTTATGAATAATTAAAATATTTAGAATAATGAAAAGACTTGCTATTTTGTTCTTTACTGCAGTTTTTGTGATGATCAACTGCAATGTGCTTTCAGCACAGGGAAAGTATGGTGCTGACAGTGCTGATTGTATCAAATACCTTTCCTATTACAAGGAATATTTCAAGCAGAAAAATTATGATGAGGCGATTCCTCACTGGAGAAATGCTTTCAGGCTTTGTCCTCCTACTGCCAATCAGACTATGATTGTGGACGGTACCGCGCTCGTAAGGAACCTTATCAATAAAAACAGGAACAATTCAATCTACAAAGAGGCTCTTGTCGATACTCTTATGATGCTTCACGATCTCAGGGCTGAGTATTATCCTAAATATGCTCTTACGGCATACAACAACAAGGGATTGGATATGGTCCAGTATATCCAGAATGATAACAAGAGGCTTTATGAGGGTTTCGACCAGATTATCAAGGCCAATAAAGAGAAGACACGTCCTCAGCTTTTCCTTTTCCAGCTAAATGCGGCAGTGGCTCTCTATAAGGACGGGGTGCTTTCATCTGAGGAGGTTATCAATGAGTATGAGACAGCTATGTCTTATCTTGGTATGATGGAGCAGAATGAGACTATAGATAAGCTCAGGAAAGATATTGAAAATATTTTCATTTCCAGCAAAGTGGCAAGCTGTGATAATCTGATAGCTCTTTTCACTCCGAGATATGAAGCCAATCCTGAGGATGTTGAGCTTGTAAGCAATATAGTAAGAATAATGAGCACAGCGGATGATTGTACTGACAATGACCTTTTCGTGAATGCTGCGACTTCAATGCACAAGCTTGATCCTTCATACAATTCGGCTTACTTCCTTTACAGGCTTTACAGCTCACAGGGAAATTATGATGAGGCTGTGTCATTTATGCAGGAAGCCATCAATTATCCTGAATCAGATGAAGACAAGGATGCTGATCTCTATTTTGAACTTGCTGCATACTGCTTCAAGAACGGCAAGAACATGGCAGCATTGGATTATGCGACAAAAGCCTTACAGCTTGACAAAGACAACAGTACTGTAGGAAAGGCATATATGCTTGCCGGTACCATCTGGGGTTCTACAGTATGTAAGGGAAATGAAATCGAGACAAGGGCACCTTATTGGGTAGCAGTTGATTATATGAACAAGGCCAAGGCTGCTGACAGTGCTCTTACTGATGAGGCAAACAAATTGATCGCGCAGTACAGGACATATTTCCCTCAGACTGCCGAGGCATTTATGTATGATCTTCAGGATGGTCAGTCATACACTGTTTCCTGCAACGGTATGAGGGCCACTACGACAGTGAGAACCCAGAAATAACAGGAATTGGGCAATAAAGCAAATACTATAAGGATGATAGCAACCGCAATTGCGGTTGCTTTCATAGTTTATTCATGCAAAGGTAAGCTTGATACGACAGGCAAACTTGACCTTGAAGCAGTGCCGGTACAGACAGTAGACGATATGTTCATAGTCCAGACTGAAAACGGACGTCTTCAGATGAGGATGGAAGCTGAACTTATGGAACGCTATGAAGCGGATACGGTCTCTTATGAACTCTTTCCGAAAGGTATAGCTGTCTTCGGATACAATGAGGACAATCTGCTTGAGACAGAGATAACATCGGACAATGCAAGGCATCTGAAATACAAGGACGGGCGTGAGAGTTGGGAGGCGTTCGGAAATGTGGTGGTCCAGAACATAATAAAGCAGGAAGTGATGGAGACCGATACCCTGTATTGGGACCGTAAGAATGAGGAAATCTACACTGACTGCTATGTCAAGCTGCATTCACCTCAGGGATTTATGCAGGGATACGGTATGAGATCTGACCAGAGAGCACGAAACTCAATCATTTTGAATCCTTTTGACAATTTTGCCTTCATAGTTCAGGACAGTACTGAGGTTTTGATTGATTCGGTCAATTTTATCGGTCCGCTGCTAAAAAAATAGTGGTGTTTTGGATGAAAATTGTTATCTTCGCAGCCCATAATATACAAGCTAATAATTAAAATTACATAAAAAGATGGCGGTTCTTGAAAAAATTCGCGTTAAATTCGGTGTCTTAATCACAGTAGTCATTGCATTGGCTCTGTTGTCATTCATTATAGACCCGAATACACTCCAGTCTGTATCTGATTCGATGTCTTCCAAATATGATGTCGGAGAAATAAACGGAAAATCCATATCTTATCAGGACTTTCAGAATGATATAGAGGAATTTACTACAATCAATGAGATAATCAGCGGCGGTGCCGTTCAGAGTGAGCAGCAGCAGGAAATGATAAGGAATGCTGCGTGGCAGTCTCTTGTAGACAGGTATCTTTTCATCAAGAATGCACGCGCTGCAGGTATTGAGGTAGGAGAGGCTGAAATGCTTAACCTGACTACAGGTGATATGGTTTCCCCTATAATTGCACAGAATCCTGTTTTCTGTGACGAGAACGGAAACTTCTCAAAAGAAAGACTCGTAAGCTTTGTGCAGAATATGCACGATGATGAGACAGGTAATCTCAAAATCTATTGGGACTATATCCAGAATACTATATACACTCAGCAGTATTATGCAAAATACGGTTCTCTGTTCACCCAGAGCAATTTTACCAATCCTCTTATGATGACAAACAAGATAGAGGACAACAACAATACTACTGACGTTGAATTTGTAATGGTTCCTTTCGGGTATGCACAGGACACTACGATAGTGGTTTCTGACAGCGAGATAAAGAAATATTACAAGTCACACAAGGATTTCTACAAGCAGGCTGCAAGCAGGGATATTGAATATGTTGTATTTGAGGTTGAACCTTCTGAGGCTGATATTACAGCTGCTACTGTCGAGGTGAATGGACTTCACGATGAGTTTGCCGAGACTGACAATATGAAGAGTTTCCTTCTCAGGAATTCAGAAAGACAGCTTTCTGACCGTTATTACAAGAAAGGCGAGCTGAATACTGTTTTCTCTGATATTGACAAATTCGTCTTCAGTTCAAAGACAGGTGATATTTCCCCTGTATACAAGAAAGACAATGTCTTCTATGCTGCTAAGGTTATGGATACCAAGATGCTTCCGGATTCAGTGTATGTAAGACATATTCTCCTTCAGGGAGAGGATGCAGCTCTTGCTGACAGCCTTGTGACTGTACTTAAGAAAGGTACTGACAAGTTTGCGAATGTTGCGGCACTCTATTCAGCTGACCAGAACACGAATGCTCCTGAAAGAGGTGATATAGGCTGGATGACTCAGAATTATATGATTCCTGGTATGGAATCGGTAATGACTGCCAAGACCGGTGAAATTTATACTCTTGATACTCAGTATGGTACTCATATAGTCGAGGTTACTCGCAAGACAGCTCCTATTGAGAAGAAGCAGGTGGCTATACTTGAAAAATCAATCATTGCAAGCAAGGCTACATACAATGACTATTATTCAAAAGCCAATGTACTTGCTACCAAGGCTGCAGGAAAGTACGAATCATTCAAAAATGCTGTTGCTGAGGAGGGTCTTTATGCTCACCCTGTAAACAGAATGCTTGAGGGTACTGACCGTCTCGGTTCTATTGACCATACCAAGGAGATTACAAGATGGGCATTTGACGCCAAGAAAGGAAAGGTTTCGAATATCATCACAGTAAACAACAACTATTTCTTTGTCGTAGCTGTAAAGGATATTCACAAAGAGGGATATGCAACTGTTGCAGAGGTCGCTCCGCGTATCAGAAATATCATTTATGCTGAGAAATTGGGCGAAAAGAAAGCGGCTGAGGTTGCTGAAAAGATAGAAGGTCTCGGAAGTATGTCTGCAATCGCAGAGGCTCTCGGTACCACTGTAAGCACCAAGGACAATATCACTTTCGCTTCACTTACTTCACAGGGACTTGACCCTAAGTTCATCGGAGCTGTTTCAGTGGCTGAGCCTGGCGTGATAAGCAAGCCTCTTGCAGGAAATATCGGAGTGTATGTATATAAGGTGACAGGTCACGATACAGGTGCGTTCTTCACTGAGGATGATGCAAAGGCACGTGATTCACAGATGTCACAGTACAGTCTCCAGATGCTTATGCCTGTGATGCTCGATGATGCTGATGTAAAGGACAACAGGGCTCGTTTCTTCTAAAAGGACGGTTCTGACAGAATATGTGATCGGCCTGGCTGTTGTTCAGTCAGGCCGATTTTCAGTATTATGGGGCAATGGTCGCTGACTCCTCCTTCATACTTTGGTCCTGAATATGTCCTGAGAGGTTTCAATCCTCCGTATGTCCTGTCTGCGGTCATAAGAAAAGGAGGATACAATATCGACATTCTGCAATGTCCTTCAAGCTGATTGGACACTATGAACATATCTATGAGATCCCATCTGCCTTTGTATCTTATGGTTCCCTCTCCTTTGCTGTACAGTTCCGAAGACATATTTGTCATATTGTCCTCCAGTATTGAAAAAAGCCCGTTGTCCGGCGTGTCATTGAAATCTCCCATTGCTATTATATCGATTCCTGTGTATTCCGACCTTATGGAATCACAAATGCTTTTGAGCCGTCTCATTGCTGTTTCCCTCTTTGGTCTGGATGATGATGCGCCGCTGAATTTGGATGGATGATGGTTTACTATAAATGCCGTCAAATGTCCTGTTTTTCGGTTTTTAAGTGTTACGCACAGAATATCCCTGGTATTTGCCGGATCGCCTGAAGAATTGGTTATTCTGCACGGTTTTGAAGCTGTTTTTTCAAATATGTCATTCCTGTATATAAGCGCTACATCTATTCCTCTGGGGTCGGATGAATCATAATGTACAATCCTGTAGTCTGATTTTTTCAACGGTCCGGAATTTATTATTGATTTCAATACAAACAGGTTTTCCACTTCCGCGAATCCTGCCACATCCGGAATATTGCCGTATATGTCCTTTATCCATAAGACTGTCTTTGCTATGGCATTGCACTTTGCATAGAATCTGCTTCCGGTCCATCTCCTTTCGCCTTCCGGTGAGAATTCCCTGTCACTGTCGTTTTTTCCTTCGTCTTTGAAGTCGAAGAAATTTTCAATGTTCCAGAACATCACGATGTTTTCCTTTTCATTTCCTTCCTGTGCTGAGGCTGCTGTATGGAGCAGTATCAGAATTGCTGAATATATAATTCCCTTCATATTTTTCAATGTCTGCACAACAGGTGGCAATATTGTCATTTCTGTTATAAAACATCTTCAGAAAAAGAAAAATTACATATAAAAAAGAGAAAATTCTTAAATTTGCGGCCTGTCTTTCAGAAAATCATACTGTAAAATTTTAAAATAGAATATTATGTCATTGAAATGCGGTATAGTGGGGCTTCCGAATGTAGGAAAATCTACACTTTTCAACTGTGTCAGTTCAGGAAAAGCACAGAGCGCGAATTTTCCTTTCTGTACCATAGAACCTAATATAGGTTCGACGATAGTACCTGACAAACGTCTTGAAGAACTTGAAAAGCTGTGCAATCCTAAACGTGTGGTGCCTGCAACAGTCGAAATAGTGGATATAGCCGGTCTTGTGAAAGGAGCGAGCAGGGGAGAAGGCCTCGGCAACCAGTTTCTTGCGAATATCCGTGAGACTGATGCAATTCTTCACGTGCTGCGGTGCTTTGATGATCCGAATATAGTGCACGTAGACGGCAGTGTGGATCCTGTCAGGGACAAGGAAGTCATTGATATGGAGCTTCAGCTGAAAGATCTTGAAACGGTTGAAAACCGCCTTGCAAAAGTACAGAAACAGGCTCAGGCAGGAGGAGACAAGAGTGCGAAAAGGCTGTTTGAACTGCTTTTGAAATATAAGGCTGTGCTTGAGCAGGGTAAATCCTGCAGGACTGTTGAACTTGACAATCCTGAAGACCAGCAGCTTGCAAAGGAACTATTCCTGCTTACCAACAAGCCTATCATGTATGTATGCAACGTTGACGAGTCGTCTGCGGCGAAAGGGAATGAATATGTGGAGAAGGTACGTGAGGCTGTAAAGGATGAGAATGCTGAAATACTTGTGATTGCCGCAAAGATAGAGTCTGATATAGCTGAATTTGAGACATACGAGGAAAGGCAGATGTTTCTGGAAGAGATGGGGCTTGAGGAGTCGGGAGTCGTGAGACTTATCCAGAGTGCATATTCTCTTCTTAATCTGCAGACATTCTTTACTGCCGGTGCGGATGAATGTCGTGCGTGGACTATAAACAAAGGGGACAAGGCACCTAAGGCTGCAGGTGTGATCCATACGGATTTCGAGAAGGGGTTCATACGTGCTGAAGTCATAAAATATGAAGATTTCATTTCCCTCAAATCGGAGTCTGCCTGCCGCGCCGCCGGAAAACTCGGTATAGAAGGAAAAGAGTATGTGGTTGAGGATGGAGACATTATGCACTTCCTGTTCAACGTATAATATTTACATTTCAAGCCGGACTATGAAGTCCGGAGCATTACGGAGTAAACAACGGTTAAAAATATTGGCAAATAAAGCTGATAAAAGTTGTTTTGTCTTTACTATTTGATAACTTTGAAGTCGCAAAAACAAAACAAACATTGATATGAAATCAAGAATAGCTGAAAAATTCAAAACATTATTCGGTACTGAAGGAGATTTTTTTGCTTCTGCCGGTAGGATCAATCTTATCGGAGAGCATACTGACTATAACGGAGGTTTCGTATTCCCTGGTGCTATAGACAAGGGAATGATAGCTGAAATCAAACTCAACGGAACGGACAAGGTATGTGCTTTCGCACTTGATCTTGATGAATATGTGGAGTTCGGTCTCAACGAGGAGGATGCTCCTTCTCAGAGCTGGGCTCGTTATATCTTCGGTGTATGCCGTGAGATCATCAAAAGGGGAGGTAAAATCTCAGGATTCAATACTGTATTTGCTGGAGATGTTCCTCTCGGAGCAGGAATGTCCTCTTCTGCGGCATTGGAAAGTACATTTGCCTTTGCATTGAACAGTCTGTTTGATCTCGGTATAGACAAATTTGAGCTGGCAAAGATAGGTCAGAGCACAGAACACAATTACTGTGGAGTGAAATGCGGTATTATGGACCAGTTCGCTTCTGTTTTCGGCAAGGCCGGCAACCTTATGCGTCTTGACTGCAGATCTATGGAGTTTGAATATTTCCCGTTTGATCCTGCAAGCCACGGATACCGTCTTGTGTTGCTCAATTCCTGTGTAAAACACGAATTGGTAGGTTCTCCTTACAACGACCGCAGGGCTTCCTGTGAGCGTGTGGCCAAAGCGTTGGGACAGGAATTCCTTCGTGGTGCCACTATGGAACAGCTTGATTCTGTAAAGGACCGGATTTCAGAAGAGGATTATAAACGTGCAAGATATGTGATAGGTGAGGAGCAGCGTGTTCTTGATGTATGTGATGCACTGAACAAAGGTGACTATGATACTGTAGGAAAACGTATGTATGAGACTCACTGGGGTATGTCAAAAGACTATGAGGTATCTTGCGAAGAGCTTGATTTCCTTGCTGAGACAGCTGAAAAATACGGTGTTACAGGTTCACGTATTATGGGGGGAGGTTTCGGAGGATGTACAATCAACCTCGTCAAGTCAGAGCTTTATGACAGTTTCATAGAGAATGCGAAAAAAGAATTTGCCGATAAGTTCGGTCATGAGCCTAAGGTGATTGACGTTGTCATTTCCGACGGAGCGCGTATGCTTTAAAAATAAGTGGATAATATAATGGAATTTCCCCGAAGATCTTTGTACAATCTTCGGGGAAATTTTTATTTGTTTGACATCCGTTTTTATCTCATTTTGGAAGAGAGCCATTCCGAGTCTATCTTCTCGAATCCTTCATCTGGTTTTATGTGCGGATTGCGCTCAAGTATTCCGAGGCAGTCTTCGTAGACATTGAAACCTACATCAGCTCCTATCATTCTGCCTTCGTATGGATACATGAATGTCATAACCCTCTCGTTGTCTTCTCCGGAGATTCTGTAGAAATGGAACGGGGAAGTCATTATCGATGCTGCTTTTTCATTGTTTTCCATCTTTGAGGCAATCTCCATCTTTGTGACATATTTGCACATTTCAAGCACGACGTCATCAAGACCGGATTCATTGACGAGGACCTTTTCCATAAGGCTTCCCATATCGGTCACGCGTCTCAGAGTATATCCTCCCATCGCTTTTGTGTGGTTGGATATCGCCTTCATCTGACTCTCTGATACATCTCCTTCTGGCACTAACCATACCATCAGTTTCTTTTCAGGATCGTGATAGAGTGTTTCATATCGTGCCAGGTTTACCTGTCCGCAGTGAGGGCATTCCCAGAGGAACAGGGAGCCGTCCTTGACTTTTTCCTTAAGCTGTGGGTCTTCTGATGTGTTGATGCTTCTATATACTTTTATCGTGTTCTGCTGTCCGCATTTGCTGCAGGGTGCTTTTCCTTCTGTGACAATTGACATAATCTGATTAGTTTATCTTTGCAAAGATAATTCTTTCATAGTTTAGAATATGCCTGATTTTGTAATATATTTGCACCGTTTTTTACAATACTGACACTTAAACTTTTGAATAAAATGAAAAAATGGCTAAAACAATTCGGTTCTGAAGATTGGATAATAGTCTTTGCAGGAGCTGCGATACTTGCCCTTGCTGCAATCTTTCCACATTCAATGCCTTCCATACCAAAAACTTTGACTTCTTTATCAGATTGGTTGTCAGCCGGATATATGTTTCTTTTCGTACTGGTGCTGACCTATGTTACATCTGCTCTTCTTGGAAAGCCTCTCAAATGGATTTTCCCTTCATTGCTTGTCATATTCGGTCTGACTCTATGTGCTCAGATGATAGCAAATATTCCTGCTGTAAAGGAATTCGGATTTGAATCGGTGTTCTTTGCCGTTATTCTCGGTCTTCTGATAAGCAATTTGTTCCGTGTTCCGGAATGGCTTAAGACCGCTGTACAGAGTGAGTTCTATATAAAGATAGGAATAATCTGCCTCGGCTCTACAATTCTTTTCGGAGAAGTGATGAAATCAGGAGCTTACGGATTTGCCCAGTCGCTTATAGTTGTGTTTACCGTGTGGTATTTTGCATATTGGATTGCAAAGAAGATGAAGGTGGATTCTGAGATGGGTACTATGCTGGCAAGTGCTGTGTCCATCTGTGGAGTTTCTGCTGCGATCGCTACCTGCGGAGTCATCAAAGGAGACAACAAAAAGCTTTCATACGTCATTTCACTGGTGCTTATAATAGCTATACCTATGATGTATGTGCTTCCTTGGCTCGGTAATCTTATGGGACTCTCTCCGGAGGTTACCGGTGCCTGGCTTGGAGGAACAATTGATACGACAGGAGCTGTTGCCGCTGCTGGAACACTTGCAGACAAAGGTAACGGTGATGTTGCCGCACAGACTGCGGTTATAGTAAAATCTTCACAGAATGTTCTTTTGGGAGCTGCTGCATTCATCATTTCACTTATGTGGAGCTACCAGGGCAAGAATCAGCAGGAAAAACCTACTTTGGGAGTGATATGGGACAGGTTCCCTAAGTTTGTAGTAGGATTTATCCTTGCTTCTCTGGTGTTCAGTTTCTGCTTTGACACTGAGACTGCCAAAGCTGTGGGAAAAGTTACGAAAGGGTTCCAGAATACATTGTTCAGTATAGCTTTCGTATGTATAGGTCTTGAGACGAGGTTCAAAGATATTTTCGGCAAAGAGAACAGGAAGCCGTTGACAGTCTTCCTTACTGCACAGGCTTTCAATATACTTGTTACGCTGATTATATCATACGTCATCTTCGGTCTTATCAAACCATTGCTTGCATAACTTATAGAATATATGTGTGGTGATGTGACCTCCGAAATCTGGACGGTTTGAAAATTTTATGATACATTCCATAATTGGAATAAAAGGGGATTGACTGATGTTTTCTGTTCAATCCCTTTTTGTGTCTGTCCTCCTGTCCCTTTTGCTGATATGTCTTACCCTCCATCTGTAAGTTATTAAGTGTTAATATGTTACAAAATAGTATACCGTTTAGATGATATACTGTTTTACAGGTGCTTGGTAGTCAATGTTTTACAAGGCAAGGGTTGTGGCGGTAGATGTACCGGATGGCGCATCATCAAGTGTTGCGTGTTCCGGTAAACCTTTTTCAGGATTATATACAAATCACGAGCAGGGTCATTTTTGTAAGTATAACATTATCAGTAATATACGGAAACCTATCCTGCTTTGCACCTCCATTTCAACGGGGGCAAAGCAAGGTTGATTTTCTTATATATTTGATTCTCAATATATTATAAATATCCATCCTGCTCGTGTTTTGTATGGTTCCCAAATGTGAAATCAGGAAACAGGAATGCATCACCAAGCACTGGAAGTATGATACGTTCATTCATAATATTCCAATCTGATATATGTCGTACACGATATAAAAGAAGAAGCCCCGGTTTGATCCTGTCGTCATTGTAACAGTATATATAATCACCAATATATAGATGAAGGGTTGGTGTTGTCCAACAGGTGTTGGTATTTTAGTTTTGTCTGAAGTGCAGCTTTAAGATTCTTCAGATTTTTGAAATGGCTGTTGACAAAAGAAGTGTCGACATTTATAATTTCTTTTAACCGGCTTCCGTTTTTCGTATGGAAACGGTATGAGCAGAATTCATATAGATAGTGAGTTTTGCCAATACGTGCCACGATAGGGTTATTGAGTATATACAACAAAGTATCTATCTGCCATTTCAGTACTTGTTTTTCGACAAAATGAGCCGGATAGTCAAATACTTTACCGTGACCAGGGTGTTTTCTGCAGAACCATCCTGTATATGTTATTATAAGCTCACGGATTGCTTCGTGAACTTTTTCTCCTTTTATACTGTGTTCAGGGGGTTAGGATTGATTCGGTGTTGGTTTTGTTAAAAATCAACACTGAATATCGGTTGAAAAGAATCGCGTCCCATCGGGATGCCGCTCTGTTTTATGCTGTTGAACGCATTGCCTCCGTTGTATGAATATTCCACACCTATATTGAACGAATATTTGAGCCAGAACAGACTGCTGAAGTTTATAGTCAATGAAGCTCCTGTTGAATACAGCCCTGTTCTACTGTGTGTCCCCAGAAGAGTATAGTCAAAATGAGGTGTCAGTACAATCCTTTTTATATATAAGAATGACCCCAATGAAATATCACCTATATAGATCGGTATTGCATAGTCGGCTGTCATCCTGGTCTGAGTACTGTAGACGTTTGATATGTATGATATGAGATGACCGTTGTCTCTGAATCCGCGCGGAACGGTGGCGGCTGCATACAGTCCGGATATGGACTCCGTATTGAACCTTGACTGGACCGTTGCGGTAAGGCGCAGACCGTGCTGAGGAATAATTCCGGGCAGATATCCATACACATATCCGTATCCTACCGGTGAAAAGAATTTTTCAAGCCCTATCTCATACGAAGCACCGAATTCAGTCCCGATGCCCCATTTCGGATATACTCCTGCTTCCGCAACAGGTCTTTGAATATAGTATCTGACAGAACCGTTCAGGCTCTGGACAAGTATTTCGTCGGATATTGAAGGAATGACCGCAATAGTATGTCCGGAACCGTTGTACAGTATGGTATTCGGATCGAGTTTGAATCTGTCATTGGTTATTGTATATGATACCCTTGGAATGAGTCCCTGGTACCATCCTCCTTTTGAAAAGTTGAACGGTATATATGCTGCTATCTTTCCGCTTATGAAAGGATGTCCGTTTTCTTTGGAAGTGCTTGATATGTAACTGTACTCAGGGTCTACAAATTTTTGTGTACCTATGATCTGGCTGACTCCTGTGTAATTGTAGTTGATGCTTCTGGTCCTTGCTCCCCGGTCATTGATGTCAAGTGCAAGTTCTATTACAGGATACCATCCTGTATAGGTGAATTTGATGTGTCCTGAATGTCTCCACCTGCTGTAGTTGTACGGATCCTTGTGTGCGGAATATCCGAAACTCGCTATTGCATTGTCAAGATCGTTCTGACTTATTGCCGCTGCTCCGAGGGAGAGCACTTCATAGAATCTGTCACCGCTCAGCTGTTTCAGATTGTCCGAGTCAAAGTAGACCGGTGCCCAGGAATGTATTTTAAGAAGATGCGGGAAACGTCTGTATCTTTCAGGAGAAGTGAATTCAAAATTTTCGGATACTGCTGAAGTGGTGTCGGATTCAGCTCTTTTCTTCTCCTGCAATGACAGCTTGTCCGCCACCCGGTATTTATGGATGTCTGCAAAATCAACCCTTTTCTCGAGCAATGAGTCTGAAGGTGTCTTTTCAATGAGTTTGCCTCCGTGCCTTTCTGCGCTGTAATAGAGATATTCTCCGGACGGGCTGTAGACAAAATCATTGGCACCGTATCTTGTGGATGTCAGCTGGACCAATTCTCCTGAATCAGCGTCAAGCCTGTAATATTCATTTACACCTGTCCTGTCAGATGTGAAGTAGAGCATACCGTCCTCGCTTCCGAAATTGGTTATCTGTACAGGCTGCGGACAAAGTACCGTCTTCCAGTCATTTTTGAATCTGTTGTCTTCAAATCCTATGGAATAGATGCCGTATCCGTGTTCCGAAACAGCTGTTACATATATTCTGTCTTTTATCCAAGTGCTTGTTGTCACCTGTAGTGAATCGGGAGCCGTTACGGATGCTGTTTTCTCTCCATTGTCCGGATCGAGTATGGCCAGTCCGGTGTTTCCCCTGTCAAAATATTCAGATGTGCATAGATATGTGCCATCTTCGGATATGCTCGGACTGAACAGACGCCCCTGATGCGTAATTGTCCTGCGTATGTGCTTCTTGGTATCGTAGTATCTTATAAGCGAATTTTTCTTCTGACCCCATCTTATGTCAGGTACGGTTTCGCTCCAGTATATCCTGTTCCGCTGCTCTGACAGGCACAGCTGGCTTGCGCTATGAGGGAATGAACTGATGATCCGCATTTTTCCTGCAGGGCTGATTTTCACAAGCGCAGGAGCGACGGACTTTCCTTCCCTTACTGTGAAAAGGTCGTCTCCGCAGAATATGTTGTTGTAATATTCCGTGTATCTTGTAGGAGTGTCCATTATCTCAGATGAAGGTATGAAAGGCTTTCTCGCTTCGATTTCCTCCTGCCACATTCTGTTGAGAGTATCTGCTATTTCCTTGTATGCGGTCTTGAGATTTTTTCCTGTCGTCTTTTTCAGAACGGTTTCGAAGCCGTTGACATCGTATGGACGTCTTGATATATGATGTGTATATTGTCCGACGAAGTCATCCGTCCCGTAAAGATAACGTATTCCGCTGAACATAAGATATCCTGCCGCATAATGGTTGAGGGTATTGTTGCGCTGCGATCCGAAACGCCATTTGTTCCAGTTGCGGAAATCCCCGTTGTCGAATGCTATCATATAGTAGTTGAGGAAATCGGCAGTGCGTCCTCGTCCTGATCTGCTCAATGCCGTTTCGGCTATCACCGCATCTCCTTCAAGCATTTCATTCGAAAAATATAATCCTGCCACAAGTCCGTTGAACATTTCTCCGAAAAACCATCCGAAAGGTCTGAATGCCCCTGAAAGACCTGTCTGCATCTGGGCGGCGTGCCTCTGTTCGTGTATTGCAAGCATAGTTGCCCACGGCATGGCTTCCGGGTCGTACGGCTGCGGAGATGTGAACAGGCTTATGCGTTTCGGTGCCCAGGCTACAGAGCCGTTGGACTGTGCATTGAATGCGTGCAGAATGACCGGCATTTTGACCCTGATGCATTCTCCTGGTGTATATCCGGCTGTCCTTCCGACAGGGATTCTGTATTTTTCAAGATTGCGTCCGTATGCCATAGCGAGCGAATCCAGACCTTCAGGATAGACTATCCTGTAGTGCGGAGTCTCTGTGCTTGACCATCTGACTGATGCCGGATTGTCTCCGACAGTGTAAAACTGCGCATAGGAAATGGTATGGAATATGAATGATATCAGAATGGGGAGTAAAAAATACCTGGCTTTCATAAGTCCGTTAAATCTTTGTTACATTGTAAATAGCGGACGGCAAATCTAAGTATTTTTATATATTTTTGCGCCTGTTTGATAGACAAATGGATATTAATTTGATTAAATCATAATATTGCTTCTTTATGAATATTGTAATTCAGATCTGTACTCTGCTGGGCGCCTTGGGTATGTTCCTTTATGGTATGACTCTTATGAGCGGCGGATTGCAGAAAGCGGCCGGGGACAAACTCAGAATGTTTCTGGCGTCTATGACTTCTACTCCGATAAAAAGAATTCTTACGGGTGTCATAATTACCGCGCTTATCCAGTCTTCTTCGGCGACAACCATTATGGTCGTAGGATTTGTGAATGCAGGACTGATGTCTCTGGCCAATGCCATAGGTGTGATTATGGGAGCCAACATCGGAACCACATTCGTAGCGTGGATCATCGCGTTTCTCGGATTTTCCGTGGATATAGCTTCAATATCGGTACCTCTTATGGCGGTAGGTTTTCTGCTGTCTATCTCCAAGAAGCCCAAGCATAAGAACATCGGTGAACTGGTGATAGGATTCGCCATAATGTTCCTCGGCCTTTCACTGCTCAAGGATACATCGAGCGTACTGCTTGACAAGCCGGAGGTGTTGTCGTTCATAAAGCAATGGACAGGTTTCGGATACGGTTCAGTTCTGATTTTCCTTGCACTCGGAACCATTCTCACCATAGTGCTTCAGGCGTCAAGCGCGACTATGGCTATCACTATGGTTATGGTCAACTTCGGATGGATTTCATTTGAGATGGCCGCGGCTATGGTACTCGGTGAAAACATAGGAACTACTATCACGGCGAATATGGCGGCTGCGGTAGGTAACGTTTCCGCCAAAAGGGCTGCAAGGGCGCATACCCTGTTCAATGTATTCGGAGTTATATGGGCGTTGATCGTCTTCTATCCTTTTGTCAAGCTGATAGGCATTATTGTGCAGGGGATGGGAATGTACAATCCTGTCACCGCGGATTTCACGGCATATCCTGCCGGAAGCCCGGAGTATGCAAAGCTTCAGACATCCCTTCTGTACGGTGTAGCTACGCTTCATACCCTGTTCAATATAATCAATACGACCATTCTCATCTGGTTTGTGCCGTATATTGAAAAGATAGTGACCTGGATGGTGAAGAGCCCTGCAGGGGAGGAGGAAGTATTCAGCCTGAAATATATCAGCAGGGGACTTCTCAGCACTGCGGAGCTGTCGCTTGATGAGGCCAAAGAGGAAATTGTACATTTCGGTGAAATCTGCCACAAAGGGTTCGGCTATATAAGGCAGGCCATCAATGAGACCGATGCCGACAAATTCTCGGAACTGAATCAGAAGCTGGCCAAATACGAGGAGATTACGGACAGGATAGAGTATGAGATAGCTTCATATCTCAATGATGTCTCAAAAGGTGAACTCAGTGACAGTGCCGGGATAAGGGTACGATCCATGTACAAGATTATCAGTGAGATGGAAAGCCTTGGAGATTCAGGTGACAAGATAGGAAGGATTCTTCAGAGGAAGAATGCCCACGGAAAGGTCTTTGACGAGGATATGCTCAGGAAACTGAACAGGATGCTTGATACCGTTGATGCTGCTTATGTGGCTATGCTGGACAACCTCAGGATGCCTTATGATGAACTTAAGGACATTGTGAATGCACAGAATGCCGAGGATGCCATCAATGCGTGCCGTAATGCTCTGCGTGAGGAACACATAGCGAATATGGAGAACAGCAGCTATAACTATCAGACAGGGGTCTACTATATGGATGTTGTTTCCGAACTGGAGAGGATAGGTGATTTTATCATAAATATTTCTCAGGCGGAAGCTACGGTAAAATAGCCGTATGCCGCAGGAATCATAGTTTGCAATGGCTGGAATACGGATAATCTTAAATATCGGAACAGCGGTTTTAACCGCTGTTCTGTTGGTTGTATCAGGTTGTGGACAGAGAAAGGCAGAGACGTTTTACGCCCTGCCTTTTCCTGCCGTGAGCATTCCTTCAGTGTATGAAGATGATTATGAGATGGCTGTAGGCTATCTTGCGGAGCATTATTGGGACAACTTTACGGATACTTCGCGTCATTATCCCTGTGACAGCGTGTTTGTGAGCGGTGTGAAGACAGATGATGTGGAGGCTGCGTTTTCAAATTATGTCGGATTGTTGGGTATGCTTGATCTGCCGGAGGCGATGTCGGCTATAGGCCGGCTTTTTGACAGGGTCGAGTCTTGTGAAAGAAGCGACACGGCTTCAAATGTATTCGAGACGGTCACCGCGCTTGTGGAAAAATATCTGTATGATCCGAATTCGCCTTTCAGAAACGAAGACCTGTACTGTCCTTATGCGGAGAGACTGTCGGTCTATGAAGGATTTTCCGCAGAGAAGAGAGCGGCTTACGGATATGATGCAAGGATGTGTTCTATGAACAGGACAGGAAGCCGTGCCGCGGACTTTACATTTGTGGATGCTGACGGGATGACATATTCGCTTTACGGGATAGATTCCGAATATACATTGCTGTTCTTCAGCAATCCCGGATGTGCCGCCTGCAAAAATATAATCAATGTGCTAAGTATGGACCTTTCGGCGGACAGACTGATTGCAGCCGGAAAGCTTTCCGTAGTGAATGTCTATATTGATGAGGATATATCCGGCTGGTATGAATATATGCCTGTATATCCTGAATCCTGGTACAACGGATATGACCCTGACGGGATTATCCGCACCGACAATCTTTATAATGTACGTGCCATACCTTCTCTGTATCTTCTGGACAGGGACAAGAATGTCCTTATGAAGGATGCCCCGGAGCAAAATGTTTTTGCGTTTCTTGAAAATCTCAATGAATAGTTAAAAGGTGTGTAGTTAAAGATGCCTTTTCCTTATTTTAGGATTCGAATAAAACATTATCTTTGTATGTTATGTGAATCTTAAGACAGGGTAAAAGTATGTGGACGATAGAACGGTTGAAGTATAGTAAAGAGTCAGAAGATAAAGTCGAGTTTAAGAAAGGAGAATATGGCAATATTGCATATGATGGAGGAAGCAGACTAAAATCTTCTGAGCGTCGTCGTTGCATATTAGGTTATGTGGTAGCTCTTTGTAATGAGAAAGGAGGTTCGTTGGTCATCGGGATGGATGATAAATTTCCTCATAAAGTTATCGGAACAAAACAGAATGAAGGTTGTATCGGTGAACTTGAAGCAAATATTTATAGAGATACGGGAATACGCCCTGATATTTATGAACTTTATGAGAATGAAAGCGACAGACAAGGCCGTGTTCTTGTTATAGATGTTCCTTCACGTCCTACAGGAACTGTTTTTAAATTTGAAGATGTTGCTTTGATGAGAGTAGGAGAAGAGCTGAAACCTATGTCTGATGAAGTATATCTTAGCATTATACAAGAGAAAGAACCTGATTTTTCACAACAGATTTGCAAATATGCAACAATCGATAGTTTGGACAAGGAAGCGATTGGTGTGTTGAAAGACAAATATGCCAAGAAGCAAAACAATCCAAGATTCTTGTCATTGAGCAATGAACAAATACTTAATGACCTTGGTTTGGTCATAGATGGTCAGGTTTCAAATGCTGCAGTTATTCTTTTGGGAAGGGAGGATTTCATAAAAGAGTATTATCCTCAAGCTGCTATAATGTTGGAATTTCGTCATTCCGATTCGCAGATTACATTTGATAATAGAGTTGTTTACAGGCAGCCGTTTTTTCTGATGATAGAACAATTATGGCATGATATTGATTTACGTAATGGCTCGTTTTCAATAAAGGAAGGACCGTATATTTTTGATGTGCCTTATTTTAATGAAGAAGTAATAAGGGAGTCAATAAATAATGCCGTGGCCCATAGGGATTATAATAGAAATAGTGAAACGGTTATAAAACAGTATCCTCAGAAGTTGGTCATTACAAATGCAGGCGGCTTTCCGTATGGAGTCACAATAGAAAACATATTGACAACACCGAGTACACCAAGAAACAGATTGTTATCTGATGTTTTGTCAAAAACAGGTATTGTTGAACGTTCTGGTCAAGGCGTGGATAAAATATTCTATAATACATTGTCTGAAGGAAAAGCAGCTCCGGATTATTCACATAGCGATGCCTTTAAAGTTGAACTTGTGCTCTCGTCCATAATGTATGATAAGGCGTTTGCATTGTTTATTGAATCCATACAACAGAATTTAACGGAAGAAAATAAATTGTCTGTATTTGAAATCATTGCTTTGGATAAAATTCGTAGAAATTCCGATACTAAAATTATAGATAAAACTATAATAAATAAATTGATTGACAGGAATCTTATTGAGAAAAGAGGTAAGACAAATGGTATTCACTATATATTATGCCGGAGTTATTATGAATTCACAGGGAATGAAGCTGAGTATTCAAAAAAGAGTGATTGGGATTTATCGCAAATGACATCTATTATTTTACCATATCTCCAAAAGTATAATAAAGCGAAAATGGGGGATTTTGTGAAATTATTGGATGGACATCTTACAAGACGTCAAGTGAGAGTATATGTACAGCAAATGGTTGGGCAGGGGATTCTCGAACAGACAGGAAAGGGGTCAGGAACATTGTATTATATCAGTGAGTGGTATAAGAATAATTCAAAGCTTATTGATAAGGCATTAATGATAGGGATAGAAGAGCTTAGGAAACGTGGAGAGATTAAATGACCAAAAAATGTCCAAGTTTTGTTTGATAAAATATAAAAAAACAAAGTAATTTATTGATAACCAAGTTTATATAAATGTCCAAAATAATTTGGAAAAACTTATGTCAAAATATAAGAAATGATATTATGGAAATAAAGAAGGAATTATGGGGCAAGTCGGAGTGTGGAAAGGAAATCTTCCGTTATACGATGACAAACTCCAAGGGAGCGTATGTGCAGCTTTCAAGCATAGGTGCAGGAATCGTGTCAGTCGTGGTTCCCGACAGGGAAGGAAAACTTGCTGACGTAGTGCTCGGGTATCCGGATCCTATGAGCTATTTCGGAGACGGTCCTTGTGCTGGAAAAATACCTGGAAGATATGCCAACAGGATTGCGGCAGGCAGGTTTGTTCTTGACGGAAAGGAATATGACCTTCCTATAAACAACGGACCGAACCATCTTCACGGAGGTCCTGAGGGATTTCAGAACAAAGTATGGGAAAGCCGTGTCAATGGTGATTCCGTTGAGTTCCTTTATTATTCTGAAGACGGTGAGATGGGATATCCCGGAGCTTTGAAGGCAGTCGCACGCTATGACTGGAGCGAGGACAATTCGCTCCGTCTTACAATTACAGCGGAAAGCGATGCCCCTACAGTTGTAAATCTGACAAATCACGCATATTTCAACCTGAACGGGGAAGGCAACGGGGATATTCTCGGTCATATTCTGAAGCTTAATGCCTCGGAGTATCTTCCGACAGATGATACTCTTATTCCTGTCGGAGAGAGCGAGCCTGTAGCGGGGACTCCGATGGATTTCATTTCAGCCAAACCTCTCGGCCGTGACATCAGAGAAGATTTCCCTGCATTGAATTATGGAAAAGGCTATGACAATTGCTGGGTTATCGACGGTGCCGAATCAGGACAGATACAGAGCGCGGCGGAACTTTATGCTCCGGAAAGCGGACGTACTCTCGAAGTGCTTACCACACAGCCCGGAGTCCAGATATACACTGGCAACTGGCTTGCAGGATGTCCTGAGGGAAAATGCGGCAGGAGCTACAATGATTACGAAGGCGTGGCCATAGAGTGCCAGAACTATCCTGACGCACCGAACAAGTCTGACTATCCTTGCGCTGTGCTGAGACCTGGCGAAGTGTATGAACAGGCCATCATATTTGCCTTCGGAGTAAAATAACAGGGAGGACAGGACGGAAATATGAAACAATACCTTGACCTTTTGAGGCATATCCGTGAGAACGGAACAATGAAAGAGGACCGTACAGGTACAGGAACGCAGAGCATATTCGGCTATCAGATGCGTTTTGACCTTAGTGAAGGGTTTCCTCTTCTTACTACGAAGAAAGTACATCTGAAATCAATCATATATGAATTGTTATGGTTCATCTCCGGAGACACCAACATCAGATATCTTAAGGAGCATGGTGTGTCCATCTGGGATGAATGGGCGGACGAGAACGGTGACCTCGGTCCCGTATACGGTCATCAGTGGCGCAGCTGGCCGACTCCGGACGGCGGAACCATAGACCAGCTTTCCAATGTTATAGAGACGATCAGAAAAAATCCTGATTCGCGCCGTATGATAGTTTCAGCCTGGAATGTGGCTGAAGTGGACAAGATGGCATTGCCTCCTTGCCATTCGCTTTTCCAGTTCTATGTGGCGGACGGAAAGCTTTCCTGCCAGCTTTACCAGCGAAGTGCGGATGTGTTTCTCGGAGTGCCTTTCAACATCGCTTCTTATGCTCTTCTTACTATGATGATAGCGCAGGTATGCGGTCTGAAGCCGGGAGAATTTGTACATACCACAGGTGATACTCATATTTATCGCAATCATTTTGAGCAGGTTGCCCTGCAGCTTTCACGCGAGCCTCGTAGACTTCCGTTGATGAAGCTCAATCCTGATGTGAAAAGCATCTTTGACTTCAGATATGAGGATTTCACTCTTGAGGGATATGACCCTTGGCCAGGTATAAAGGCTCCGGTGGCCGTATAAAAACAGTTTCTATGGAGAAATGTATCATAGTTGCGGTTGCGGACAATATGGCCATAGGAAAGGACAACAGTCTTCTGTGGCATATTTCCGAGGATTTGCAGTATTTCAAAAAGACTACGCTCGGATGTCCTGTGGTTATGGGCCGCAGGACATTTGAATCCCTTGGACGTCCTCTCCCGAAAAGGACCAATATTGTTGTTACACGAAGTGTGTCAGGTGCTGATTCTATCAGATCCGTTTTCCCTGACGTGATAGCCGTCCATTCTATGGAAGAGGCGTTTGAAGTATGTGGAGATGCTGAAAAGTGCTTTGTGATAGGCGGAGGGGAAATATACCGTCAGTCAATGGAGACAGTTGACAGACTCTATATTACAGAGGTACATACGGAAATAGGTGATGCGGACACCTTCTTTCCTGAAATATCTCCGGAAATTTGGCGTGAGACTTCACGGTCAGACCTCAGGACAGACGAAAATACTGGACTGACCTTCGAATTTGTCATATATGACAGGAAGTAGGAGGAATCCTTTGGAACATATTTGACGGTTGCATAATGGAGAGAGAGAATTTCAGAAGCCGGTTCGGCGCACTTATGGCTATGGCCGGCTCGGCTGTAGGGCTTGGAAACCTTTGGCGTTTTCCATATATGGTCGGAGAATACGGCGGAGGGGCATTTATATTCATATATATATTCTGTGTCTTCCTTCTCTGCCTTCCTATCTTATGTGCCGAGATGATAATAGGACGCAGAAGCCAGTCAAATGCATTCGGCGCATTCAAAAGACTGGCACCCGGGAGTGTCTGGAAATGGACCGGTATTCTGATGGTGGTCACTCCTGTAATAGTTGTATCTTATTACAGTGTAATAGGAGGCTGGTCTATAGAATATCTGTACAGGGCCTTCTGTCTGGACTTCACAGTCAATTCGCAGTCGGCTGCCGATTTGGGAGGCGTGTTCGGTGACTTTATATCTTCAATATGGGCTCCTTTGGTATGCCATACCATATTTCTTCTTGTCACTATGTCGGTTGTTATAGGAGGGGTAGAAAACGGTATCGAAAAATTCGGCAAGATAATGATGCCTATGCTGTTTCTGATAGTTGTCATAATAGCTGTGACATCATTTTATTTGCCTGATGCCGGAAAAGGGCTCGTATATCTTTTCAAGCCTGATTTTTCAAAAATCAACGCCGGTGTATGCGTGGCGGCTTTGGGACAGGCGTTCTTCTCTCTGTCGACCGGATTCGGGATAATGCTGACATATTCTTCCTATATAAGCAGAAAAGACAATCTTGCGTCCTCTTCTTTTCATATAGCTGTTGCGGATTTCATATTCGCCATAATAGCGAGCTGTGCAATAATGCCGGCGGTCTTTTCATTCGGACTCAGTCCTCAGGCCGGCCCCGGACTTGTATTTGAGACACTTCCGTTCATCTTTTCAAGAATGCCTGCCGGAGGGTTTGTTGCAATTCTGTTTTTTGCAGCCCTTTTTGTTGCGGCCCTTACTTCTTCCGTATCTATTTTCGAGGTCGGTGTGGCCTATCTTGTAGAAGACAGGAAAATGTCACGCAGGAAAGCTTCGTTTATCGTGTTTGCTGTCACCTGGGTTATCGGAGCGTTTTGTTCTTTGTCATTCGGTCCGCTTTCAGGGTTCAGAATTTTCAATGAGACCATATTCAATTTCTTTGACAAACTTTCAGCCAATGTCCTTATGACAGCCGGTGCTTTGCTGACAGTGCTTTTTGTCGGATGGAAAATGAAACGGTCCGATGTCATGGATGAATTTACTAACGGTGGTTGCCTTGATACGAATGTACGCATTTTCGGAGCTGTCTATTTTATGGTCAGATATGTCGCCCCGCTGGCGATTTTGGCGATATTCGTCTTCAATCTTCTGTAAAAACAAGAAAAAAATTATATTTTTTATTGATATTAATTGTCAATTAATCTAAAAATACCGCTCTCAGAATATATTCGCAATAATTAATAACACTATGGAGGTGCACGCCTCCGGCTAACAACTAATTATATGCGGATATCCGTTTTTGAATCAAAAGTGGTATCTCTACTGACGGTTCTGACGTCTTTGCTGGCATTTTTCTGTCCTTTGCAGGCAGAGGATGTCCTGTCGCGGCAAAGCAGGGATGTCGTGATTACCGGTACGGTCAGGGATGTGGCTTCCCAGCCTGTCGTTGGAGCCATAGTATATTCTCCTGAATATAATATCGCCACGATGACCGACTCAAATGGTTGGTATTCTATTGCTCTCCCTGATTCAGGGATTGAAATCCAGGTGTCATTTCTCGGCTACAAGACATTTTCTTTCGTAGCAGGGACAAAATCTGTCGTAAATGTGGTGCTTGAAGATGAAAGCACAACATTGGATGATGTTGTCGTTGTGGCCTACAGTACCCAGAGAAAGGCTACCGTGACAGGTTCTGTCGCGGCGGTAGGGACAAAGGATCTTCTCCAGTCTCCGCAGGCGAACATAAGCAATGCGCTTGCAGGGCGTATGCCTGGACTTCTTGCTGTCCAGAGAAGCGGTGAGCCTGGAAATGATGCTTCTACATTGCGTATACGAGGTGTCGGTACATTTGCCGGAGACCAGGACCCGCTCATTATGGTGGACGGTATTGAATCTTCAAACTACAACAACATCGACCCCAATGAGATAGAGTCGATCACCATCCTCAAAGATGCCTCTGCTACGGCTGTCTACGGTGTCAGGGGAGCAAACGGCGTACTGCTTATCCAGACCAAGAGGGGAGAGATAAGCAAACCGAAAGTAAGCCTTTCCACAAGCGTGGCATTCACCACATTCCCTTTTCTGAGGGAAAATATGAATTCATACGAGTGGACCAGGGGATATAACCAGGCACTTGCATATGACTCGTTCATCTCCGGAAGCTATGCTCCCGTCTATTCTGAGGAGCAGATAGAATATTACAGGACCGGTGAGAATCCTGTGCTGTATCCGAGCGTGGACTGGTATGATTATATGTTGAGGGACTACAGCATCAATACCCAGAGCAACTTGAACATAAGAGGTGGAGGCAAGAGGGTGAAATACTTTTTCTCACTGGGATATTTTACCCAGAACGGTATGCTCAATACTGATGTCGTGCGTCAGGACTATGACTATCAGATAAAATACCGCAGGTATAATTTCCGCTCCAACTTTGATATCACCATCACAAAGAATCTGACAGCCAGTATTGACATATCCACGCAGATAGACAATAAGCGCGGACCTAACTGGAATACGGACCTTCTGTTTGAAATGCTGTCTTCAGTACCGCCAAATGCGACCCCTGGAGTGGTCGACGGCAAGATTGTGACATTGTCACAGATTACCAATTCGTCCTGGTCTCCTCTGTCGGCCTATAACAAGGGGTGGCATAATGACTATGGTAACACTCTCAATGGTGCCGTAAGGCTGAACTATAGTATGGATTATCTTCTCAAAGGATTGAAGCTGAGAGGAGCCATATCCTACAAGAGCTACAACCTTGAGGTGAAGACTTTCCAGAAAGAGCAGGTGACATACGATGCGCGGCCTTCAGAGGACGAGGGTATAATCTATGTCCCGAACGGTGAACCCCAGCAGGCCAGAAGCGGGAGTTCGACCGATAAGAACAGGCGTATATATCTTGAAGGAGGTATTGAATGGAGCAATAATTTCAACGGCCACTCGGCAGGTGTCCTGCTTCTGTATACCCAGAGCAAATATCACAGTCCGAATCTTGCCTTTCTTATTCCGAACGGCTATCAGGGAGTTGTCGGACGTGTGACCTACGATTATAAGAGCAGGTATATGGCCGAATTCAATATCGGATATAACGGTACAGAGAACTTTGCGGAAGGACGCCGTTTCGGCTGGTTCCCTTCATTTTCTGTGGGCTGGATTCCTACCGATGAGAAATTCTTTCCGAAAAACGATGTGCTTACATTCCTTAAAGTAAGGGCTTCCTACGGTATTGTGGGAAATGACAAGGTCGGAGGCGACAGGTTTCTGTACCGTCCTACAGTGTACACCTTTAAGGACGGAGCCTATAATTTTGGTGAGGTTGGCCAGAATTACCAGTCATACAGAGGTTCATACGAAGGCAAGATCGGAAACCCGCTGCTGACTTGGGAAAAGGCCAAAAAGCTGAATGTCGGTCTGGATGCCCATTTCCTTAAGGAGAAGATCTCGCTCACGCTGGAATGGTTTCTTGAAAACAGGGACAATATCCTTACCAACCGCGGTACGGTTCCGGATATCATAGGTGCTGATATGCCTGCATACAACCTCGGAAGGATGAAGAACTCGGGCTATGAGGGTGAACTGTCCTACAATGACCGCTGGGGTGATTTCCGCTTTTTTGCAAAAGGCAATTTCACTTATGCCAGAAATGTCATACTTGAGCAGGATGAAGTGAATTGGCCTTATAGTTACCAGTACCGTACGGGTCAGAGATATGGACAGTTTTTCGGCTATGTGGCTGAAGGTCTGTTCAATACCTGGGACGAAGTAAATGATGCCGCCCGTCCGGTGTACAAATGGAACAACAACAGGGTGCAGCCTGGAGACATCAGATATAAGGATGTCAACGGTGACGGCAAGATCGATGACAAGGATATAGTACCTATAGGCTATTCGAATTTCCCTGAAATAATGTTTGGTCTCGCGCTCGGAGGCAGCTGGAAAGGGATCGACTTTTCAATATTGTTCCAGGGAGCCTCAAATGTGTCCACTATGCCTTCAAGACGGACAAGAAGAGGCTTCTATACCGGGACAGGAGCCAACAGGGACCTGTTGAAAAGCTGGTCCCGGGAGAGATATGAGCAGGGTCTTGAAATATCCTATCCGAGATATTCCGTTTCAAATGACGAGCACAACCAGGTCGTCAGTACCTATTGGCTTGAAGATGCTTCCTATCTGAGGCTTAAATCCATTGAAATAGGGTATTCATTGACCGCTTCGTGGCTTTCTAAGGCCGGCGTATCGAATGTGAGGTTCTATTTCAACGGCAACAATATTCTGACTTTCTGCCGTCTGTATCCGGGAGAAGATCCTGAATATCCGATCGTTGAGGCGAATGCTGAGCCTTATCCACTGACAAGGATATTCAATATGGGCGTGAATATTAACTTCTAAAGGAAAATCTATGAAACATATACCAACAGTTATTTTTATTTGTCTTCTTATGGTCTCCTGTGACTATCTGGACAAAGCTCCCGGAGTGGATGTGACTGAAGATGACATATTTTCATCGAAGACCAATGTGGAGACTTTTCTTGCAAGCATCTATCAGAAAGGCATACATTCCAATCTCGGATATGGTTCTCCGAACAATTCCGGTGATGATACCACCAATCCTCACAGCTCCCTTTGGTCCGGACGGTGTGACGAGGCCGAACAGTGTGCCCCGTGGTATGAGCCGAACAACTGGAACTCGGCTTCCGTGACTGCGGACAATACTGACGACAGACGCTGGTCTCTCAGATGGGAGGCCGTCAGGAAAGTGGCTCTTATGGTAAAGCGTGCGGATGAAGTGCCTGATATAACCCCGGCATACGCCAGCCAGCTCAAGGCGGAAAGCCGTGTCATCAGAGCTTTGAATTATTTTGAAATGCTGAAATTCTATGGCGGTGTTCCTGTAATCGACCATTTCATAGAAGTGAATGAGAATCTTAAAATTCCGCGCAGCAGTGTGGAGGATGTGGTGAATTTCATAATATCTGACATTGATGAATCTCTTCCTTATCTTCCTGACCGTCAGACAGGAGCTTTGAGAGGACGCATTGACAAGGGAGCGGCGCTTGCAATCAGGTCCAAGACTCTGCTTTATGCAGCAAGCCCTCTGTTCAATACTTCTGTTCCGTATCTTGATATGGGCGAGAATAACAATCTTATATGTTTCGGGAATGAGGATCCGGAAAGATGGGAAGATGCGGCATACGCTGCAAAAGAATGCCTTGACTGGGCTGAAGAGAACGGCTGTCACCTTGTCACCGACCAGGGCGTATCACAGAATTACCGTTATGCCTGGGAGCAATATGACAATCCCGAGATCATTCTTGCAGAGAAGGCGCATAATGCCATAGGAAAATGGACCTGGCCGTGGTCTTCTATGGCACCGCCGAATGTATATCCTGGAAACTCAGGCCAGAGCGGAATAACGGTCACCCTGAACCACGTGAGAAAATACGAGAAAAAGGATGGTTCAATACAGACCTGGGAGGGTGGAGATGATCTTCAGAAAAAGATGTCGGAACTTGACTTCAGGTTCGAGGCCTGCATCGTAGGCAATCTCGGCAGATGGAACTCCGAGTTTCCTGCATTGGAGCTGTATGAAGGAGGCAAACACGCAAATACCTGTTTCGGAGGCTTCTGGCTTCATAAGCACTATCCTTCAATAATCAGCGAGACCGTGTGGCAGTATGTCCCTAATTCCACCCTCTTCCAGCTGAATGAAATATATCTCAATTATGCGGAGGCGATGAACGAGGCGTACGGTCCGGACAATTCCAACGGTTTTGAACTGACGGCGCGTCAGGCTGTGAATATCGTCAGGGCACGTTCCGGGATGCCTGAAGTTGAAGCATCGGGAAAAGACGCTTTCCGTCAGGCGGTAAGACACGAGAGGGATATAGAACTTGCCTTTGACAACCATAGGTTCTGGGACATCAGAAGATGGATGATAGCAGAGGAGGAGGGCGTAATGACCGGTGATATGTACGGTATCAGGATAACACGTATTGAAGGCAATCCTAAAGAGTATCATTACGAGCCTTATGTCTTTGAAACCCGCAGCTGGAACCGCAGGGGGTATCTGCATCCGTTTTCCACAAACGAAGTCAACAAGGGATATCTTGTCCAGAATCCCGGGTATTAAAATTTTGAGCGATGAAAAAATCAATGATATTTTTGGGTTTAGCCGTGCTTATGTGCTCTGCATCCATCCGGATGTATGGGCGTGAAGTCTCGGATACATTGGACAGGTGGCAAGATATACCGTCTTCTGATCTCCCCGAGTGGCAGATTGCAGGTGCAGTCTCCAGGGTGGACGGAGGTCTGCTTGAAGATTCATACGTATCGAATGTCTCCAATACTCTTTTCGGACGTCTGCCGGGACTGACCGTCTCCGGTTCAGGTGCGGAACCTGGTTCTGACAGTCCTGTTATGGCAGGAAGAGGTATAGGGACGTTCGGTTCCGGATCAGGACTGTTTTTCGTGATTGACGGATTCGCTTCCACCAGGGACTTCTTTGAAAGGCTTTCTCCGGGAGAGATAGAATCTGTGGAGCTTCTTAAAGATGCTGCCGCTTCCGCTTTGTATGGCAGCCGTGCTGCAAACGGTGTCCTGCTTGTAAGGACTCGGCATGGGGCGGCTTCTCCACTTAAGATAGAGTTCGGGGCAAAGGCGGGATTCCAGCAGCCTCTGAGGCTTCCTGAATGGCTGGGGTCGTACGATTATGCCTCGCTGTACAATGAAGCACTGAAGAATGAAGGCAAGGACGCGCTCTACAGCCGTTCGGATATGGAGGCATATCTGGCAGGGGATTCCCCTATGATGTATCCTGACGTCAACTGGCAGGATGAGGTGCTGTCCCGTATGAGTCCATATTATGTCTATAATCTGACTGCTTCAGGCGGAGGCAATGCGGTGAGGTATTTTGTGCATTTCAACGGACTGAACAATTACGGTCTTCTCAGAAACCCTTCCGGAGTGCACGACTTTGCCAGGAAACAGAGCTTTTCACGCTATAATTTCAGGACAAATGTGGATGTCATCCTTTCCAGGAGACTGTCGGCTTCAGTCATTCTTGGAGGAAGCATTGAAGACAAGGTCACTCCGGGAAGCAATGAGAGCACCTGGAATATAATCGACCTTGCCGCTACAGTCCCTCCTGGTGCCTTTCCTGTGCTTGTCACTGCGGACAAGGTCGGAGGAAACTCAGTGTATGAAAATCCGGTGGCGGAACTGACTGAGAAAGGATACATATCCTATAACGGACGCACTGCCCAGGCTTCACTCCGGCTTGTGGAGAAGCTTGATTTCATCACGGAAGGTTTGAGCATAGGAGGAGCGGTAAGTTTCAACAATTGGTATAAATCATATTCCAACAAGACCCGTTCTTATGCAAGATACAGTCCTGTCAAGGATTCGTCAGGTGAAATCTCATTTACTCAATATGGAGAGGACACATCGCTCGGAGGAGATGAATCCTCTTCCTGGCAGTGGCGCAATATAGCGGCAAACGGTAACGTGTGCTACAACCGCATATTTGGCTCGAAGCATTATGTAAATGCTATGCTGAAAGTTGATTATGACGAATATACGGTGACAGGGACGACTCTTCCTTTTAAAAACCTCAATTTCGGAGGACGGTTCTCATATTCTTTCGGAAAGAGATATATAGCTGAGTTCACCTTCGGATATCAGGGGAATGACAATTTTCCGAAAGGTTCACGTTTCGGCTTTTTCCCGGCAGGTGCATTGGCCTGGGTAATTTCAGAGGAAGATTTCCTCAGGGACAGCCCAGTTGTTCAGAATCTCAAGATACGCGCGTCATACGGTCTTGTAGGCAATCAGGATATAGGAGGCAGCCGGTATATGTACAACCAGTATTATACCTGGGGAGGAAATTATTGGCTGGGCTCGTCAAATACTGGAATGGATACTTATGTCGAAGGGGAAAAGGCAAACCCTTTTGTCACTTGGGAGAAAGACCGTAAATTCAATATAGGACTTGACGCGAGGCTTTTCAGCAATCTGTATCTTTCTTTTGACTGGTTCAGAAACCATAGATATGATATACTTGCCAGACCTTATGCATCGGTTCCTGACTGGCTCGGATTTTCAAAGCCGAATATGAATGTGGGAGTGGCTGACAACGGCGGATTTGAACTTGTGCTCGGTTACAGTGAGCGTAAAAAGGAATTCAGATACACTGTAGAGGCAAGTGCCTGGTATGCGCACAATAAGGTCGTGTTCAATTCGGAATCTCCGCAGGTCTATGACTACCGCTACAGCACAGGGCGTATTATCGGGCAGCCTTTTGCGCTTGAAGCTATCGGGTTTTTCCGTGATTATGAGGATATTGAGACTTCCCCGAAGCAGATTTTTGCCGAAGTTGTGCCGGGAGACATAAAATATAAGGACCAGAACAACGACGGGATCATCAATGAAGATGACTTCTATCCTGTCGGATATACATCTCTGCCTGAAATCAGTATGGCTTTGAATCTACAGTTTGAATATAAGGGGTTTGACCTCGGAATACTTTTTCAGGGGGCGGCAAACAGGACCGTCTATCTTGAGGGAAAAGCCTACCACGCATTCCAGAACAACGGCAAAGTCACGACAATGGCTTTGGGACGGTGGACAGAGCAGACTGCCGACACGGCGACTTATCCGCGTCTTTCTACCAACGGCAACAAAAACAATTACCAGTATTCTTCTTTCTGGCAGCGTAAAGGTGATTTCCTCAAACTGAGAAGTCTTGTATTCGGATATACGGTTACGGCTCCTGCACTGAAGAAGGCCGGGATAGACGGGATCCGTTTCTGTCTGAGCGGTACAAATCTTTTCTCTCTGGATTATATGCAGGGATATTGTGATCCGGAAGTATTGTACGGCTACCCTGCTGTCAGGACCTGCAGTTTTGGCTTTAACATCAAATTTTAACGGTTATGACCAAGAAATATATCATAATTTTCCTCGCGGTATTTTCATTTGCCGTCTCCTGCGATATGGAACCGGAAATAGAACTTTCGATTACTGCTGAAGATGTGGTCCATACATACAACAATACTATGGCAAGGGCCAATGCCGTGTATACATTCCTTCCAGATGGCTTTTCTTATATCGGCAACGCTATGCTCGCATCATGCTGCGATGAGGCGGAGCATACCGATGAATCCAACCCCGTGCAGAAGTTCAATACAGGGTCGTGGAGTCAGCTCAACAATCCGGACGGGGCCTGGAACAGATGTTTCAACGGCATCTATGCGGCCAACCTTTTTCTTGAAAATTCCGATGAGGTCGAGATGGACTATCTGAAATACGATCCGAACAAGAGCGAGCAGGCTAAATATCAGCTGTATCTCGACAATATAGAAAGGGTCAGATATGAAGTAAGGTTCCTTAGGGCATTCTTTTATTTTGAACTTGTGCAGCGTTATGGAGGTGTTCCGATTCTTGAACGGACATACGGGGTCGGAGATGATTATCTTCGTGTAGGCCGTAATACTCTGGAGGAGTGCATTGGATTTATCGTTTCCGAATGTGACGAGGCTGCGGAGAATCTGCCTGCAATATACGAGAGTGCCGATGTCGGCAGGGCAACCAGAGGGGCGGCTCTCGCTCTCAAAAGCAGGACTCTCCTTTTTGCGGCAAGCGACCTTTTCAATTCTCCGGAGTGGGCCGGAGGCTACGGCAGTCCTGAGCTCATATCACTTTCTGGAGACAGGAAACAGCAATGGGATGCGGCAGCCCGTGCATCAAAGGCTGTCCTTGACCTTGCTGAAGCCAGATATACTCTCCTTTCTGACTATTCTGACATATTCCTCAAATCCTATATCAACAACGAGGCTATCTTCGTCCGCCGTTATGGCAGCAGCTACGGGTTTGAATCCGTCAATCTTTCCGTAGGATTCGACAGGGGAAACAGCGGCACCGCACCTTCGCAGAATCTTGTGGATGCGTTCGAGACGAAATCAGGAAAGCCTTTTGACTGGAGCAACCCTTCTATGGCAGCAGATCCTTATGCGGACCGTGACCCGCGTTTGGGATATACTGTAATAACCAACAATTCGGTCTTCAAGGACAGGACAATGGAGATATTTGAAGGAGGAAGGGATGGTGAAGGAGTTGTAAATGCGACGAGAACAGGGTATTATCTCAAAAAATATGTTGATCCTGATGTTGATCTCCTTCAGGGACGCGGCACTGTGCATGCGTGGATTATTTTCAGGCTTGCTGAAATGTATCTCAATTATGCCGAGGCTATGAACGAGGCATACGGCCCTTCTGATGACCATAATTACGGAATGACAGCTCTTGAAGCGGTAAACAAGATACGTCAGCGCAAAAGCGTGAATATGCCGGGAATACCTTCAGGCATCACCAGAGAGGAGCTGAGGGAAAGAATCCGCAATGAAAGACGTGTCGAACTGGCGTTTGAAGGGCACAGGATGTTTGATGTCCGCAGATGGATGATTGCAGAGGAAACTCTTGGTGTCCCTCTCAGGGGAGTGACGGCAAAGCGCAATTCACAGACTTTCCTGTATACTCCCAAAGATGTCGAGAACAGGTTCTTCAGGCCTGCTATGTATTTTTATCCGATTCCGCAGACAGACTGCACTATAAGCGGATGGGTTCAGAATCCTTTGTGGTAATTGTTTAATGAATTGATGATATGAACGTTATAGAGAAAATAATCAGATTATCAATGATATCTGCGTTTCTGCTGCCGGTATCGTGCGATGTCAAGGTGGCGGACTCTGTATATCCTGCGCAGACAATCTATCTGCCTGCGGCGGTTCAGGCTGACCATATTTACCTGATAGACCAGGTTGAGGGTGATGCCGGAAGCGTTCCCGGCGATGGAAACCCGTATAAGGCGGTCATAGATTATGACTGTTCGTCATTTATGATACCTCTTGCTGTATACAGGTCGGGAATAGGCAATGAGGGTGATGTGAAAGTTGACATATCGCTTGATGATGAGATTGTGGATGATATGTTCATTGACGGCCGTCTTGATCCGGATGAAGTCAGGATACTGCCTTATGATCTGAAGGAATGTGAAGAAAAGGTCGTTGTCCGCGACGGATGCTCAAACGCTGTGTTCAATGTGTCCGTAGACCTTGACTGGCTGATGGACAGAGCCCAGAAGAACAGAATTTTTGTTTTCGGGGTATCCGTTTCCAGCAAAGACCGGGAAGTCAGTGAAGATTATGGCAGGGCGGTCATAATGATAGACACCGCGCTGTTTGACAGTATCTGACAATGATGTGTTTAATAATCAGCAATAATATAAACTATGAATAAAATGACATCGATATTTTTGACTTTGGCTTTGTTTGCCGCTTGCGACAACAAGATTTCCTATGACGATTATGTCATACCTTCGGATAACGTCTATACGGCTGTCCCTGCAAATGATTTTTTGGGAAGCATCGGCGTGAATTCCTCCATAGACACAAGGGGAGAGAATCTTGAAAAGACTCTGGAATGTATGCAGTATCTCGGTGCGAGGTGGATCCGCAGCGGATATGGAGGAAAAGGATATTCCAGTTTTGATTATCTTATCGAAAACGGAGGAATCAAATTCTCCATAGCTGTAGGTACGGGCTCCAGCGCGATAGATGTACCTCTTGAGGCTGCACGTTATCTCAAGGCCAAAGATGCCCTCATAGCTATGGAAGGGAACAACGAACCGAACAACTGGACCATATACTATGACGGAGAAGCCGGAGGCGGTCAGTTCTCCTGGATGCCAGTGGCAAAGCTGCACAGGGATTTCTATGCTGCAATAAAGGCTGATCCTCTGCTTAAGGACGTGGATGTGTGGTCGTTGACCGAGGCGGGGGCGGAAACGGACAATGTCGGTGTCCAGTTCCTTACCATTCCTTCCGGAGCGGGATGTCTTATGCCTGAAGGGACGACATTTGCGGATGTAGCCAATGTGCACAATTATTTCATACATCCCAACTGGCCGGCCCTTTCAAATAACCAGACCTGGAATGCCTCGGATCCTTCTTCTGCCTGCAGGGTGGACGGGCTTTACGGCAACAACGGAGTGACCTGGTCCAAAGGATACAGAGGCTATACGGAGGAAGAATGTATGCGGCTGCGCAAGGTTACGACGGAGACCGGTACCACTATCGATGAAGTCGTTACCGAAGAGATACAGGGACTGATGTATATGTCCTGCTACCTTGCACAGTATGCGCGCGGATGGGAATATACTTCAATGTACATACTCAGGGACCGCTCGGATGAAAGCGGCAACCAGACTTTCGGGTTCTATACCACGGACTATACTCCGAGAACCTCAGCGCATTATCTTCATAATCTTACCACTATTCTCAAGGACGACAAATCAATCGAGACCCCTGGAAGAATCGCATATTCGATTCCGGACAAACCGGAGACCGTGCATACTCTGCTTCTCCAGAAATATGACGGGACATACGAGCTTGTAGTATGGGGAGAGCGTTTCTCGGGAGGGCGAGACAACATTGTGCTGAAGCTGGACAAGGTGTACAGCCATATAAATATCTATGACCCTACAAAGGGTACCGGAGTTGTGGATACGTTTGAGAACACTTCGGAGATTCCTCTGACGATGACCAACCATCCTTATATAGTCGAATTCAAATAAATTCTTATGGAACCGTACAGAAGTTCACCGGGAACATTGATATTGCTTGTCGGTATTGCACTTATGGCATTGTCCTGCAGCAGGGACCTTGCCGGGTATGCGGATCCGCTTATAGGAACGGCATATACAGGCCATACGTTTCCAGGGGCTGCCCGTCCTTTCGGATTTGTCCAGCCGGGGCCTCATACAGGAAATTTCGGGTGGGAGCATTGCAGCGGATACAACAATGACGATCCCCGGATATGGGGATTCGGTCAGAATCATCTCAACGGTACCGGAATTCCCGATTTGGGCGATCTGATGATGATGCCTTTTTCGGAGCGGTCTGGACCCCGGTTCAGAAGTTCATGGGACAAGGAAACCGAATACGCTGTCCCTGGATATTATTCGGTATCCCTTACCGAAAATGATGTGAATGTGGAGATTACCTGTACTAAGCATACTGCCGTACACAGATATCATTATGAAGGTGCAGCAAGGAATCTTTATATTGATTTCCAGAGTGCCCAGACAAGTTCCGAGCACCAGTATGACACACACGTCCTTGATGCCCGGGTCAATTTTGAGAGCCCTTCGACGGTTACCGGATATGCAAATGTGACAGGTTGGGTGCAGAGACGGTATTATTATGTGATCGAGTTCTCTTCACCGGTGACAGGTAAAGAAATTGTTCCTGGCAATCCGTCCAACAAGGCTCCGAAATATGTGTTGCGGTTCGGACCGGGCGACAATGACATTATGGTAAAAGTCGCGATATCTACAGTAGGCATAGATGAAGCCAGGGCCAACCTTGCTGCGGAAGTTCCTGACTGGAATTTTGACAGGGTGCGTTCAGATGCACGTGATGAATGGAACAGATATTTCAGCATGATAGAGATATCCGGTACGGAAGAGCAGAAGACCAATTTCTATACCTCTTTCTACCACCTTCTCCTGCAGCCTAATGACATAGCTGATGCAAGCGGCTCATACCGTGGTGCCGATGACAAGGTGTATTGTGCTGAATCCGGACATTACTATTCTACTTTCTCCCTATGGGATACTTTCCGTGCAGCGCATCCGTTCTACAGCCTGTTTATGCCGGACAAGGCGAGCGATATGGTCAATGATATGCTTGTACACAGCGATGTACAGGGTTTTCTTCCGATATGGGCCCTGTGGGGTAAGGAGAACTATTGTATGATAGGAAACCATGCTGTACCGGTAGTCGTGGATGCCTGCCTGAAGAATCTCGCCGGTGTAGACAAGGAAGATGCATACAGGGCTGTGAAGAAGTCTCTGACACAGCCTCATTACCGTTCTGAGTGGGATATCTATGACAGATACGGATATTTTCCGTATGATATCATCAGGGAGGAATCGGTTTCAAGGACTTTGGAGTGCTGCTATGACGATTATTGTGCCGCTATGCTTGCCGGGGACCTGGGGTATGACGAGGATTATGCCTTCTTTATGGAACGGGCCGGATTCTACAGAAATCTGTTTGATACCGAAAACCGTCTTGCAAGGGGACGTGACAGCAAAGGTGCGTGGAGAACTCCGTTTGACAAATTCCATCTTTCACACGGAGGGACTTCCGGAGGAGATTACACCGAGGGAAATGCCTGGCAATATACCTGGCATATAATGCATGACATAGACGGTCTTGTGGACCTTATGGGAGGCAGGGAAAATTTCATCACGAAGCTGGACTCGCTTTTCATTATAGATACCAAGGCCGATGTCACAGGATTTGTCGGTGATGTCACCGGACTGATCGGCCAGTATGCACACGGCAATGAGCCGAGCCATCACGTAGCTTATTTGTATAGTGCCGTGGGTGAAGGAGCAAGGACGGCTGAGATAGTAAGGGAGATTTTTGACCGGTTTTACAGTCCGCGTCCTGACGGGCTTTGCGGCAATGATGACTGCGGACAGATGTCAGCGTGGTATATGTTTTCCGCTATGGGATTCTATCCTGTGGACAGCATATCCGGAGAATACATTGTCGGGGCACCGCAGATTCCGTATTTCAAAGTGAAGCTCCCGAATGGAAAAGTATTGAAGATTACAGCTGAAAATCTTTCTGAAAGCAACAGGTATGTAAAAAATGTCACATTCAACGGGATTCCGGCAGGAAATGTCATAACCTATTCGCAGATAATGTCAGGAGGAGAACTCAGATTCGAAATGACTGACAGGCAGTGTGTACATACTGAAATATATTAACAACAAAACAGTAATAGAAGTGAAGATATTTGGAAATATTCTGTTGGTTCTGCTTTTTGTAGCCGGCCTTCTTTCCTGCAGCCGTACTTTGGATCCTGTGGATTATGTAGACCCGTATATCGGAAATATAAGCCATATACTTGTTCCTGTATATCCTACGGTCCATCTTCCGAACAGTATGGTGCGTGCCGTACCTATGAGAAAGGAATATACGGATTGCCGTCTGTCCGGTCTTCCTGTGCTGCTCACTTCCCACAGGGGAGCCCAGGCGTTCTGTCTCTGTCCCTGGAATTCCGCGGAAGGACTTGACTCTGATATGTCGTACAGGTATGACAATGAAAAGGTCACTCCTTACAGATATGAAGTCTATCTTGAAACGGTGCAGACTGAAGTTTCCTATGCTCCTTCAAGGCAGTCGGCCGTCTATGGGTTTGAATTCCTTTCGGAAGCTCCCAATTATATAGTTGCCAAGAGCTTTGACGGTGCATTGTCTGCTGACGGGGAATTTGTGAGAGGCTATCAGAATCTTGACAACGGCACTGTAGCATATTTCTGTCTTGAAGCCGGATGTGCCGATGAGATAATGGTGCTGTCGGAAGACAGGGTGGCGTTGAGGTTTGACAGGAAAAATATTGAACTCAGATATGGCGTATCGTACATCAGTGAAGACCAGGCACAGGCAAATCTTCAGCGTGAAGTGTCCGGCAGGTCTCTTGATGAAGTCGCGATGCTCGGCAGACGTATATGGAATGAATCCCTGTCAAAGGTCAGGGTAAGCGGAGGAACTGAATCCGAAAAGAAAGTATTTTATACCTCAATGTACAGGATTGCAGAAAGACCTGTCGACATTTCCGAGGACGGCCGATATTTCAGTGCCTATGACGGCAAGGTACACGTCAGCGACAGACCGTTTTATGTGGATGACTGGTATTGGGACACATATCGTGCGGCTCATCCTTTCAGGACTTTGACTGCACCTGATATGGAGATGGATATGGTCAATTCCTCTGTTGTCGCCGCTTCCCTGTCCGACAGGAAATGGCTTCCTGTGTTTCCGCTTGTCACCGGTGACAGCCATTCCATGAACTGCAACCACGGAATAGCCGTGATCGCGGATTGTCTGTCAAAAGGGCTTGACGGCTTCGATGTGGAGCTTGCATACGAGGTCTGCAGAAATGCTGTAACTGATAAGTCTTTGGCTCCGTGGTCTTTGTGCGAGGCGGGAGAGCTTGATGAATTCTATCATCGCAACGGCTATTATCCGGCTCTTTGTCCCGGTGAAAAGGAGACTGTCCCGCAGATACATCCGTTTGAAAAACGCCAGCCCGTAGCGGTCACTCTCGGCACGGCATACGACCAATGGTGCCTGTCGAATATTGCAGGATATGCAGGCAAGAAGGAAGACAGCGTCTATTTCCGCAGCAGAAGCCTTGATTACCGTAATCTTTTCAATTCTGAGACCGGTTTCTTTCATCCGAAAGATGCTTCAGGAAATTTCATAACACCGTTTGACTATTGTACTTCCGGAGGCCTCGGTTTCCGTGATGCGTATGATGAAAACAACGGATGGATATACCGTTGGGATGTACAGCACAATATAGCGGACCTGATAGACCTTATGGGAGGGCCTGAAAAGTTCGTTTCCGAGCTGGACTATATGTTTGAAACAGGGATGAAAGCTGACAGATATGGCTTTTGGGCCCAGGGACCTGACCACAGTGCATTGGTAGGGCATTTCTCGATGGGCAACGAGCCGTGCCTGCATATCCCTTATCTGTACAATTATGCAGGACAGCCATGGAAAACACAGAAGAGGACAAGGGAACTGCTGAAGATGTGGTTCAGGGATGACCTTATGGGAATGCCGGGGGACGAAGATGGAGGAGGTCTGAGTTCGTTTGCAGTATTCTCTATGATGGGGTTCTACCCCGTTACTCCAGGATTGCCGGTCTATGCTCTCACAAGCCCTGTGTTTAAGGAGATTGTGATTGACATCGGAGCAGGAAAGACTTTCAAAGTCAAATGTGACGTCTGCTCTCCGGACCACAAATATATACGTTCAGCCAAGTTGAACGGTAAGGATTGGAACAAGTCCTGGATTTCCCACGAAGATATAGTGAACGGCGGAGTGCTGGAGGTAAGTATGGGAAGATATCCGGACAAGAACTGGGCGGCGGACGGCTGTCCTCCTTCTTTTGGTATGTCTTCGGGCAGGAATGTTCCTGTTTCCGTTCCTGATCCTCAATATGCTGATTTCAATTACGGGCAGAATGATAATGGAAAGCATACGGAATGGGTGCAGAGCATAAATGTGGTTTATCCTGAATGCCGTTCTGAGGTAAAAGGGAAAGTGAAAGTAACTTTCGAGGCTCCGGGAATGACGGGGGCCAAAGCGATGCTTTGGAGGCAGCCCGTGCGTTCTTCCGATACGGAATGGGGATCAGATGAATATCTGACTCCTAAAAAAGGGATAAGAATAGATCCGGACGGAGTGGCTTCATTTTCTTTCAATGCCGACAGATTCCCGTCCGGTCCGATGAATGTGCGTATCTATGCCTGGAATGACTCTGGAAAGAAGGATTTCTTTGAGCTCCAGCTGTACAATACGGGAGGAGTGTCCTGGAATCAGGGCATTCCGGACAGGACACCGTCTGGAGCTGAAGGGCTTAAACTGGTTTTTTCTGATGATTTTGACGGACCGCTGTCTATTTCCAATGATGGAATCGGAGCAAGATACAATGCGCACAAGCCTCGTTTCGGAGATTTCAGCGGATGGCAGTTCGCTGATGCGGACGGTCCGGACAATCCGTTTTCGCAGCAGGACACATATCTGAGGATTGCTGCCCGCAAAAAAGCCGGTTCCAACGGAAGTTCAGGTCTTATAGCTTCAGTTAATATGGATGGAGAAGGGTTCTGGGTAAAGGCTCCCTGCTATCTTGAGTGCCGTTTTACTGCCCAGTCCGCTCCGGGAACCTGGCCTGCATTCTGGACTATTACCGGGCTTGACCGCGGAAGCGACGGAGATGAACTGGACATAATTGAAGCGTACGGCGGTGTCGGTCCTGGAAATCCCAATCATCCCGGATATTCTATATGCAGTCATTTCTGGGGACAGACCAATCCTGACGGATCGGACAGGAAACACAGGGACTGTGTCGTGCCTATGATGGAAATAGGCGGCAGATCCTACTGGTCGACTACATTTCATACGTATGCTGTGCGGATAGATATTGATGACACGATATATTATTGCGATGACATTGAAGTCTTCCGTCATCCCACCAACGACGTCTCGCGTGACAGGCCTCATCTTTTTCTGATAAACTATGCGATAGGAGGAATAAGCGGATGGGGCATAGACCTGGAGAGATACGGCAACGGAAGTGATATGTATGTGGATTATGTGAGAGTATATGCTGAAAATGAAATAGAATATTCAATTCCGCGTCCAAAAGAAGAATAACACTAAAAACTGGTTGATCATTATGAAACATTATTTGACAATTGTGCTATGTGCGATGATATCATCATTTGCCATAGTTTCCTGCGACAAGCCTTCTCCCGTGGAGGAGGATGGCAAGGTTGTGCAGGCCGCCTGGACGGCAATGTTTGAACAGACAGGCACTAAGGCCTCGATTTCAGATGATATGTCCGTGTTGTGGGACGGGGAGGATCTCGTCTCGGTATTTTCAAATAAAAAAAACATCAGGATGGGATTGTCTTCGGTTTCCCAAGACGGGAAAAGTGCCGTCATCAGCGGTGAAGTCACTGAATCCAAAGTGTATTACGCGTTGTATCCGTACAGTGAATCCGCTACTGGAAGCGGTGAAAACATTACGTCATTTCTTCCTGAAACACAGAAGCTTGTCGCCGGAGGGGCTGATCCTGATGCTCTTCTGTCGGTCGCAAGGACTTCATCAGATGAAATGAAATTTATGCCGGTACCGGCATTTCTGGCCATATCCTACAAAGGCACTGTCAAAAGCCTTTCTGTATCGGGCCAATCCGAGGATGACCGCCTTGCAGGAAAGGTCAGGATAAATACCGGGAGCAACAGGTGTACTGTAGTGACAGGCACCAATGTCATATCACTTGAAGGCGAACCTGAGGACGGCAATACTTATTATGTCGCAGTCGTTCCTGGAAGTTATGAAGGTATAACGGTAACTGCTGTAAATGAAAATGGCCTGTCTGCGGAAATAGGCATCTCTTCCGGCGAGGTAATTCTTGAAAGAAATATGGTATTGCCTTGCGAGGCGGATTTCTCCAAGGTAGACTGGATTCTGCGTCCTCCTGCAGGACAGAGCTATGAACTGAAAAGTGCGGATGAAGTCATGGAATTCCTTTCTTTTGTACCGAATCCTAAGGAAGAGGTTGTAGATCTGACCCTCTCCGGTGCCGACATAACAGACGAACTTCTGTCGCAGATGCACAAACGTGTCGGTGCCGTCATAGGATGTATGACCATAGACGGCATATCCGCATCGTCCACCAAAGGTTTCTTTGATGTCGTAGACTGCAGAAAGGACATTGTCATCAAAAACTGCCCTGAACTTAAGGATGCATCAGGTTTCAATGCCTATACTGAGATAAAAGGCGGTCTGACTATAGAAGACTGTCCGCTTCTTGGTGCCGGATGGAATGCTGTAGAGTCTGTCGCAGGGAATTTAAGGATGCAGAATACGGATGTCAGGTTCGGTGAAGGAGGATCTTTTGCCGTCCTCAGCTCTGTTGGAGGCAATCTTGAAGTTATCGGCAATGAGAATATGGTCTCGTTTGCTGGTTCGGTGTTTTCCTCTGCAGGTGGTGACATCAATATTACGGACAATCCTGACCTTGTCAGTCTTGAAGGGCTTGACCGTATGACTTCAATCGGCGGGAATGTTGTCATCTTCAATAACCCTCAGATCCCGATGCTGTCCGATGAATATGTGGGATATTGCATAATAAGGGAATATATCAACAAGAATATAATCAGCTCCACAGCCAATGTAAGGCTCGGGACATCAGAAAATACGATTGACATATCAGTCCTGCCTTCCTGTGACGGTACTCTTCCCGGGGAGCCTCAGAGCTATACCCTCAACGGCAAGGCTGAGGTTGAGGCCTTTGTCAATGCTGGAATAACCGATGAGACTGTCAAGAACATTACAATCAGGGGAGATGATGTCGATCCTGCTACTCTTCATAGAATAGCAAAACGTATCTATACAGTGACAGGAACTCTGACCCTTGAAAATCTTGGATATACGAATTCTGAAGGATGGGGCTGCGGTACGGAGAATTTCCTTGAATTTTTTACCCATAACGGAATATTTGAGGGAAGTATCGTGTTGAGGAATATAGCCGGAGTCGTGAATCCTAACGGATTCGTCAATATGGAAGAAGTCAAGGGAAGCGTAATCATCGAAAATGTTCCAGGGTTCTGTATGCACTGGGGAGTTGATTCCGGCCTTGCCAAGATAAAGAAGATAGGCGGGGATATGAAATTCATCGGTTCAGCCATTGACAGCTGGTATTCAGGAGATGCCTGGAGCTGCCTTGAAGAGGTCGGAGGCAGTTTTGTTCTTGAAGGTCTCAATCATTTCTTTTTCCTCAAGGGAATCAGGAATCTCAGGACTATCGGTGGAGACTTTATTGTCAAGGACTGTTCTTCTTTCTGGGGGCTCAACGGTCTGGAGAATCTTACCTGGCTCGGAGGCGATGTCCTGTTGTCCAACTATGGAAAACTTCAGCTGAAGAATGGAGTAGTGGATGATCAGGAATGTATCGGAATATGTCTTCTCCGTGATTTTTATGACAATGGCCAGATGAATAAATCCTCTTCTGTGACAATAGTCAAGGACGGGGAGACGATTGATTTCGGTTCAGTACGTTCCTGCTCTGAAACTTTTGACGGAGACGGAAGCGGAAATGGGGAGAAATATCCTGACCCGGAAGATGTTACAGGTTGGAATTAAATCTAAGATTTTGATGTATGAATAATCTATGCAAATCAATGATATGCGCTGCTGCGGCCATTCTGGCCGTATCGTGCGCGGAAGAAATGGAAGGACCTTCCTCTGAAGGTATGGAGCGCAGAAGCTTTGTATCCATTGCCGATGGTGATATGACCAGGACCTCCCTTTCAGCGGATTACAATGTCGTCTGGTCCCAGGGTGATGCCATATCTGTTTTTGCAGATGGAGAAAACAAAAGATTCTCGGTATCAAATCTTAGGGATGACAATAAGGTCGCTACTTTTGAAGGAGTCTCTTCTTTTGCTGAAAAGTACTATGCTCTATATCCTTATGATGAGAACGCCTCGTTCACCGGCGAAACAATTACCGCTTCGCTTCCGTCCGTGCAGCCTGCTGCAGCCGGAACTTTTGCTGACGGGATGAATATGGCCGCCGGAAAGACCTCGACAGAAGAAATACAGTTCAGAAACATAGGAGGCATAATAGGCATTACGGTAAATGCCGAAGGTGTAACGGGAATAAAATTATCCTGCAGTGACGTGGCGGCTGTAATGACAGGAAAGGTAGAGATTGATATGAGCGGAGACCTTCCTGAGGCTGCGGCGGTTGAAGGATACAATTACGTGAAACTTGAAGGGCAGTTCGAATCCGGTAAAAAATACTATTTTACGGTGCTCCCGGGCACTTACGAAGGACTTGAGCTTCTCTTTGAGGCGGCCGGGTCGGAAGCTGTATTTACCAGAAGGACCGAAGCCTCTGTAACAGTCGGCCGTAACAGCCATAAATATCTGGGTGAATTCACGATAACTGATGAGGACTGGGTAAAGTCGGAATATAGAAGCTATATTCTCAACGGCAAGGAGGAAGTTGACAGATTTGTTGCTGAAAAAGGAGAAGAAAAGGAAATCGTCCAGGATCTGACCATTACAGGACGCGGAGTCTGTACGGATGAACTTATCGGAGTGTATTCAAGGGTCGGTACAATACGCGGTACTCTGACGCTTGACGGAATAGGCACTGAAAGCGAGACTGAATGGATCGATACCAACAATATTATAGAGCACGTTGACTGCCAGGGGAGCATAATTTTTAGGAATATTCTCAACATAATCAATCCTAACGGATTCAAGAATAGGCCTGTAAATGTAGTGAACGGTGATTTTGTCATAGAGAACTGTCCTCATTTTGTGGTATCCTGGGGTGCCGGTACGGGCATCGACTGTATTGAAGAAGTCAAAGGGGACTTCGTTCTGAAAGGCATAAGGGAGAACAACGGCATCAACGGAAGTACGCTTAACAGCCTTCGCCGTGTCGGAGGAAGGTTTGAACTGTCTGACAATACGAATATGTGGTCGCTCAAAGAAGGTATGTCCATTGAATATATAGGCGGTGATCTTGTGATTCAGGATAATCCTTCATTGTGGAGCCTCCACGGATTTGAAAATCTTACATATATCGGAGGAAATGTCATAATTATAGACAATCATCCCAAGATGCCTCTTTCAAACCAGAATGTGGACGGGTCTGACTGTCTGGGATTCTGTATGATCAGAGACTACAGGGAGATGGGAGTGATCAGCCGGACCGCAACCATAAGGCTCGGATGGACGGACAATGAAATAGATGTCGACATCATCCCTTCCTGCGTCCCTGACCGTCCTGCAAGCTATGTCCTTAACGGGGAGGAAGCGGTCCGAGCCTTTATTGACGGCCGGGCGGAAGAAAAGGAAGTTGTATGGGACCTTTATGTCAGCGGAGCTGATGTTACCGAGCAGTCAGTGAGGGACCTTAAGCTTCGTGTCAAGGAGATTCAGGGTACGCTGACTCTTGCTGAATTGGGTACATCTGATTCGTGGATATCTACGAGTGAGTTTCTTGAGCCTTGGAATGTCAACCTTGCAGGAAATCTTGTGATGAAGAATATTCCGGCCCATATAAATCCGAACGGGACCCAGAAATATGAGAAGATTACAGGGGATATAACCATAGAAAACTGTCCTCAGTTCCCTAATGATTGGGATCCTTTTACGGAACTCCGTGAAATAACGGGAAGCATCAGCATTACAGGTCCTATAAAAGGCTTCGGAGAGCGTTTCTTCCCTAACATCGTAAAAATCGGAGGCGACTTTATCCTAAGGGGGATTGACGGATTCTGGGATTTCAAGAGCGAGACATTGCGTGAAATAGGAGGAGATCTTGTAATCGATGAATGTCCGGTATTCTGCAGAGACAGCAAAGGTTTCTATGGCTTCCACCAGCTGACAAGGTTGGGAGGCAACGTTTACATAAACATACCTTCAGTCTGGCTTCCGGAAAACAATTATGGTGCGGATAAGGTCGGATTGTGTATCTTTAAGGGCTACAAGGAAAGCGGAGTTATGGATGCCGGTTCGTCCATAACTGCAATAGGAGCTGGAGGACAGATTGACATTGAGGGTCTTACATCCTGCGGCGGTGCTTTTGGACAATAGCAGTAGTGTGTGTTTTATTATATGGACTATGGCAAGGATCGCTTCAGTCGCATTTGTGATATTTTTCCTGTTATCCGTCTGTTGCGGAGGACAGGAAAAAATATCACCTTTTGTTTTTGACAGTACGGAATGGGATTTCGGTACTGCAAAAGAAGATGGAGGAGAACTGGTACACGAATATCATTTCACAAATTCCGGTCATTATGATGCAGTCATAGTCAAAGTGCGTTCCCTGTGCAGGTGCACAAGGGCGGAATGGCCTAGGTCTCCGATCAGTCCCGGTGAAAAGGGAGTGATAAGAGTCGTATTCAATCCTTATGGATATCAAGGAAAGATATGCAAAGGTGTGACGGTGATTACGGACAGCGGATCCGAAGACAGGCTTGTGTTCTATGCGGACCTTGTACCGAGAAAACTGTCAATGGAAGAGGAATATCCTGTGGTGGTTGACGGTCTGTTGCGCGTGGACAGGACATCATTCGACTTCATGCTTGTACAGGGGGAGTCAAAAGAAATGTCGATGAAATTCATAAACATTTCGGACAGGCCGTTGTCCCTGTCGGTCAAGCCTGTGTCCGGGACAGTGTCGTCCATCTCCTGTCCTGATGTCATCGAGCCGTGGCAGAAAGGAGAACTGGCTATGGTCTTCAATGCCGGGACAGAAATCGGGGATGTAGGCTTCCGTTCCGGTTCGTTCGTAATTGCCGTTGACGGAAAAGACGCTGTCTGTGTGGACACTGAAATCTCTGTGACAGAAAGCGGTCCGTCTGCGGACGGCCGGAAGGCTGTCTTGAAGACAGGCGGCACATACACCAACGCGGGTATCTTGTCGGCATCTTCTTCAGAAAAGGTCATAAAATATAAGATCGGCAATCAGGGTGATGCCGTACTTTTCATACGGGATATAAAATGTCCTGCGGGCTTTGATGTTACCTTGTCTCCGGGGATGTCCGTAGCTCCCGGGGAGTCTCTTTCTTTTGATATCATCCTCCATCCTGGGCAATTTGAGGAAGGTCCTGTGTTCGAGACATTAAGGATTATGTCAAATGACAGCTCGCACCCGATAAAGGATATTATGGTTGCCGCAAAGATTGTCAGATGATTCATTTTTCACTATGCCGGGACAAGAGTGATTAAAATAATTGATTAATTTTGTTGACAAGGAGGGTTTATCAGGAAATGAAAAGGAAACATATTATTCTGCTGTTGGCGTTGTTGATGAATATGGGCACACTGCGTGCCTCTGTCAATGAAGGACTTGAATATGGACTGACTTTCATTTCCCATAGTTTTGACCTTGACCACAGGACCGGATTGAACCTTTCTGCGGAATCGGCTTTTGATTTCAGGAAAGGTTTTTCTCTTGAATTTGATATGAAACTCTATTCTGCCGATCTGAGCTACGGATATATATTCCGTATCATATCCGCTTCGGGGTCGATAGATTTCCTTTCACAGAGAAACGGCAGGCTTAACTTTATCCTTTCTGACGGAGGCCAGACCAAAGAGAACATAAGTCTTGATTCAAATGCCGGATTCAGGCTTGTAGAAGGTGAGTGGTATCATGTCGTCATTGATGTCCACGGCCGTACCGGAGGCATAGACTGCCGGGTAGACGGGATCGGATATCATATTTCCGGCACTCTGCCAGACCTCAGGAATGTGGATATAAGATTCGGATGGAACAGCCATCCAGTCTTCTATACCACTGATGTCCCTTTTATTACGGTCAAGGACATAAAGATAAGCAGCAGGAAAGGGCTTCTGTACTATTGGAAGCTGTCAAAGCATAACGGGGAAACAGTCTACGATCTCGTGAAGGGACGCAAAGCTGAAGTCAAAGACGGAGTATGGGATATTGATTCCCATTACAAGTGGGCTCAGGTGCTTTCTTTGCGTACGTCGGACGCTTGTCCGATGCTGGCTTATGACAGGTCTGCCTCAAGAATATTTCTGGCCACATCAGACTCTTTGCATATATGTTCTATGGCTTCAGGTCAGGTCCTGTCTTCGGAGAAGGTCTCCGGCCATCCTTTGATGGACACCAAGAACCAGATGGTGTATGACTCTTCATCCGGCAGGCTTGTCTGCTACAGTATGCACAACGCCAATATTGCCGAATATGATTTCTCTTCCGGATTGTGGAAAAGAGGATTCAGCGAGACCTGGCCTCCGATTATAGGACATTGCAGATATCTTGACGAACAGTCCGGAAAACTGTACCTTTTCGGAGGTTATGGAAATCACCGTTACAATGCGGATATGACCGTGCTGGACCTGAACACTATGCAGAGGACTGTATATGACCTCTCGCCTGGAATATATCCAAGGTATTTCAGTTCTATGTGCATAAAAGATGACGGTAATTTTCTCGTTATGGGAGGCTATGGCAGCAGAAGCGGTCTTCAGGAGGAGTCCCCGGGAGTTCTGAATGACATATATGAAATAAATAAAGATACTTTTGAATGCACCGGACAAGGGACATTTGTCAATCATCGGGGACCTATGATATTCAGTTCCTCTATGGTGTATGCGGGCAGATCCGGCAGGGTTTATGCCCTTGCCTTCAACAACAACCATTTCAAGACTTCCCTGAATCTGGTGTCGTTCGGTAAAGATTCCGATTCGTTGAGCTTCTGTGCCGGTCCCGTTGATTTCAGGTTCAATGATATGGAGTCATGGTCGGAGCTGGTGGCGGATGAGGACTTTTCAAGACTGTATGCCATGGTGTTTGACATGAAGACTCCTGATGTAAAAGAACTGAAGGTCTATTCATTGGCTTTTCCTCCTCTTTCGGAAAATGATGTATTGCAGCCGGTACCTAAAGTCCGCTCAAGATGGATATGGATATCGGCGTCCGTGGTGTCGGTTGTCCTTGTTTTCGGAATAGCCGCGGCAGTCGTGCTGTATAGGAGAAGACGTAAGGCTGTTCCGGGTCCGGCTCCTTCCTGTGTGCCTGCCGTTGAGGACAACAGACAGGATTTCAACATCTCGCTGATGGGAGGATTCAGGGTCTTCGATTTCAATAATGAAGAAATAACACTGAAATTCACTCCTCTGATCAGGCAGTTGTTCTTTTATATACTGCTGGTTTCCAACCGTAAGGATGCAATAACGTATGAGGAGATGACTGATACCTTCTGGTTCGGTATGGAAAAATCCGCAGCCTCCAACAACAGGAACGTCAACATAAGGAAGTTGAGGGTGCTCCTGAAATCAATCGGTGATATTTCTTTGGTCAGCAGCAATGATATTCTGACACTGGACGTGGGAGAAAATATAAAATGCGACTACTACAAGGTTATGTCCCTGCTCAAATCCGCAGAACGATCAGATGCCCAGGATATGGATGTCCTTGCAGGTATCCTTTCTGTGGCGGAAAAGGGAACATTGCTTCCGGGGTATGAATATGAATGGCTGGACAAATACAAGTCCCGGTATTCCGAACGTCTCATATCGGTCCTTGTGAAATTTTCCAGGGACCCTTCCGTTATGAAGAACAATGACTGTATGCTGCGTATTGCGGATGTCATTCTTGCGGAGGACTGTATTGACGAGTATGCCGTGCGTATCAAATGCCAGGCTCTGGTCAGGCAGAGGCGCGGCAGCCTGTCCAAGCATATATATGAAAAATACTGTATGGACTACAGGAGAATTATGGGGGAGGACCTGAGCCTTGATTATGATACATTTATTAAGCAGTGAATATGGTAAAACGTATCATTTTGTCATAAAAAATGACAAAATTTAATATAATATTAACGGGAAAATAGATTATATTTGTCGTAAACTTTAATTGTGGTGTGTAAATGGATAAGATTAAAGTGGGAGTGATCGGATTTGGCCGGATGGGTGAGCTTTATCTGAGATCTATGCGTGAGAGCGGCAGATGGGAGATTGTTTATATCTGTGATGTTTCTCCTGTTGCAAGAAAAGAAGCTGCCGCCGCGTTCCCTGAAGTGACTGTCATAGGTGACGAAGATATTATTTTCAATGATTCCGACATTCAGGCTGTCGGACTTTTTGCGTTGGCTGATTCAAGGAAGAGCCAGATTATCAAAGCGGTAAATGCAGGCAAGCATATTCTTGCGGAGAAACCTATAGCATACGCCATTGAGGACGAGAGGGAGCTTGTCGCCATTTCCGAAAAGTCATCAGTGATTTCTGCCGTTGATCTGTACCTGAGAAATTCCTGGTATCACAACACGATGAAGGAATTCATCGAATCAGGGGAAATAGGAGAACTTGCGATTGTCCGTATATGCCACATGACGCCGGGGCTTGCTCCGGGTGAGGGCCACGAATATGAAGGTCCGGCCTTTCACGACTGCGGAATGCATTATGTGGATATAGCGAGGTGGTACAGCGGATCCGAGTACAAGACCTGGAATGCGCAGGGAGTACGTATGTGGGACTATAAGGACCCGTGGTGGCTCCAGGTGCACGGTACTTTTGAGAACGGTGTCGTGTTCGACATCACACAGGGGTTTGTATACGGACAGCTCTCAAAGGACCAGACTCATAATTCGTATGCCGACATAATAGGCACTAAGGGCCTCGTCCGTATGACGCACGACTTCAAGACGGCGAAAGTTGAATTGAGAGGTGTGACAAGGACGGAAATCATAGAAAAGCCGTTCGGCGGCAAAAATATAGATGTCCTCTGCGATGTGTTTGCGGATTCGGTATTGTCTGGAGTCCGTGACAGCAGGCTTCCGTCGTTCCGCGATGCGGAGATAGCTTCGGATTATGCCTGGAGGTTTCTGGAAAATGCAGTGTCGGGTGAGCTCCCTTCCATTGGAGATGACGCCACTTTGAGGAAGATACGTGCACGCAGGGCTTCTATGACGGACGGTTACGGGCTGCTCCCGAAGAGATAGTGGAGTGATTTTGAAAGAAGTTTAAATCAAACGCATAATTATGAAAACATTGTTATTTTTAGGAAACATCGGAGCCGGTGAGATCATAATCATCGCCCTTGTTGTCCTGCTGCTTTTCGGCGGAAAGAAAATTCCTGAACTTATGAAAGGTCTCGGCAAAGGCGTCAAGAGCTTCAAGGACGGAATGAATGAGATAGAGAAAGATATCAACGGAGAAAACAATACCACTACTAATAATTGATATTATGGGAAAAGAGATTTCAAGAAGGTCGTTCCTCAAAGCCGGAACGACAGCTGCATTGGGTCTGACTATCGCGCCTAACACCATTCTCGGTAAGGTGCATGGACACACTGCGGCTCCGAGCGACAAGCTCAACATTTTAGGTGTCGGAATCGGTGGACGCGGTGCATCTGTGCTACGCGGACTTGAGTCTGAGAACATTATCGGACTCTGCGACGTGGACTGGAAATATGCGGACCACGTGTTCAAACGCTATCCTAAGGCTCAGAAGTTCAACGATTATCGTGTCATGTTCGACAAGATGCTCAAAGACGCTGATGCCGTTATGGTGGCAACCGCTGACCATACCCACGCCATCATCGCCGCTGAAGCGATCGCTGCAGGCAAACACGTCTATGTGGAGAAACCTCTTACCCATTCAGTATATGAATCAAGGTTGCTGACCAAATTGGCTGCAAAACACAAGATAGCCTCCCAGATGGGTAACCAGGGAGCGTCAGAGGAAGGTGTAAGGAAGATCTGCGAGTGGATATGGAACGGAGAGATCGGAGAAGTCCGCAAAGTTGAGGCTTTCACCGACCGTCCTATCTGGCCTCAGGGTCTTGCACGTCCGGAAAAGAACGAGAAGGTTCCTTCTACAATGAACTGGGATGCCTTCATCGGTCCTGCTCCGTACCGTCCTTACAATTCCATATATACGCCTTGGAACTTCCGCGGATGGTGGGATTTCGGAACAGGTGCTCTCGGTGATATGGCTTGTCATATTCTCCACGGTGCATTCAAGGCTTTGAACCTCGGATATCCTACAAAGGTGCAGGGAAGCTCTACGCTTCTTCTTTCCGAGTCCTGCCCTAATGCCCAGGTAGTGAAGATGACATTCCCTGCAAGGGACAATATGCCTAAGGTGGCAATGCCTGAGGTTGATGTCTACTGGTATGACGGAGGTCTGAAACCTGAAAGGCCTGCAGGTCTTCCTGCCGGAAAGGATCTCAACTTCGACGGCGGCGGAGTGATTGTACACGGTACAAAAGACACTCTCATCTACGGATGCTACGGAAGAAATCCTTATCTCCTTTCCGGACGTGTTCCTAATGCACCTAAAGTGCTCAGGGAAGTCAAACTCAACCATCAGCAGGATTGGGTACGTGCCTGCAAGGAAGATCCTGAGTACAGGGTACCTTCTGCTTCCGACTTCAGCGAGGCAGGTCCATTCAATGAGATGGTCGTAATGGGCGTTCTCGCTATCCGTCTCCAGAGCCTCAACAGGGAGCTTCATTGGGATGGCGAAAATATGAGATTTACTAATATTCCTGAGGATGCCACAATCAGGACTGTCATCAAGGACGGCTTCCAGATTACGGACGGACACCCTACTTTCGACAAGACCTGGACAGATCCTGTCAATGCGCAGCAGTTCGCTCAGGAGCTCATCAAACATAACTACAGGGATGGATGGCAGCTGCCTGAAATGCCGAGATAAAAACCTTTAGACCTTTAAACACAATGAAAACAGCATTATTTTGTGCAGCAGCACTTGCTTCTGCAGTTGCCGTATCTTCCTGCAGCTGCCAGAACAACAATAACAAGAATCAGAAATCAGAGTCAAACTGCCCTGAATATACAGTAGTGGAGAAGGCTCAGGTAAATCTTGCTGATTATCCTGTTGACGCTGACGGATACTATGTAATATTTGACGGAACCTCTCTCAAAGGATGGAGAGGCTATGGCAAGGATAACGTGCCTGCAAGATGGACAATCGACGAAGGCTGCCTTAAATTCTCAGGTACAGGAAGCGGTGAAGGACAGACCGGCGAGGGCGGAGACATCATCTTCTCCCACAAGTTCCAGAACTTCATCCTTGAGTTCGACTGGAAAGTCTCAAAAGGAGGAAACTCAGGTGTGTTCTACCTTGCACAGGAGGTTACGACAGAGAAAGACGGAGTTGTACGTTACGAGCCTATCTATATCTCTTCTCCTGAATATCAGGTTCTTGACAATGCCAACCATCCTGATGCTCTTCTTGGAGTTGACGGCAACCGCAAATCAGCTTCCCTCTATGATATGATTCCTGCGAAACCGCAGAACCAGAAACCTTTCGGAGAGTGGAACAAAGGTAAGATTATGGTCTACAAAGGCACTGTAATCCACGGTCAGAACGATGAAAACGTTGTTGAATATCACTTGTGGACTCCACAGTGGACTGATATGCTTCAGGCAAGCAAGTTCAGCGAGGAGAAATGGCCTCTTGCATACGAACTTCTCAACAACTGCGGTGGAGAGAAACACGAAGGCTACATCGGCTTCCAGGATCACGGTGACGATGTATGGTTCCGCAATATACGTGTGAAACTTTTTGAATAATGAAGAAAACATTATTTCTTATGCTCACTGCGCTTCTTTCTTTTGCCTGCACGGAAAAGAAAGAAGTTGCAGTGCAGCTTTATAGCGTACGCAACGTGATCGGCACAAATGAAAAATATGCCGAGAACCATGAGACTGTCCTCAAGGGGCTTGCTGAAATGGGCTATACCGCTGTAGAGGCAGCCAACTACAACAACGGAAAATTCTATGGACGTACTCCGGAGCAGTTCAGGAATGATGTCGAGTCTGCCGGACTCAAAGTCCTTTCGTCACACTGCAACAGGTCGCTTTCCGCTGAAGAATGCGCTTCCGGAGACTTTTCCGCATCATTGGAATGGTGGGATGAATGCATTGCGGCACATAAGGCGGCCGGGATGAGCTATGTCGTTGTTCCATGGATGAATGTTCCGGAAACTCTTGCCGAGCTCAAGACATATTGCGACTATTTCAATGCCATAGGACGCAAATGCAATGCTGCAGGTCTTTCATTCGGTTATCATAACCACTCGCACGAATATGCCAAAGTGGAAGGTGAGGTGATGCTTGACTATATGTTGAACAATACCGATCCTGAATACGTATTCTTCCAGATGGATGTATATTGGAGCGTAATCGGAAAAGCCAGTCCTGTGGAATATTTCAAGAAATATCCGGGAAGATTCACTATGCTCCACATCAAGGACCACAAGGAAATCGGCCAGAGCGGAATGGTGGGCTTTGACGCGATCTTTGCAAATGCGTATGATATCGCTGGAGCAAAGGATTTTGTCGTGGAAGTCGAGGCGTTTACGAACGGGGACTGGAAAGAAAGTATGAAACAGAGTGTTGACTACCTTCTTTCAGCAGAATTCTATAAATAACATTTTTTCTTTCAGAAGCTACGGGGATGGAAGAGGTAAAGACAGAAGAAATAATGTCGCAGGAAAGTGAGATGTCTTTTTGGGGACATCTTGAAGAATTGAGATGGTCACTTTTCAGGATGCTTATAGCACTTGTGATAGGGGTGATCATCTCTTTCATATCTATGCCGTATATATTTGACCGTTTTATACTCGGACCGACAACATCGGATTTTTTCCTTTACAGGCTTTTTGCCGCTCTCGGAGGGAATGTGCCTTTTATGCCGGACTTCGGCGGCAACACTTTCTCTGTGGACATCATCAACATAAATGTAGCTTCACAGTTTCTTACGCACATAAGCACTTCTTTCTGGATTGCCCTGGTGCTTGCATTTCCATATCTTATCTATGAAATATGGAAATTCATACGTCCTGCGCTTTTCAAGCAGGAAATACGCAGTATGAGGTTTGCCTTCATCTGCGGTACCGTAATGTTCTATATCGGATGTGCCGTGGGATATTGCCTGGTATTCCCGTTCACATTCAGATTCCTGGCTGAATACCAGTTGAGTGAAAACATCACCAACCAGATAAATCTGAGTTCATACATCAGTATTTTCCTGATGATGATATTTGTGATGGGACTGGTGTTCGAACTGCCTCTTCTGGCCTGGATTCTTTCCAAATTGGGCCTGATAAACAAGCAGTTCCTTGTCAAGAACAGGAGATATGCAGTGGTCATACTTCTTGTTCTTGCCGCAATCATCACACCTTCAGGCGATCCATTCACTCTGAGCGTGGTCTTTATTCCTCTTTATCTCCTTTATGAACTTTCAGTCCGCGTGGTAAAGAAGTAGCCGTCAGTCCGCAGACCGACAACAGAAGAAGGACTATCAACGTGATTGAACTTGCCCGTGACAGGGCGGCTCCGGTCCTGTAGGACTGAGGGTCAAACCGCATTACAAGTTCACCTTCGCCTTCCGGCAGGACTGCTCCTCTGAGAATCCAGTCCGCACGGAACAGTTCAATGTCCGACATTTCTCCAGGAAGTCCGTCTTTTTCAGGTATAATATATGCCTTCCATCCTTCAGGATAGTATATTTCGCTGAAAATCACAGCCCTGTCGCTTTCTACATTATATCTGTAGTGCAGCTCGTTCGGACTGTATGAAGACAGTTCTATATAATCTTCATCTGAGGCTGCTGCCGAAATCCTGTCATAGACGTTTTCAAAGTCTTTGCCTATTATCGCCGTTGTCTTCAGGTCGGTAGATCCTATGAGTGCTATCTCCCTGTCAGGAGTATCCGCCGGAACGTATGAGTCCACAAACCAGGCATTTCCGAAGGCATTCCTGTTTTCTACGGGAGGATATTCACCTACTATGATTATATATTTGCCGTTCAGCATTGAAGTCACAGGAAGGTATGGAAGATTGTTTTCGACATCTTGTATTGTCGTTGCGTTTCCTGCCGCACCTGCCGTCGCATTTATTTCCTTTATAAGATACCTGTCTATCAGGTCCTGATACCTTTGGAGCTTGGCAGGGCTGTATCCTCCGATGCACTTGTGATGATAGCTCTGATGTGCATCGTTGAATGTGTTGACGCTTATGTCAAGGACTCTGTAATACGGATCATCGTCCTGAAGGATTAGCTTGTCGACAGGTCTCTGGGCGAACTGGCTGCTGAAATCCTTTTTGGTGACGAAATTGTCTTTGTTGAGATAACGTTTCCCGACGGTGAACATATTCAGCCATACGGCAAGACAGATGGCAACCGATGCTATTACAGTCCTTCCTTTGACAGCAGACTGCTCTTTTGTGCGGAAGGTCCATATTATCAGCAGCATAACTATTGAGATGACAATGAATGACTGTATTGCGTCTTTTACCAGCAGACTCCTCCTGTCTGCAGCAAGGGCGTCCACGAGAATGTCAGGCTGTCCTGCATCCGCAGCTCCTGTGAATGTGCCGGCAATGGACGGTACAAGGGCGCAGAGAAGACAGAATCCTGCGGTTATGCCGTATGATATGTATATTCCTTTCAGGAGCTCTTTTTTGTGGTACTCTCCTTTGAAGATTCTGTCCAGGACGAGAAATCCCAATACTGGAAGTGTGATCTGAAGTATGACAAGTGCCATAGAGACCGTCCTGAATTTGTTGTACATAGGCGCGTAGTCAAACCATAGTCTGGTGAACCACATAAAATGGTTTCCCCACGCGAGGAGTACCGCTATTATTGTAGCTGCAAGAAGCCACCACTTTTCTTTGCCTCTGAAGATGCACAGGCCGAGGACAAAGAGAAATATTGAAATTGCTCCCATATACATAGGTCCTGCCGTGAACGGCTGCGGACCCCAATACAGAGGAAGGTGTTTGATCACCTGATTGAGATTCGGCTGTCCTGCCTGTTTCAGAAGTTTGTATGTTTCTGATTTCCTGTCAAGTGCTCCGGAGGATGCCCCTCCGTTGAAATTTGGAATCATCAGGTTCGGAGTCTCTTCTATGCCGTATGACCAGGCTGTGGCATATTCCAGGTCAAGTCCTTTGTCATTATGCGTTTCTGATGACGGACTGAGCTCCGACCCTCCGCGCATAGTGTATTTTGCGTACTGGTATGTCGGGATGAGTTTGTTGAGATTGGTGGCGATGCCGGTTCCTCCTATTACAAGCAGAAGTGCTGATGCTGCAAAGAATTTCACAAAACGGCTGTCGGCAGTCCTGGACAGGCAGACAGAGACGAATTGCGCTATCGTGTATATGAGGATTATGATGGCGAGATAATATGTAATCTGCGGATGGTTTGCCTTGATCTGGAAGCTCAATGCAAATGCGAACAGCACTGACCCGAGGACTGTTTTCGGAAGCCATCTTTTCCAGCCTCCTGAAGCGGACAACGCGCTCCTGTATGTAAAGACAAATGCTGCAAGTACCCAGGGCATGAATGCGATTGCCTGCATCTTGGTATTGTGTCCCACCTGGATTATCTGGAAGTTGTATGAACAGAAAGTTATGGCGATTGCTCCGGCGATGGAGAGAATGCGGTCTGTCCCGAAAGCCAGCATCAGCAGAAATGCCCCTATAAGTGATACGAACAGATAATTTGCCGGTCTTGCTCCGGACATCAGTGCCTTGTACAAAGGTTCTGTCCAGTCTCCGTCAAAGTCATCATACATAGTGACGGTAGGCATTCCTCCGAACATCGAGTTTGTCCATAGAGTCTTGTCGTCGGGATTGGCTTTGTTGTGCTCGGAAATTTCACGTGTCATACCTTTCCATGCGGAACTGTCTGACTGGTTCAGCACTTTGCCCGAGAACACCTGCGGTACGAAACTATAGGCCAGTACCGCGAAAAGCAGAACTGTTCCTGCATATATGAGAATCTGTTTCAAGTAGTTCCTGTTCATCTTCATTTTTCTTGTCTCAAAAGGGAATACATCAGAGCAGCCATCTTTCCGGCAAGTGCTCTTCTTGAATATTGTGATATGTTGTCATTTTCCGTTTCAGATGATCCGGATTTGAATTTCTGCCAGCAATTGTCTATAAACTCAGAAATCGTCTTTTCATCATCCCAGTCCGCTACGGTCCCGGTCTTTGTGGAGCCGATTATGGACGCCATGGCTCCGTCTGTCTGTCCGATGCCGAGTATCGGATTGCCGGAGGCCATATATTCGAACAGTTTACCTGGGATAGTTGCCTTGTATTCAGGCTCTTTACGCAGAGGAAGAATGAGCATTGACGCGCTTTTCTGTTCTTTTACAGCGACAAGATGCGGCTGGTATCCGTGGTCACGGATATGTTTCCCGAGTCCGGATCTTTCTATCGATGCTGACACTTCCTTGTCTGTCTTTCCCACGAGACTTATACGCATCATGTCGCTGAATTCTTTGTCTTCAGCGCATTTTTCCGCAAGGACCTTCCACAATACGTCTGGATTGCCGTCGGATGCGAACAGTCCGGTATGGGTGATGTTGAAATAACCGTCGGATTCCACCACGGCATCGGCGAAATCGCTTTCATCATATCCGTTTGTTATAAGTTCGACCGGTGTTGATGTCATTTCCTGGAATTCACTTTGGACCAGCGGCGATACGGCTACGACTGCCGAGGCGTCATCCAGGACTTTCTTTTCCAGTTTTTTGTGCTTTTTCAATGCATATCCGGACAGGGACAGATGTTTGAAATAGAACATCCTGGTCCAGGGGTCCCTGAAATCGGCAATCCATGGGATATCCATAGCCTTTGATATGTGTCTTGCTATAAGGTGCATTGAATGCGGAGGTCCCGTGCTGACGATTATGTCCACCGGATTGTCTTTCAGATATTTTTTCAGAAAACATACTGAAGGCCATATCCATACGCATCTCGGGTCTGGAATAAAGAAATTGCCCCGTATGAACAACGAGGCTTTTTGCATAAATGTCTTTTTCTGTGAATTGACCGGATTTACTTCATTGCTTCCGCCATCGGCCGCAGACTGCTTCCCGAGCAGCCTGCGGTAGATGCCGTAAGGTTCTATGATTCTTTTTCTGAGAATTTCCGCTTCATCCGGAATCTCCTGTTCAAGAGTCCTGTCAATGGCTATGAGTTCTGGGTTCTCCGGAGTGTATATAACGGGCTGCCAACCTTCTTCTGGAAGATATTTCGCAAATTTGACCCATCTCTGGACACCGGATCCCCCGGAAGGGGGCCAATAATATGATATTATCAGAACTCTTTTCATTTTATTTCAGTTTCACTGCAGAAGCAATCTCCTATAACGGTTCTATGCGGAAAGAGAATGTATATTCGGTATCGCTTGCTATCTCGTATTCCGGTCTCGGCTGAGGACCGCAGCTCGCGTTTCCTATTCCCCTCTGTATGCAGTCGAGGTTCAGGACAATCTCACGGCGGAGCACGTCATCGGTGTCGTGACCGTATTTTACAGTCCACAAGTCCTTGTCCGTATAGTGGAGTGCTGAAAAATCAATTCCTTCCGGAGCTGTTATCTTTATTCCTTTGCCGTTGTCGTCCTTGAACATGATCCATTTTGCATCAGTCCTCTCTCCCATGGACTGTGCTCTGACATAGTCCTCTTTCATATAGTAGACATCGGAAGAAAATACTCCCATAAATGCTGAATTCCTGCGGTCCCGGTAGTTTTCCTGAGGACCTCTTCCGTACCAGGTAAGCCATTTGAGCGATGGGTTGAGGAATGTCTGGAGAGCAAGTCTCGGAAGTTTGAAATCTTTTCCTGTGACAAAGTTCGCGTCTACGTCGACTGTTCCGTTGTCATATATCGTATATGTTATGGCGTGCGGAACCACCGTTGCATTTTCACCCTCACCGACCTTCGCTTCAAGCGCGACAGTCACCATTGCGCTGTGACCGTCAGCACTGATTGATGAATTGAAGTCTTTGACTGTTATGCTGGTGTTCTGGTAGTCACGTCCGTCGTTGTTGATGGACCTGTACCAGTTGAATGCAGGACCTTCCTGCATATGTATCATATTCTCTCCGTTGTATCTGAGTGAAATCATTCTGCCGGAATTCCTGTCAAATGACACCTCGAACCCTTCCGAGCGGAATCTCGTAAAGTTGCGTTCTTCGAACGATTTGATGCCGTTGCCTTTTGCAGGTGCTGAAAGCGTTTCCGCTGTCTGTCTGACTGTCAGCTGCTCTGATGCCACGCAATGTCCTGCGTCAGCCCATATAGTTGCATTTTTGAGCAATATATATATGTTTATATGTATGTCGCTGCCGTCTTCTTTGACATACTGGCTGAACGGTATTGTTACCTTGCATTGTGCATCCGGAGCGGTTGCAGGTATCTCTACGGTGCCGTCAGCTTCCTTTACGCCGTTCTTCAGGATTTCATAGCGGAGAATGAAATTGTCGAGATTGAGGAAGTCATACCTGTTGCTGAGAGTAATCTCGTCCTTTCCGGTCAGTTCTGCCGAGATGTACTGGTATACTTTCTTCACCTCGATCAGCTTAGGTGTCACTTTGCGGTCAGGTGTCACGATTCCGTTGCAGCAGAAGTCATTGTCGTTCGGTGTGTCGCCGAAGCTGCCTCCGAAATAAAACCTGTCCTTGGATTCTCCCTGCTTGTTGAGTCCCTGGTCTACCCAGTCCCAGATGCATCCTCCGATCATCCTGTCGGATTTGTATTCTATATAATCCCAGTATTCTTCAAGGTTTCCGATGGCATTTCCCATAGCGTGTGCATATTCGCAGAGGAAATATGGCTTGCCGTTCGGCTTCTTGTCCATATTGGTCATATACTCTATGGAAGGATACATATTGGAATCCATATCCGCGATTTCATTCATTCCTTCATAATGGATGAACCTTCCGTCGATGGCTTTCGCGGCTGCGTATGTAGCACGGAAATTGTCGCCTCCTCCGCATTCATTTCCCAATGACCAGAATATTACTGAAGGGTGGTTCTTGTCGCGCTCTACCATTCTTACGGTCCTATCTACGTATGCTGCCTGCCAGCTCGGAAGATTGGAAAGGGTATAGTTGCCGTGGCACTCGATGTCCGCTTCATCCATGACATAAATTCCGAAAAAGTCGGTTATCGCATACATTTTCGGGTCATTAGGATAGTGGCATGTACGTACTGTATTGATGTTGAAACGTTTAAACATCAGCACGTCCTCGATCATACTCTCGGCAGGAATGGCTTTCCCGAACTGTGGATGCGTATCGTGGCGGTTGACGCCTTTGAACAGTACGAGCGAGTTGTTGATGTAGACTTTGTTGTCTTCTCGTATTTCTATCTTTCTGAAGCCATATTTCTGTGTTGTCGCCTCCAGTACGGAACCGTCTTCGGCAAGAAGTTCAAAGTTGACAGTATATAGAGCCGGTGTCTCCGCGCTCCACAATGACGGGTTGGACAGGACTGTACCGAGATCAGCTGATATTTCGCCGCCTGAAGGCACGTTTATCTTTCCGGTTTCAAGTGATGCTGCTGTGTTTCCGTCCGGATCTATGATTTCAGCCTTGATATACACGTTGTCCTTTTTGCCGGATGACTTGAGGTCGGTCCTGATGTTAAGGGCCGCGCTTGTAAGGTCTCCGTTGAGTTCGGAGGTGATGTATATGTCCTCTATATGGGTCTTTGGTCTTGCCACAAGGTAGACGTCACGGTGGATACCGCTGAGCCTGAACATATCCTGGTCTTCAAGATAGCTTCCGTCTGACCATCTGTAGACTTCCACCGCCACAGTGTTGTTGCCTGTGCGGACATATCTGGTGATGTCAAACTCCGCATCGTTGTTCGCCCCCTGGCTGTATCCTACCTTTTTGCCGTTGATCCATATATACATTGCGCTGTAGACACCGTTGAAATGGATATATATCTGCTTGCCTTTCCAGTCTGCCGGAATCTGGAAGTCACGTCTGTATGATCCGACCGGATTGGGCTCGTCCACAGCCGTATATCCTTCCTGAGGCTGGATATATGGAGGATTGTTTCGGTGGGGGTAAGTGATGTTCGTGTATATAGGCGTGCCGTATCCGAGCATTTCCCAGTTTGAAGGGACCGGAATCTCGTCCCATCCGGATACGTCGTATCCCGGCTTGTAGAAATCGGCCGGCCTGTCTGAAGGCTGCTTTACCCAATTGAATTTCCAGGTCCCGTTGAGGAGCATATATCTTGAAGAGCCGGTCCTTTCCCACGGGTAGAGGTATGTCGGGTCTGATTTCATTGATCTGCTGTCCGCAAACGGTATGAAAGTGGAATGGCCGTCTTCCTTGTTTACGGCAAATACCGTCTCGTTTTCCCAGTCATTCTGGACTTTTGACTGTTTTGGCTGTGCGGTAATCTGGTGGTTCGCCGTCAGGACAAAAAGACAGACGAGGATAAAGTTTGGAACCTTCATAATTTATCTGAAAAATGTTTGTTGTAAATAATCGTAATCATATCAAACCTCAAAAATAAGAAAATAATCGCTATTTTTGCGGTATGAAAGAGAAAAAGATAACCGAAACACCGATGATGAAACAGTTCTTTTCCGTAAAGGCTGAATATCCTGATGCTCTGCTGCTTTTCAGGTGCGGTGATTTCTATGAGACATACGGTGACGACGCCATTGTCGCAAGCAAGGTTCTCGGAATAGTTCTGACCAAAAGGTCCAATGCCGCTCCGGATTCAATACCTATGGCCGGATTTCCGCATCATTCTTTGGATGTTTATCTTCCGAGGCTTGTAAGGGCCGGTCATAAAGTCGCTGTCTGCGACCAGCTTGAAGATCCGAAGCTGGCCAAGAAAATAGTAAAGAGAGGTGTCACGGAACTGGTTACGCCCGGCATTGCGTTCAGTGACCAGCTGCTTGAGCAGAAAGAACATAATTTCCTTGCCGGTCTGACGTTTGAGAAGAACAAGTGCGGAGTCGCGTTCCTGGACGTCTCTACAGGTACTTTCCAGGTTGCTGAAGGTTCTGTAGACTATATCGGTACTCTTCTTTCTTCATTTGCGCCGAAAGAGCTGCTGGTGCCGAGAGGTTATGAAAAAGGTGTCAAGGAGCGTTTCGGGGAGCATTATTATGTCTCTACGCTTGAAGAGTGGGCCTTTGTCTACGATTCTTCAGTGGAGAAACTGAAAAAACAGCTTAAGGTCGACTCGCTCAAAGGTTTTGCTGTAGGGACATTCCCTCTTGGAATCACGGCGGCCGGTGCGCTTCTGGTTTATCTTGAGCAGACAAGGCATACCGGCTTGAGCAATATATGCTCAATATCAAGGATAGACGAAGGGTCTTTCGTGTGGATGGACAGGTTTACCTTCCGCAACCTTGAAATCTTCAGTTCATCCGCAGGGGGTGAAGGCGTCTCTCTGTTTGATGTGATTGACAGGTGCGCCTCTCCGATGGGCTCACGTATGCTTCGCTCATGGCTGGCTATGCCGGTTATGGATATAGCCGAACTGAATGCCCGTTATGATGTTGTGGAATATTTTGCCGGCAACAGGCAGGAACTTTCACAGGTTCAGGGACATATCGGTGATATAGGTGATCTTGAGAGGATTATTTCGCGTGCCGCTGCAGGAAAGATTGTCCCGCGTGAGGTGATGCAGCTTGCACGCGGTCTTTCACAGACATTTCCTATAATCCAGCTATGCCGCGGCAAGGGTGTAGAACCGCTTGATGATATGATGAATGCTCTGAACGGCTGTGGAGAGCTTCTGGATATGCTTGGCAGTACAATGCAACGTGAGCCTGCGGCTGCTGTCGGCAAAGGTCCTGTCATCGCTTCCGGAGTCAATGCGGAACTGGATGAGCTCCGTGATATCGCCAGGAACAGCAAGGAGATCCTTCTCGGAATCCAGCAGCGTGAAATTGAACGTACCGGCATAACTTCACTGAAGATAAGCTACAACAATGTGTTCGGCTACTATATAGAGGTCCGCAATGCACATAAGGACAAAGTGCCTGAGGAGTGGATCCGCAAACAGACTCTGGTCAATGCCGAGCGTTATATCACCGAAGAGCTCAAGGAGTATGAAGGAAAGATCCTCGGAGCTGAAGAAAGGATTTATTCGCTTGAATCCCAGTTGTATGCAGGTGTCGTGGCTGAAATCCAGAAAAATATACCGGCGATACAGTCCAACTGCCGTATAATATCCAGGCTTGATGTCCTTTCCGGATTTGCGGAGCTGGCCTGCGACCAGAATTACTGCCGTCCGGGTATGAATGAAGGCTATACCATAGATATCAAGGCCGGACGTCATCCTGTAATAGAGACCCTTATGCCTGCCGGTGAGGAATTTGTCCCGAATGATATCCTTCTTGACAACCGTAATCAGCAGGTCATAATACTTACCGGTCCGAATATGGCCGGAAAATCCGCGCTTCTGCGTCAGGTTGCATTGATTGTACTGATGGCACAGATCGGATCGTTCGTGCCTGCCTCGTCTGCTGAAATAGGATATTGCGACAAGATTTTCACCCGTGTAGGAGCTTCGGACAACATTTCGCGCGGAGAATCCACATTTATGGTGGAAATGCTGGAGACATCTATGATTCTTCATAACCTGTCCTCCCGCTCGCTTGTTCTTCTTGATGAAATAGGAAGGGGGACATCCACATACGACGGAATGTCGATCGCACGTGCTATCGTGGAATATATACACGAGTACGGGGAAGGTGCAAAGACTTTGTTTGCCACTCACTATCACGAACTTAATGACTTGGAGGGCATATATGGCCGTGTGAAGAATTTTCATATCGAAGTCAGGGAAGTCGACAAGAATGTGATATTCCTCCGCAAGCTGAGAGAGGGAGGCGTAGCCCACAGTTTCGGTATCCATGTCGCAAGAATGGCAGGAATGCCGCGCAAGGTCATCGAGTCTGCGGAAAAGACTCTCGAGTCGCTTGAACAGGGTTCGTTGAAGGAGCTTGTGGCTTCCGCAGGCACTGCGCCCGGAATCTCAAGGAAGGGTATATCCAAGCCGCATAATGTCAAGGAAGGCAGGATGGAGAGCGACGGCTCTCTTCAGCTCTCGTTTTTCCAGCTTGAAGACCCTCTGCTTTCATCTTTGCGTGATGATCTGAATAATGCCGACCTGAACAATCTGACTCCTCTGCAGGCCTTTGACCTGCTCCGTACAATGAAAGATAAAATGGGATTGTAGCGATTCTGAAGATTCAATGGAGCGATATTTGAATAGGGGGGGGAGGCCGGTATGCCTTTGCATAATTTTGACCGGTTGTAAATAATGACAATTAATTTTAATGTTATGAGAATAAGAACTTTATTTTGTGCTGCTGTGGCCGTGTCCGTGGCTGCATCGTGTGCCCGTGTGACTGATGTCACAAAAATTTCCGGTATGGTTTCCGGAGAAGATGTTACGGAAGTGAATATACTTGTCCCGGACTTGAAAATCGACACGACGGTGGCTGTGAAGAACGGACGTTTTTATTGTGAGATACCTGCCGATGTGACTGTGATGGGCTCAATCAGTGCAGGTGACAAAGGTGTCCAGTTCGTTCCGGACGGCACTGCGCTCAAAGTTGAACTTGCAGATGCAAATGTTGTGACATCATCTGTAGAGCACGTCCAGAATGCTTTTGCCGAATATACTGAATATACCAAGAACATATCTGAAGAACTGCGTACCAGAATGGATGATATCAGATCCAAGGCGGAACTTTCAGAAGAAGAGATGGAGGCTCAGATTGATGAGGTGTATGATGAACTTTCCGGAAAATTCCGCGAATATAATGAGAAGGTTGTCACAAAGAACAATGACAACGTGGTAGGGCTTATGGCGTTGCAGAACTGGGCAGGTGAACTTGAAGACCACCAGGTTGATTCTGTAATCAATACGCTTTCTTCAAAAATAAAGGAGAACAAGTTTGTCAAAAGGTTGTCGGGTGCCATCGCTGCAAGAAACAATACTGCCGAAGGAAAGAAATTTACAGATTTCACAATTGAAAATTCTGACGGCAAGACAGTGAAGTTCTCGGATTTCGTAGGAAAAGGCAAATATGTGCTCGTTGACTTCTGGGCTTCCTGGTGCGGTCCGTGCAAGAGGGAGATTCCTAACATCAAGGCAGTTTATGACAAATACAAAGGCCGTGAGTTCGATGTTCTCAGCGTAGCAGTATGGGACAGGCCTGAGGCTACCAAAGCATCTGCGGAAGAGCACGGTGTCGTATGGAGCCAGATTATCAATGCTCAGTCCGTTCCTACTGAAATATATGGAATAGAGGGTATTCCTCATATTATGCTGATCGGTCCTGACGGAACTATCCTCAAAAGGAATCTCCGCGGCGAAGGCATTGAGGCCGAAGTTGCAAAATATGTGAAAGCCAGGAAATAACAGGGACTGAGACCGTTGTTTTCAAATATATTCCCTGTCCGGCTCAGGGCATTCCGGCTTGACCGGGAATCTTCTGCATAAAGTGACGATAAAAGAAAAAATAGCATTGTTTCCTCATTCCCCCGGAGTCTACAGGTATTATGACTCCGAGGGGAATGTCATTTATGTGGGCAAAGCCAAGGATCTACACAAGCGTGTAGCCCAGTATTTTGTCCCGAAAGAGCGTCTTACGCGCAAAACGGCGATAATGGTTTCCAAAATCGCTGATGCGCAATATTCCGTAGTGGATACGGAAGCAGATGCCCTGCTGCTTGAGAACAACCTTATCAAGCAATATAAGCCGAAATACAATATACTGCTTAAAGACTCTAAGACTTATCCGTGGATATGCATCAGTGCCGATGACTATCCTAAAGTCTTCATGACAAGAAGGATGGTAAAGGACGGTTCGCGATATTTCGGACCGTACAGCAATGTGACGCACGCACGCAATCTTCTGGAGCTGTTCTCTTCGCTTTATCCGCTGAGGACCTGCAACAACAAGATTACGGCGGATGCTATACTCAGGCATAAATTCCGTCCCTGTCTTAATTTCCATATAGGCAAATGCAAAGGATGCTGCATAGGTGCCATATCCAAGAAAGAATACAATGACAATATAGAAGAGATTGTCCGTCTGCTGAAAGGCGGAGGACGGGAAATGATACGTCATTATAGGACTTTGATGATGGAGGCGGCAGGTTCTATGGATTTTGAGCAGGCGAATGTATATAAGGAGAAAATGCAGTCTTTGGAGAAACATTATGGCAAATCATTGATAATGAATGCTTCCATAGGCAGTCTTGATGTGTTTTCGCTTGTGTTTGACAGCGGGGAGGCGTTCGGTAATTTCATGAGGATAAATGACGGTGCCGTCATCCAGTCGCTCAATCTCGGGTTCAAGATGAATATCGAAGAGGACCAGGCGGATGTGCTTGGGATGTTCATTGCCGAAATCCAGTCGAAATTCGGAAGCCTGTCAAAAGAAGTCACCGTCCCTTTCAGACCGGATGTGGAAATTGACGGAGTGGAATTCCGTATTCCTGTCAGGGGAGACAAGCTTGCGCTGCTCGAACTCAGTGCCAAAAATGCAAAGGAGATGCGTTTCAATGCCTTGAAGCAGCGTGAGCATACCGATCCGGATGATTTCAGGCAGAAGGTTATGGAAGAACTCCAGAATGCCTTGGGGATGAAAGAGCTTCCGAGGCATATCGAATGTTTTGACAATTCCAATATTCAGGGAACGAATCCTGTGGCTTCCTGCGTCGTATTCCGTGACGGGGTACCTTCAAAGAAAGATTACCGTCATTTCAATATCAAGACTGTTGTCGGTGCCAATGACTACGCTTCTATGAAAGAAGTCGTCAACAGGAGATATTCCAGGATGCTTGCGGAGGATCCGGATGACATTCCGCAGCTGGTAGTCATAGACGGAGGAAAAGGACAGCTCGCTTTTGCATACGAGGCTTTGTCCGAGCTCGGGCTTACCGGACAGCTTACTGTAATAGGACTTGCGAAAAGGCTTGAGGAAGTTATAAGGGTAGGGGATCCGTACCCATTGTTCATCGATCGCAACTCGCAGGCTCTTAAAGTATTGCAAAGGATAAGGGATGAGGCTCACCGCTTCGGTATCACGCATCACCGCAACCGCAGGAGCAAGGCCCAGGTGGCTTCTGCCCTGAGGGAAATCAAAGGTGTCGGAGAACGTACCGAGCAGAGGCTTATCCTGCATTATGGCAGTGTGGCGCGTATTGCAAAAGCTCCTTTGGACGATCTGGCCTCTCTGGTCGGCAATGATCTCGCAGTACGCATCCAGGAGCATTTGTCAAAAGAAATAATTTAACTTATTTATGAAACAGACTAAAATTCTGAACCTTTACGACTACTTTCTCATTGTCGGTGTGATAGCGTCCAATGTGATATATTCATTTTTGTCAAAAGAAATTGACCCGATAGGTTCCATCGCTGGCATTGCAGGGGTAATCTGTGTCGTGCTTGTCGCCAAAGGAAGCATCTGGAACTATTTGTTCGGTGTCGTCAATGTATCGCTGTATGCGTACATTTCATATAAGGCGGCGATCTATGGGGATGCCGGACTCAACGCCCTGTATTATCTTCCTATGCAGTTCATCGGATGGTGGCAGTGGCGTAAAAGAGGAGCGGAAGCTTCCGAAAACAAGACTGTCAAGGCCCGCAGGATGACCTGGACCCAGCGTGCGGTGCTGTTGGCCGTATGTGCGGCCCTCGTGGTTGCCGGAGGTTTCCTGCTGAAGACGTTGAATGACCCGCAGCCTTTCAAGGATTCGGCTACGACGGTATTGAGTATTATAGCCCAGGCTCTTATGGCCCTTGCGTTTATGGAGCAGTGGGCACTGTGGATCATCACCAATATCATCAGTGTCGTAATGTGGTCAATCTGTGTCGTCAGGGGTGATGCGCACGCCGGATTGATGGTGATAATGTGGGTATTTTACCTTCTTAATTCACTCAATGGAATGAGAGTATGGCTGAAACTCAGCAAGTAACGACATTATATTTTCATTTTTCGGATTTTTTTACTTACTTTGCAGCCCGATTGCGTGAAAGCAGTGTATTAAAAAATAACCTTAATTATTAATTAAAATTTTACTATTATGGCAGAAGTTGCAGAAAAAGTAAAAGCAATCATCGTTGACAAGTTGGGCGTTGATGCATCAGAAGTTACTGAGACAGCAAGCTTTACAAACGATCTTGGAGCTGATTCTCTTGATACAGTTGAGCTTATTATGGAGTTTGAGAAGGCTTTCGGTATCACTATTCCAGATGAGGATGCAGGTGAGAAGATTGCAACTGTCGGTGACGCTATCTCATACATCGAATCAAAACTCTAATAAATTAGCGTTACAAATAAAAAGAAGCTGACCATATAGGCCAGCTTCTTTCTTTTTATATCCTTTTCTGTAACTTGCTATTCTTCTTCAAATTTCTTGATGAATGAATAGATAAGTTCAAGACGCGGTCTCTTGTCTTTGTCCTGTGCTTCGACTCCTCCAAGTCTGCAGGCGTAGAACCTGTCCTTGTCAAGCTGCAGCGATGTGGAAGTTGTGGGTTGTGATGATGCGGAGGCATATTGTGCGGCAAGCATATAATTATAGTAGTTGCTGTATCCGTAGCCATATCCGCCATAACCATAGCCGTAACCTCCGTACCCGTATCCGCCATAGCCTCCATATCCGTACGGATCGTACATGCTGTTGTAATAGTTGGCGTATGCAAGATTCTGGTAATATTCATTCATACTGTTGTCGCTTGATGAGCTTTCAACAGTCTCGTATGCCATTATAAGCATCCAGATGTCATAATTGTCGAAGTTCGCATCGTCTTTCAGCTTTATGATTGTCTGCATATGGTGGCTTATGTCCGGAGAATATACTCCGAGAGACCTGTTTATGTCTCCCTGGTCCTCTGAATCCACACTGGCGTCAGTGAGTCCTCCGTAACTTACGTATGTCAGAGGCTTGTCACCTTCGTTTTCAACCTTACCCTTTGTGGATACCTTGATGGTAGGGCTGAGTACGGAAGGATATACAGACATCTTTTCGTAGTCCTCAGGAAATTTGAAAGGAAGTATGATTGATGCCTTGTTTATGATTACGGTCGACGGATCCACCCCTTCAGATGCGAGTTCCGCAAGTACGATATCCCTCAGGGCTTTTGCCTTGATGACCGGTTTGATTCCGGATCCACCTTCAATTATGATTTCTTCAGAGATGTCTGACCAGTCCTTGTCACTGGAATCGTGTTCGCTGAGGTTGAATGCGTACTGGCTTATGTTGCTTGATGACGATGCCGTCTCCTGCGGTCCGAAATAGAACAGGAAGCTTGTATCGACGTTTTCCCTTTTCCCGTAGTCGGCAGTGACTTTGAGTTCCGCATAGTTTCCGGTCACATAATATGACTGGCTGACTTTGATTCCTACGTCAAACATATTGATGCGGCCGCCATCTCCGATAGGGTCGTCCACACACATATATATTCCCGGGATCTGCTTGAGATAGTCGGTCCTGTTCATCTGGATGTCAGGATCGCTTGAGAACAGGTCTATGTATTTCTGTGCATATTCCTTGGACATATCAAAGGAAAGAGAGTCTCCTCCGTTGTATACCGGTACTCCGTTGGTTATCCTGACGTCTCCGTCAAATTCGGATTTTTTCAGCGCGTTTGCGTATATGTATGTCGAATCCAGCCTTTCGTGAAGCTGATATACATTTACGTTCTGGATTATATTGTGCTGGCTTTTGTCTTTATATGAAAGGGTGTCGCGGACAAAAGTGAAATGGAACTGTCTCACTTTCGTGTTCTTGCCCATATCTATGGTGTCATTTACTGGAATGACGGTAAACGCGCTGCTCCTTCTTGTGAGTCCGAAAGTCTCATCTTTTATGGCTCCGATGGTAATTCTGCTTGAACTGTAGCCTGACAGGCTGTCAGACGGGCACAGTTCTATACCTTTTATATCCAATGTCGCTGTCCTGATATCGTATATCTGGTTGCGCGGGATGAAATTCTGTCCCAGGTTGTTGTCAATATTAATACACGAAGCGGCACATAATAGAGCCGCTCCCAAAGCCAAAACCGATATGTTCGGAAAAATTCTCTTCAGATTCATTTTATATCTGATCATAAAACTTGTTGTATTCTTCAATATAAGATCCGTCTTTTATTGATTCCGCGTTGTAGCCGAGCAGCGGCAGACCGGATTCCTTGCCTGCTTTGACGATTTCTTCATGGATGTTTTCTGATCCGAGGATTATCCCGTCAGAATACCGGATGGCCAGCTTAGCAAGATTTATGCCGTCAGGCTGTGAGAATATTTCCATATCCTCATCCGTTATTCCGCCGAAAATGATGTCCTTTTTGAAGTTCTCATTGAATTTTTCAGAAGAGATGTCGTCATAGAGGGACAGCACTACCTTGCTGTTTGAGAATATAGGATCTTCGATATATGCTTTTTTCAGATATATCGGAAGCAGATGTGATATCCATCCCTGGCAATGTATGATGTCCGGAGTCCATCTTAGCTTTTTGACCGTTTCAAGCACTCCACGTGCAAAGAACACTGCCCTTTCCCCGTTGTCGGAAAAGAAATTGCCTTCTTCGTCCCTATATACCTGTTTCCTGTGGAAATAGTCTTCGTTGTCGATGAAATATACCTGCATTCTTGCTGCCGAGATGGAGGCTACTTTGATTACAAGAGGTCTGTCGACATCATTGATGATGATGTTCATCCCCGAAAGGCGTATTACTTCGTGAAGCTGGTTTTTCCTTTCGTTGATGCATCCGAAGCGCGGCATAAAAGATCTTATTTCCTTTTTCCTCTCCTGGATGCCCTGCGGAAGAAATCTCCCTATCGTGGAAATTTCAGATTCCGGAAGATATGGGAATATCTCCGAATTTACAAACAGAACTCTCTTTACTGAATCTCCCATATTGGCATATTTTAAGACAAAATCTCAACAAAGATAATAAAAATTTTTGATATTTCACTATCTTTGACCCTTTGATAATAAAATGACTCAAGTTTCTGAAAGGTTTATATGTCTAAAGGTGAAAATCATATAATAGGCAGACGCCTTGTCAACGCCTATCTCTCATCCGTAATAAGTATCAGCCTTGTGCTGCTTCTTGTTGGGGTGGCAAGCCTGCTTCTTGTGAATGCGCGGAGCGTTTCCGACTATTTCAAGGAAAATATGAAGGTCTCGGTCCTCATGAAGACGGACGTGGCCGAGGAAGATGCCCTTGCGTTCCGGAGGAAGGTTGACGGTATGCGTTTCATAAAGAGCAGCGACTTTGTCTCAAGGGAGCAGGGCATAAGCGAAATGAGGAATCTTCTCGGAGAGGACTTTCTTGACGTGTTCGAGACTTCTCCGATACCTGTGTCCATAGATGTGACCCTTAAGGCGGACTATGTTTCCGCAGACAGCCTCGATATGGTGAAAAGCGAGATCGCGGCATCTCCGCTTGTGGATGAGGTCGTATATCAGCGTTCTCTGGTTGATGCCCTGAATTCCAATCTGAGCAAGATATCCGTTGTTCTCGGAATCTTCATCGTGCTACTGCTTTTCATCTCTTATGTGCTTATCAACAATACTGTGCGGCTTAATGTGTATGCTCGCCGTTTCACTATTCATACTATGAGGCTTGTGGGGGCCACGCGCTCATTTATCAGGGCTCCTTTTGTCCTGCAGGCTGTATTTCAGGGAATCTTCTCGGCTATCGTGGCTATCATTATGCTGCTTGCGATAATGTTTGTCGTGCGCAATGAGTTTGCCCAGCTGTTTGAAGTGTTCAGGCTGGACCTCCTTCTGATCGTCCTGGGGATAGTGATCGCTTCTGGAGTGGTGATCTGCGTGTCGAGCACGTACTTTGTCGTAAATAAACTGGTTTCATTGAAAAAGGACGAATTGTATTTCTAAGTTATGGATAAAATGGCTATTACCCCGAAAGGGCTGAAACTTCTTCTTGTCGGATTCATCGTTATGCTTTCCGGCTATATCCTTATGACAGGAGGCGGCAGCGACAATCCTGAGGTCTTCAATTATGCTATGTTTGATTTCAGGCGTCTTGTGGCGGCTCCTCTGGTGATACTTATCGGCGTTGTCATTGAGATTGTGGCGATTATGGGCGTGTTCGGAGGCAATGGAAAGGAGAAATAGGCTATGGAATGGTTTGAGGCGATAATCCTGGGGCTGCTTCAGGGGTTTACGGAATTTCTTCCGGTCAGCAGCAGCGGCCATCTTGTGATCGGCAGGGAGCTGCTTGGCGTGGAGGCGTCGGATGATCTCGTATTTGAGGTGACCGTGCACGCGGCCACTGTCCTGAGTACCATATTCGTGTTCAGGAAGCAGATATGGAATCTTCTTTCGGGATTTTTCAGGTTCCGGTATAATGACCAGACTGATTATATTTTGAAGATAGGTGTGTCTATGATTCCGATTTTTATTGTCGGAATGTTTTTCAAGGATTATGTGGAGGGGCTTTTCGGTTCTTTGACAGGGGTGGCTTTCGCTCTTCTTGTGACGGCCGTGCTGCTTGTCTTCTCGGATGTCGCATATTATGCCTTCAAGGACAAGAGCATATACAAGAGTGTCTCGGGAAAGGAATACCGCAACGGAATTTCGTACTGGCAGGCATTTGTCGTGGGGCTCGGGCAGGCCTTTGCTGTGGCTCCGGGGCTTTCGCGTTCCGGTACTACCATTGCTACCGGTCTGATATGCGGTGTCAGGAGAGATGTCATGGCGCAGTTTTCTTTCCTTATGGTTCTTGTGCCGATTCTTGGGGAGGCTTTCCTCAGTCTGGCCGGAGGTGAGATGAGTTCGTCTTCCGTAGGCTGGCTTCCGCTCCTGCTCGGATTCGTTTCCGCCTTCCTCGCGGGGCTTCTTGCGTGCAAAGTTATGATCGCCCTTGTCAAGAAGGCCCGGTTGAGCTGGTTCGCTCTTTATTGCGTCGTCGTGGCTGTGCTTATTTTCATCTTCCAATAGGTCTGCGCTTGGACGGAAAATTCACATATTTTGTATCTGATGTGCATCTGGGGCTGGATGTAAATGACCCTCAGGGGCGCGAACGCCGTTTTGTCGAATTTCTGAGGTCGCTCGACCCCGGGAAGACGTCGGCTCTGTATCTTCTGGGTGACATCTGGGATTTCTGGTATGAATACCGTGATGTGGTCCCGAAAGGATATGTAAAAGTATTTGCTGCGATTGTCGGGCTGATTGAGTCCGGGGTGGATGTGTATTTCTTCCAGGGAAACCACGATGTATGGACCTACAGCTATTTTGAAGAGCTTGGTATGAAGAGGCTTGTCCAGCCGGCGGTCGTGGAGATTGACGGAAAGGTTTTCTGCCTGGGGCATGGGGACGGTCTTGGTCCTGTGCCGTCAGGCTACCGTTTTTTGAGGAAAATCTTTCATTGCAGGGTTCTTCAGTCCCTGTTCAGTATGCTTCATCCCTGGCTTGCTTTCCGGCTCGGCAACGGATGGTCGAAAGGCAACAGGCTTGCCCGTCACGAGGAATATGTCTTCAAGGGTGCCGCGGAGCCGCTGTGCATATTTGCTGAGGAATTTTCGCGTAGGCACAAGGTGGATTATTTCGTGTTCGGGCACTACCACGTGTCTGTGGATCTTCCGCTTGACACCGGTGCAAGGCTTGTCGTGCTGAAGGATTGGATAGGAGCTTCGCCTTATCTGTATTTTGACGGGATTTCCGGTGCTTTGGGATATTCCCAGAACAGGGAATAGTACAGGCCTTCGAATCCTCCTGTTTCCCAGAGATTTACCAGTTCTTCTGTCTCACGGTCAGCCCCCTGCGGGTCGTAGGGTGTCTTAAGGTCTGATCCGAACAGTTTTGCTATTCCCTGCCAGAATCCTGCCGCCATACCGTTTTTGTAGTCTTTTATTATAAGGTAGGACGATTTGCCGACCTCCCTGTCGATGAGTTTCATAAGCAGTGCCCCCTGTGTGATTGTCAGGCTTCTCAGAGGTTTCTCGAATACCGTGAACAGCTCGTCCTGTACTGCGTTGATATATCTGTCGCGTTTGCCGCGTTTCAGATTGTCCGCCGTGATTGTGCTGTCTGCGCGTTCGACGAGTTTTCTGGCGACAATGGCGTACGGATAGACTTTGCTGAAGTTGTACACCAGCCTGTAGTATTGGCGCCATTCCTTTCCCTTCTGCCTTGGCAGTCTTTCGTAGACACGCGCCGCAGGGAGTTCTTCCATATATATGGTATCCCTTCCTTCCACCTTGTACTGCATCAGCTGGTTTCTGCCGTACTCCTGCGGTGTGATCTGTTTTTTTGCGCGTTCCTGTCCTGCCGCCGTCGCTGCCGTCAGTATAAGGATGGCGATGAGTGCCGTATGTCTTGAAAAAATGCGCATCTGACAAAGGTAGTCATTTTATTTTTAACGGTCTTTCTGCAGTGGTCCAAAAGTGCATCATAAAAATTTCAACAGGTTTTGTAATCGGATGATTTTTCGGTATTTAGCTGTCAAAAAGTCCGGTCAAAAATATTCTTAAATTTCTCAAAAAATGTTTGCAATTCAGGAATTTTTACTATCTTTGCAGTCCCTTAATTGGGGAGAAGTCCGCCCAACCAGCTGATGCTCAATTATTTAAGGGAAAACAAGGAAATTTAATTAAAAGTAATAGAACAATGTTACAACCAAAGAAAACAAAATTTAGAAGGCAGCAGAAAGGCCGTATGAAAGGGATTGCTCAGAGGGGCAACCAGCTTGCGTTCGGTTCTTTCGGCATCAAGACCTTGGAAAATTGTTGGCTTACAGGTCGTCAGATCGAAGCTGCCCGTCAGGCGGTCGTGCGTTATATGAAACGTGAGGGTAAGATCTGGATCAGAGTGTTCCCTGACAAGCCATACACAAAGAAACCTGCCGAGGTGCGTATGGGTAAAGGTAAGGGTAATCCTGAGGGATTTGTTGCTCCTGTTACTCCCGGCCGTATCCTGATTGAGGCGGAAGGCGTTTCCCTGGAGATTGCAAGAGAGGCTTTGCGTCTTGGCGCGCAGAAACTTCCGGTGACTACCAAGTTCGTTGTCCGCAGGGATTATGTTGAATAGTTTAATGGAGAAAAAGAAATGAAAGCATCTGAAGTACGCGAAATGTCAATCAGCGATTTGCGCGACCGTATCGAGGTTGAGAAAGCAGCTCTTGATACAATGAAGATAAACCACACTATCTCTCCATTAGAGGATACGTCAAAGGTTAGAAAGGCAAGAAGGGATATCGCCCGTATGATGACGATTCTTGCCGAGAAGGAAAAACAGAATTAAAATTTGCATTCTGATGGAAAGAAATCTTCGCAAAGAAAGAATAGGAGTTGTGGTCAGCAACAAGATGGACAAATCTATCGTAGTTGCGGTTGAGACTCAGGAGAAGCATCCGATCTACGGAAAGTTCGTAAAAAAGACCACGAAGTTCGTCGCTCACGATGAGAAGAACGAGTGCCAGGAAGGCGATACTGTTCGCATTATGGAGACCCGTCCGTTGAGCAAGACAAAGAACTGGAGATTAGTAGAAATCGTAGAAAAAGTTAAATAGCAATGATACAGCAGGAAACACGTTTACAGGTTGCAGACAACAGCGGCGCAAAGGAAGTTCTTTGTATCCGTGTGTTGGGTGGTACCCGCCGCCGTTATGCAAAAGTGGGCGACAGGATTGTCGTTGCAGTTAAGAGCGCTATTCCGGGTGGAGATGCCAAGAAAGGTTCAGTTTCTAAGGCTGTGGTAGTGCGCACAAAGAAAGAGATTCGTCGTCAGGACGGTTCATATATCCGTTTCGATGACAACGCTTGCGTTCTTCTCAACAACCAGGGTGAGGTTCGTGGAACACGTATCTTCGGTCCTGTTGCAAGGGAACTTCGTGAGAACTATATGAAAATCGTTTCACTGGCACCGGAGGTCCTCTAATAAGTAAGCATTATGAAAAAGATACATATCAAGAAAGGCGACACCGTTTATGTTAATGCCGGTAACGACAAAGGAAAGACCGGTAAGGTGCTTGAGGTGATTCCTTCAAAGGACCGTGCTATCGTTGAGGGTATCAATATGGTCAGCAAACACGCTAAACCAAGCCCTAAACATCCTCAAGGTGGTATTATTAAACAAGAGGCTGGTATTCACGTCTCAAACCTTCAGATTGTAGACCCATCAAAGGGCGGTCCTACAAGAATAGGACACAAGTTTGTCGGAGACAAGAAGATCCGTTATGCCAAAAAATCAGGAGAGGAGATTAAATAATGGCAAAGACTACAAAGACAACTAACGCACAGGCTCCGGTAGCTGCCGGTTATGTGCCTGACCTCAAGAAGGTTTACAAAGAGGAGATTGTTGCCAAGCTTATGAAGGAGTTTTCATACTCTACTGTAATGCAGGTTCCGAGATTGGTGAAGATTACAATCAACCAGGGTATCGGAGATGCTACAGGTGACAAGAAGCTCGTGGATGTGGCTCAGCAGGAATTGAGCATAATTACAGGACAGAAAGCGGTTACAACCGTATCAAGGAAAGATATTTCAAACTTCAAACTCCGTAAGGGTATGCCTATCGGTGTTAAGGTCACTCTCCGTGGTGTGAAGATGTATGAGTTCCTTGAGAGACTTATCCGTATTTCGCTTCCTCGAATCAGAGACTTCAACGGTATTTCTGAGAAGATGGACGGAAAGGGTAACTATACTCTCGGAATCAAGGAGCAGATTATCTTCCCTGAAATCAATATCGACCAGATTACCAAGATTCTCGGTATGGAGATCACTTTCGTGACAACAGCCAATACTGATGAGGAGGCTCACGCTCTTCTCCGTGAATTCGGTCTGCCTTTCAAAAAACACAACAACTAAAAGTTAACTAGTATGGCAAAAGAATCAATGAAAGCCCGCGAAGTAAAACGCGCGAAATTAGTTGCTAAATACGCTGAGAAGAGGAAAGCTCTCAAAGAGGCTGGAGACTGGGCTGCGCTTGACAAGCTCCCTAAGAATTCAAGCCCTTGCCGTATGCACAACCGCTGTTCTCTTACCGGAAGACCAAAAGGTTATATGAGGATGTTCGGCATCAGCCGTATCCAGTTCCGCGAGATGGCAAGCAACGGTCTTATCCCAGGCGTGAAGAAGGCAAGCTGGTAATGACTGACAAAAAGTTACATTATATTTATTAACAATTCGGATATCGGGCGTACAATTGCGCCGGTTTCTATTAAAAAACAGAAAAAATGACTGATCCAATTGCAGATTATCTGACAAGAATTCGCAATGCTTACCTCGCAGGTAAGAAGATCGTTGAGATTCCATCTTCAAAGATGAAGGTGGCTATCACCAAGATTCTTTGCGAAAAGGGATACATCCTCAGCTACAAGGTGGTTGAAGGAACTCCCGGAAACACAATCAAGATTGCTCTTAAGTATCATCCTCAGACAAAGACCGCGGCAATCAAGAAGATTCAGCGCGTGTCAAAACCTGGTCTCAGGAAATATACTGATGTGGAGAATATGCCTCGCGTCCTCAATGGACTCGGAATCGCTGTCCTTTCTACATCAAAGGGTGTTATCACCGACAAGGAGGCTAAAGATCTCAATGTAGGCGGTGAGGTTATATGTTATGTATATTAATCTTAAAGAATTAAATAATGTCAAGAATTGGTAAATTGCCTGTACACCTTCCTGCCGGAGTTACTGTAGAGCTGCTTCCGGGCAATGTGGTTAAGGTTAAAGGACCCAAGGGCGAACTGAGCCAGAAGGTTGACTCGGACATCAATGTCGCTCTTGAGGGAAATGAGATTAAATTGACCCGTCCTACCGACCAGCCGAGACACCGTTCACTTCACGGTCTTTACCGTGCTCTGATCAACAATATGGTTGTTGGTGTCTCTGAGGGATATGAGATCAGACAGGAGCTTGTCGGTGTGGGTTACCGTGTTGAGGTTAAAGGTCAGATCCTTGAATTCTCTCTCGGATTCTCTCACGATATTCACATGATGCTCCCTGCTGAGGTGAAGGCTGAGGCTGCTGAGGTGAAGAAAGGTCAGAACCCTGTCCTTATTCTCAGAAGCAATGACAAACAGCTTATCGGTCAGGTTGCAGCTAAGATCCGCTCTCTGCGTAAGCCTGAGCCATATAAGGGTAAAGGTATCAAGTTTGTCGGCGAACAGCTTCGTCGTAAGGCTGGTAAGTCAGCAGGTGCTAAATAATAGGAGGATGAGTTATGGCATTGAATAAAATAGAAAGAAGAAAAAGAATTCACTACCGTATCCGCAAAGTCGTTAATGGTACTGCTGAGAGACCGAGAATGGTTGTTTTCAGAAGCAACAAACAGATTTACGTACAGGTTGTTGATGATTTGAAGGGTGCGACTCTTTGTGCTGCCGCTTCAAATGATAAGGCTCTTGCCGCTGAGTGCAAGGGTAAAACCGGAAAAGAGGCTGCTGCCATCGTCGGAAAGGCTATTGCAGAGCGTGCTCTCGCTAAAGGTATCACTACCATCTCTTTTGATCGTGGCGGTTACCTTTATCACGGTAGAGTTAAAAGTTTGGCTGATGCTGCCCGTGAAGGTGGCCTAATTTTCTAATCAAAGACTATGGCAAATACAAATGTTAAAAGAGTAAAGACATCTGATCTTGAATTGAAAGACAGATTGGTAGCCATCCAGAGAGTAACAAAGGTTACTAAGGGTGGTCGTCACTTCAGCTTTGCAGCCATTGTTGTTGTTGGTGACGAGAACGGCGTTGTAGGTTATGGTCTTGGTAAAGCCAATGAGGTCACTACTGCAATTTCAAAAGGAATTGAGGATGCAAAGAAGAATCTTGTAAAAGTTCCTGTTCTCAACAAGACTATTCCTCACGAGCAGGAAGCAAAATTCGGCGGTGCAAGAGTATTTATGAAACCAGCTGCTCCGGGTACCGGAGTAAAGGCCGGTGGTGCGATGCGTGCCGTATTTGAGTCTGTCGGAATCCACAATGTCCTTGCGAAATCAAAAGGTTCATCAAACCCTCACAACCTTGTGAAAGCTACTGTAGCTGCACTTGTTGAGATGAGGGACGCTTATACTGTTGCCGGACTCCGTGGTATTCCTATGAGCAGAGTATTTAAAGGTTAAGGAGGACACAGAATATGGCAAAAGTTAAGATAACCCAGATTAAAAGCAAGAACGGTGCAACCAAGAGACAGATCGCGAATCTCCAGTCTCTCGGTATCCACAGGCTGCACCAGACTGTAGAGGTTGAACTTACTCCTGTTACTAAAGGTATGATTGAGAAAGTTCTTCATCTTGTAACTGTAGAGGAAAACTAAATAGGAGGACTGACAGATGAAATTACATAACTTGAAACCTGCAGCAGGTTCTAAAGGAAGAGAGAAAAGAATCGGACGCGGAGAGGGCTCCGGACACGGCGGTACTTCAACCCGTGGTCACAAAGGTGCTCAGGCCCGTTCCGGATACTCTCGCAAGATTGGATTTGAAGGTGGTCAGATGCCTATCCAGCGTCGTCTTCCTAAGTTCGGATTCACTAATCCTTCAAGGGTAGAGTACAAAGGAATCAACGTTTCTGTACTTCAGGCTCTTGTGGAAAAGACAAATGTTTCCGAGATTACGCTTGAGACTCTTATGGAGGCAGGATTCGTTTCAAAGAACCAGCTTGTAAAGATCCTCGGCAATGGCGAACTTACCGCTAAGATTGATGTTACGGCACACGCATTTTCAAAGTCTGCCGTAGCCAAGATTGAAGCTGCCGGAGGAAAAACTACAACAATTGAATAGAGATGAAGAAATTTATTCAGACAATAAAAAACATCTTTAAGATTGAAGAACTGCGCAAGAGGATAATTTATACTATCCTCCTGCTGCTGGTTTATCGCCTGGGATGCTTTATCGTGCTTCCGGGCATAGACTCGACTTTGCTTGCCAATATGCAGAACTTCTCTTCAGAAGGTCTTGTCGGCCTTCTGAATATGTTCTCCGGCGGAGCATTCGGAAATGCTTCAATCTTTGCGCTGGGTGTGATGCCGTACATTTCGGCGTCAATCGTAATCCAGCTGCTTGGTGTTTTCGTTCCGTATTTCAGAAAGCTCCAGATGGAGGGTGAAAGCGGACGAAGAAAAATGAATCAGTTGACAAGATATCTTACCATCCTGATTCTCTGTATTCAGGGACCTGCCTATATGGCATCCCTGCATTCTCAGATTCCGGAGGCTGCGTTCCTTGCCGTAAACAAATTGGGCTGGTCGTCATTCTGGTATAATCTTGTTTCAACCTTCATCCTTATCGGAGGAACTATGTTCGTGATGTGGCTCGGTGAGCGCATTACAGACAGAGGTATCGGCAACGGTATTTCCCTTATCATTATGGTTGGTATCGTAGCACGCCTTCCGTATGCTCTTACAGCAGAAATCGGTGAGAAGGTAAACTCCACTACCGGTGGTCTCCTTCTTCTTATCGTTGAACTTGTGATTCTTTTCCTTGTGTTCGTGGCCGCTATCGCTCTCGTACAGGGTGTAAGAAAAGTTCCGGTACAGTATGCGAAGAGAATCGTAGGAAACAAACAGTATGGCGGTGTGCGTCAGTACATCCCGATGAAGATCAATGCGGCCGGCGTTATGCCTATCATCTTCGCCCAGGCCCTGATGCTCTTCCCGCTTGTTTTCTCCAAGTTTGACGCAACCCGTGGTCTCGCTGCGACTTTGAGCAATTATACCGGTGTATGGTATAATATTATATTCGGCTCTCTTGTCGTCATCTTCACATATTTCTACACAGCCGTTACCGTCAACCCGACTATGATGGCTGAGGATATGAAGAAGAACGGCGGCTTCATACCTGGAGTTAAACCTGGAAAGAAGACTGTCGAGTATCTTGACTCTGTTATGTCAAGGGTTACTCTTCCTGGATCTTTCTTCCTTGCTATTATCGCGATTATGCCTGCATTCGCAATGATGTGCGGCGTCAACAACCAGTTCGCAAGCTTCTATGGAGGTACATCCCTTCTGATTCTTGTCGGTGTTGTTCTCGATACTCTCCAGCAGATCGAGAGTCACCTTCTGATGCGTCACTATGACGGATTGATGAAGACCGGTCGCCTGAAAGGACGTTCCGGAATGTAATTTTGATGAAGTTCTTTGGAAGATGGTACTACCTAAGACAGAGGAAGAGATAGAGCTGATGCGCGAGAATGCCATTCTCGTGTCAAAGACATTGGCGGAGGTCGGTAAGCTGGTCGCTCCTGGTGTGACAACTCTCGAGTTGAATAGAGTGGCCGAGACCTTTATCCGTGACAACGGTGCTATCCCGAGCTTTCTCGGTTATGACGGTTTTCCGGCAGCTCTCTGTATGTCAGTCAACGATGTCGTCGTGCACGGTTTCCCTTCGGATTATGTGCTTAAGGACGGTGATATCGTGTCTGTGGATTGCGGCACGTTATATAAAGGATTCAACGGTGATTCGGCCTACACTTTCCCTGTAGGGGAAGTGGACGCCGAGACCCGGAAGCTCCTTGATGTTACGAAAGCCTCACTCTACAAAGGCATAGAGGCGGCTGTTGACGGAAACAGGACAGGTGACATTGGACACGCGGTGCAGTCGTATGTCGAGTCATTCGGGTTCTCCGTAGTCCGCGAATTGGAAGGACACGGAATAGGCAGGAAAATGCACGAGAATCCAGGAGTTCCCAACTACGGGAAACCCGGACGCGGAGCGAAACTTGCCGATGGTATGACGATTTGTATAGAGCCGATGGTAAATGCGGGTACAAGAGGTGTGTATTTAGCTAAAAATGGTTGGGCAGTACATACTGCTGACCGCAGGAAATCAGCTCATTACGAACTTACGGTTGTTGTCAGAAAAGGCACCCCTGAGATATTGTCTACCTTTGAATTCATTGAAAATAATGTTAAATTTTAAAGTGATATTAAATGCCGAAACAATCAGCAATAGAACAGGAAGGAGTAATCGTTGAAACACTCCCTAACGCAATGTTCAAAGTAGAATTGGAAAATGGTCATGTGATCATAGCCCATATTTCCGGAAAGATGAGGATGAACTACATCAAAATCCTTCCGGGTGATAGGGTAAGGGTTGAAATGTCACCTTATGATTTATCAAAGGGAAGAATTTCTTTCAGATACAAATAATAAACGCAAGTTTAAAAAATCACGATATGAAAGTTAAAGCATCCATCAAGAAGCGCAGTGAGGATTGCAAGATCGTTAAACGTAAAGGACGTCTTTACGTGATCTGCAAAAAGAACCCTAAGTTCAAAATGCGTCAAGGATAATTTTAGTCGTCTAACAAATAAAGTTATATAGAATTATGGCACGTATAGCCGGTGTTGATTTACCTAATAACAAAAGAGGAGAGATAGGTCTTACCTATATCTTCGGAATCGGCCGCAGCACTGCAAGGAAGATCCTTTCAGGACTGGGCATCGACTTCGACACGAAGGTCGGTGAATGGAACGACGATCAGATCGCAGGCATCCGTAGCGTAATCGCTGAAGAGTACAAGATCGAAGGTGAGCTTCGCTCTTCTATCCAGATGAACATCAAACGTCTTATGGATATCGGTTGCTACAGAGGAATCCGTCATCGTAACGGTCTTCCTGTCCGCGGACAGAGCACCAAGAACAATGCCCGTACAAGAAAGGGTAAGAAGAAAACTGTTGCAAACAAGAAGAAAGCAACTAAATAACGGATGATGAATTATGGCAAAAAAGACAGCAACAACAAGTAAAAAAAGAGTTGTAAAGGTTGAAGCTTATGGCGAGGCTCATATTTCATCAACCTTCAACAATGTGATTATCACGCTTACAAATAACGTGGGTCAGGTTATAAGCTGGTCATCTGCCGGAAAGAGCGGTTTCAGAGGTTCAAAGAAGAACACTCCGTATGCAGCTCAGGTGGCAGCAGCCGATGCAGCGAAGACTGCATACGATCTTGGTCTCCGCAAAGTGAAAGCATACGTAAAGGGACCTGGAGCAGGACGTGAGTCTGCTATCAGAACTATCCACGGTGCAGGTATCGAGGTTACAGAGATTATCGACGTTACTCCAATGCCACACAATGGTTGTAGACCAAAAGGCCGTCGTAAAGTTTAATTTGTAACAATTCTTAAAGATAGATTACTATGGCAAGATATACTGGACCAAGTACCAAGATTGCGCGTAAATTCGGTGAGCCGATTTTCGGAACAGATAGACACTTTGAGAAGAGAAACTATCCTCCAGGACAGCACGGCTTGGCAAGAAAGCGCAAAAAGACTTCTGAGTATGGTACTCAGTTGAAAGAAAAACAGAAAGTTAAATATACATACGGTGTTCTTGAGAGACAGTTCCGTAATCTTTACGAAAAGGCTTCTCGTATGAAAGGACAGAAAGGTGAGAACCTCATTATTCTTCTTGAGTCACGCCTTGACAACCTTGTTTACCGTATGGGTATCGCTCCTACAAGGGCAGCTGCAAGGCAGCTCGTTTCTCACTGTCATATCACCCTGAACGGAAGTCTGTGCAACATTCCTTCAGCTATTGTTAGACCTGGTGATGTTATTGCAGTCAGAGAGAGGTCAAAGAGTCTTGAGGTCATCACCAACAGTGTGGCTTCAGCGTCAAAATACTCTTGGATTGAGTTTGATGCAAAGGCTCTCACCGGAAAATATCTCAATGTTCCGGTAAGAGAGGAGATTCCTGAGACTATCAACGAGCAGCTCATTGTCGAGTTGTATTCTAAGTAATAATTTAACACCTTAATCAGAACAAATATGGCAATCTTAGCATTTCAGAAACCGGACAAGGTGATAATGCTCGAAGGAACGGATACCGTAGGTCGTTTCGAGTTCAGGCCTCTTGAGCCTGGCTATGCACAGACCATCGGTAACGCGCTCCGTCGTATATTGTTGTCTTCTCTGGAAGGTTTTGCTATCAATTCGGTCAAGATTTCGGGTGTGGATCAGGAATTCGCAACTATCCCGGGCGTGATCGAGGGTATGCAGGACATCATCCTTAACCTCAAGCAGGTTAGATTCAAAAGAATGGTGGAGACTGTGGACTCAGAGGTGGCAAACATCGTTATCAGCGGTAAGCAGGAGTTTACTGCAGAGGATATCTCGAAAGGATTGTCTTCTTTCAAGGTGTTGAACCCTGAACTGCACATCTGTTCACTTGAGACAGCCGTTAAGTTGGAGATAACTCTCAATATCGGTAAAGGTCGCGGTTTTGTGCCGGCTGACGAGAACAGGGATGAGAATACTCCTATCGGAACCATTCCGGTGGATGCTATCTATACTCCTATTGTCAATGTCAACTGGTCTACAGAGAACTGGCGTGTGGAACAGAAGACCGACTATGAGAAGTTGAATATAGAAATCGTTACAGACGGTTCTATAACTCCTAATATGGCTCTTCAGGAGGCTGCAAATATCCTTATTTATCATTTCAAGCTGTTTACAGACGACAAGAAACTTTCTCTTGAGAGCGCGATCGAGTCTGATTCAAAGGAGCTTGATGAGGAGTCACTCCGTATGAGGCATCTTCTTCTTACAAAACTTTCAGATATGGGACTCTCTGTGAGGGCTTACAACTGTCTGAAAGCTGCGGATATCGATACTTTCGCTGATCTGGTTTCCTATTCAAGGGCTGAACTTATGAAGTTCAGGAACTTCGGAAGGAAATCACTCAATGAGATAGATCTTCTTGTAGAAAAGATGAAGTTGTCATTTGGAATGGATGTAACCAAATATAATATTGAACCCAAGAAAAAGACAGTATAAGTATGAGGCACAATAAAGCAATCAATCACCTTGGTCGCAAGAGTGGTCACCGCAAAGCTATGCTCGCCAATATGGCTACATCTCTGATTCTTCACAAGAGGATTCAGACTACTGTGGCAAAGGCTAAAGCTCTGCAGGTTTACGTAGAACCTCTTATCACAAAGTCAAAAGAGGATACTACACATTCACGCCGTATTGTTTTCAGCTATCTTAAAAACAAAGAGGCTGTCACAGAGTTGTTCCGCACTGTAGCTCCGAAGATTTCAGAGCGTCCAGGAGGATATACCCGCGTGCTTAAGACAGGCTTCCGTCAGGGAGACGCTGCTGATATGGCTCTTATCGAGCTCGTTGACTTCAACGAGGCAGCTCTTGCAGCAGGCAAGAAAGAGACCAAGAAACCAGCTACACGCCGTAGCCGCGCCAAGAAGGCAGAGGCTGCTCCTGCAGTTGAAGAAGCAAAGGCAGAGTAATTTCTCCGGCTTATGCCGAAATTATAAAAGGTCATCCGTACAACGGATGGCCTTTTTTTGTTGTATTCGGTTCCGTAAGAACATATCTGATATATTCTTACGGATTTGCGTGGATTGTGTTTTTAATTATTCAGTTATGGTATACGGTTATATAAGGGTCAGTTGTGACAAACAGACTGTTGAAAATCAAAGATTTGAAATTATAAACTTTTGCAGAAGGGAAAATCTGCATATTGCGGGATGGATAGAGGAGACAATCAGCGGTACGACTTCATACGATAAAAGGAAATTGGGAAGACTGCTGAAGAGGGCACGTGAAGGGGATTTGATTGTCTGTGCCGAAATATCACGTCTGGGACGCAATCTTTTTATGATAATGGAAATATTGTCCCTCTGTATGAATAAGGGAATCAATGTGTGGACTATAAAGGACGCATATCGGCTCGGTTCGGATATACAGAGCAAAGTGCTTGCTTTTGCATTCGGACTTTCCGCTGAAATCGAGAGGAATCTCATAAGTATGAGGACAAAGGAGGCATTGGCTCTGAAACGGAGCAACGGATGTGTTCTCGGCCGGCCGAAAGGCAGCATTACTGCACCTCAAAAACGCAAGTTATATGGCAAGGAACATCAGATAGATGTCCTTCTGAAAGCAGGTATTCCGAAGATAAGAATTGCGGAAAAATGCGATGTGAGCATCAATACCCTCAACAGGTACCTGAAAGAGAAGCAGAATTGTACCTTTTCTGTAAGTGGTAATTAATCAATGATTTATCTGATTAATCGTCCCTTTATTTGAGTGTATAAATGTATAAATTTAATCTTTATTTTCAAAAGAATACTTGGAATTATTTCTCAACTGTTTAGCGGGCTGTTCCGGTCAAAATATGCTGAAGTTCCAAATAAAGGGACGATTAATTTTACATAAGCATAACAGACCACATTAATACCACAATATGAACTTTATAAGAATTCGGAACACAGCCTGCTTCCTTGCATTTCTTTTGTCTTTATCCTGTTGCTCCTCACGTAAGACAGCGGCTCCTTTCAGTGTGATTCCTTATCCTCAGGAAGTTGAGTTCAGTGACGGCAGCTTTGACATTGCAGGCTCCCGCTTCATTGTCGATCCGTCTGTTGATGACGTTTCCCTCTCATACATAGTCAAATTCTCTGAGGAACTGAGCACCGTTTCCGGCCGCCGCAGTTCCGTTCACCGCGGAGTTTCCGGGCGCGGTGTCCGGTTTATCCTAAATACAGCTCTCCCTGCTGAAGGATATACAATAGATGTCACCGGAAAGTCTGCCATAATAGGGGCCTCATCCTACAGCGGCTTTGTCTATGCCATCCAGACCGTCCGTCAGATGCTTCCTGTGGCCATATATGGCGGTGTGCGTTCCCGGGGTGATTATGTTCTTCCGTGCGTGCGTATCAGTGACAGACCCCGTTTTTCCTACCGTGGGGTTCTTATTGATGTCGGCCGTCATTTCTACAGTGTGGATGAGATAAAGAGATGCCTTGATATAATGTCTGTCTACAAGGTGAATGTCTTCCATTGGCATCTGACGGAAGACCAGGGATGGCGTTTCGAGAGCAGGAAATATCCCCGCCTTACTGAAGTGGGGTCAGTACGCCACGGCACCCAGATTGACTTTGATCCGATGCATCTGCGCCCGGAGGACCACGGAGGCTATTATACCCAGGATGAGATGCGCGATGTGGTATCTTATGCCGCTGAGCGCGGAATCACAGTGATTCCGGAACTTGACCTTCCGGGCCATCTGCTCAGTGCGCTTGCAGCCTATCCTGAGCTTGGATGCACCGGAGGCCCTTACGAAGTCGCCAACACGTGGGGTGTAAAAAAGGACGTGCTCTGTGTCGGACAAGAAAAGACTTTTACGTTTCTTGAGGATATCCTGACCGAGATAATGGACATCTTTCCTTCCGAATATATCAACATTGGAGGTGACGAGGTCCCGAAGGACCGCTGGAATGCCTGTCCCCGTTGCCGGAAGAAGATGGCTGAACTCGGTCTGGCTGACCGTGACGGCCATACGGCTGGCCAGTATCTTCAGAACTATGTGACTGCCAGAATCCAGAATTTCCTGAACGCCCACGGCCGCAAGATCATCGGATGGGAGGAAATCCTTGAGGGAGATCTTGCTGAAGGCGTCACCGTGATGTCGTGGAGAGGCACCGGAGAGGATGTGGATCCGCGTATCTGGAACTACAATTCCGTGATGAGCCCGCGCGGTTATATGTACATTGACCGTTACCAGTCACACGAGCAGGACCGCGAACCGTTCTCCATCGGTGCATATCTTCCTGTGGAGCAGCTTTATGAATATGAGCCTTACAAAGGTGTCCCTGAATATGGCAAGGAACGTATCCTTGGCGTGCAGGCCAACCTGTGGACAGAATATGTCAATACTGAGGAATATCTTGAGTATATGCTTCTTCCACGTCTTGCCGCGTTGAGCGAGGTGCAGTGGTGTTCCCCTGAGGACCGTGAGTTTTCACGTTTCCGGGAATCTATGGACCGCCACCGGAATATATATGAGACTATGGGGCTGACCTACGCGAAGCATCTTTGGGGAGTGATAGGTCTGCCGGGAAACGAATATCCTGCGAGAAGCCCGGAGGAACTGGCGGATTACCTTGCCGGCCGTGAATGATGCCTCCCTTATGTGCACATAAATGACAACCCATATAATAACACTAACATTTTTTGCGATGAACCATTCAAAACGCTTCCTTTTTGTACTGAGGTCTTTCGCGGCAGTTCTCCTGTGCGCCTCAGTCCTGTCCTGCAGTCAGGACCAGTCAAAAGTGATAAAGACGGATGTTCCGGTCCGCCCTTCCGGTCAGAGTGATGTCCTGGGACTGCGCACGGCTCCCCTTGACACGGTCCGTATCGGTTTTGTTGGCCTGGGAGGCCGCGGTTCCTTTGCCGTCTACAGATATGCTTCGGTGCCTTGGACCAAAATCGTCGCCCTGTGTGACATTGAGCCTGACAGGGTTCAGAAGAATGTCGAATTTCTTGAGGACAAAGGTATGCCTGCACCTGCGGTATATACAGGCAATGAGGGCTTCAAGCGTATGTGCGAGCGTGATGACATAGATCTGGTATATATCTGTACAGACTGGAAAAATCATACTCCGGTCGCGTTGTATGCCCTTGACCACGGCAAACACGCTGCTATCGAAGTCCCTTCCGCCACATCCCTTGATGAGTGCTGGGCTCTTGTGGATGCCGCAGAACGCAACCGACGTCACTGTATGATGCTTGAGAACTGCTGTTACGACTTCTTTGAGCTTTCAGCCCTTGAGATGGCGCGCAACGGTGTGTTCGGTGAGCTTCTTCATGCAGAGGGATCCTATCACCACAATCTGACCGACTACTGGGACGGATATTGGAGGAACTGGAGACTGGATTTCAACAGCGGTCACAAGGGCGATGTCTATCCTACGCACGGTCTTGGTCCTGTGTGCCAGGCAATGAATATACATCGCGGCGACAGGATGAAGACTCTTGTGGCGATGGAGACCAGGTCGGTGAACGGTGTCAAGTCAGTGAAACGCTACCAGGGCATTGATATGCCTGACTTTCAGAACGGTGACCAGACCTGTACTATGATAAGTACAGAACTGGGCAAGACGATCCTGATCGAGCACAATGTGATGACTCCACGGCCCTACGACCGTATGTACCAGCTTGTCGGCTCTGACGGATATGCGGCTAAATATCCTGTGGAGCAGTTCAATCTCCGTAAGGAGAAGATGACGGAGGCAGGTATCGATTTTGACGAGGACTTCAATATCCACGGTCCTCTTTCTGCAGACCAGGCAAAGGCTCTTTATGCCCGTTATCCGAGCCCTATCCTTGACAGGGACCTCGAGGAGCTTGCGAAGCGTGTAGGCGGTCACGGCGGAATGGACTTCCTTATGGACTATCGCCTTATTTATTGCCTCCACTACGGTCTTCCTCTTGATATGGATGTATATGACCTTGCGGAGTGGTGCAGTATCAGTGAACTCGGTGCGATCTCCATCGCGCACGGCAGTGCTCCTGTAGAAGTTCCGGACTTTACACGCGGGGCTTGGGACAGGATTGACGGGTTCAGCTATGCTTTTGCCGACGGTTCATTCAAATAAGATGTTCTTATGAAAAATATTGCTCTGAAGATATGCCTGGCAGTCACGTTTGTGATTGCCGGCCTGGAATCATTTGCCCAGATTGCAGTGACTGGAAATGTTGCTGACAAGGCTACCGGAGAACCTCTTATAGGTGTAAGTGTCGCCATACAAGGAACTTCAAAAGGAGTGATTACTGATATTGACGGAAATTTCAGTGTTCAGGTGGAAGATGACGCCTCATTGGTTTTCGGTTATCTCGGGTACAGGACATTGGTTGTCCCTGTTGCAGGAAAGACTGTAATTGATGTCGTGATGGAATCCGACATCAACACGTTGGATGAAGTCGTACTGATGGGATATTCTTCTATGAAGAAGACGGAACTGTCAAGCTCGGTCGTTTCTGTACAGGGAGACAAGCTCAGGGATATAGTGACACCGGATGTAGGCAATATGCTCCAGGGAAAGGTTGCTGGAGTTGTGGTGACCAATGATTCCGGTGCTCCCGGAAGTACTGCCACAATCAGAATCCGAGGTACCGGAAGCATTACGGCAGGATCTTCTCCTCTTTATGTGGTGGACGGGGTCGCAGGAGGTATCTTCAACCCGAATGACATAGAAACCATTACAGTGCTGAAAGATGCCGGCTCGACAGGTATTTATGGAGCTTCAGGCTCCGGTGGAGTAATAGTCGTAACAACAAAGCAGGCCAAAGCGGGGCAGGAGCCTTCGGTTGACTTCAAGGCGCAGGTCGGTGTGAAGCAGATGCTGACCGGACGCTTCAATATGATGAATGCTTCTGAACTGTATGGACTGTATAAATCCGTTATGTCCCCGACTGCTATGAAGAGTTATCCGGAGAAGCTGCGCAATCAGGATTTCGACTGGATAAAGGATGCCGAAAGGACAGGTATTACTCAGAACTACTATGTATCCGCGAGCGGCAATCTCAAGAAAGTGAATTTCCTCGTGAGTCTTGACTGGTATGATGAAAACGGTACTCAGAGAGCTTCCGAATACAACAGGTTATCGGGCAGGGTTAATGTCGGTGCGGAGATAGCGAAAAATCTCACCCTCAACGCCAGGGTGAACTATAGCCAGTCCAAGAGTGTCAGCGGTTACGGTTTGGGATATTACAACCAGCTTCCGTGGAACAATCCGTATGATCAGAATACCGGCAAAGTCCTGTATATAGCATCTGCTGTACGTCCGGACAACGGTGAGGTCTGGTATGGCCGTGAAGCGAGCAATCCTCTTTATGCCCCTTCTGTGAATCCGAATCCTTACAGCATATCAAAGTCGCTTGTAGGTGATCTGCAGCTGTCTTGGGCAATTACGGACTATCTGACAGTGACTTCGACCAACAGGTATTCGTCAGGGAATTATTTGTCCAAAAGCGTGATTGTCCCTGAGGCATACAATGCAAGCTGGCCGGAGGGACAGCTCAGCCAAAGCCTTTCCTGGAGCAGTTCATTCGGCACGACCAATATACTCAAGTATTTCGATACGTTCAGAAACGCACATAGCGTGTCGGCGCTTGTGGGTTATGAGTACGGCTACAGCCAGGATGAATATATGACCGGAGTTGCAGCCGGACTCAAAAACGGTCTTCAGGTATTCAATGGTACTGTGGCGAAGAATCTGACAGGAACCAAAACCGAGCTTGCGAGCTGGTCTGTTTTTGCCCAGGCCCAGTACAGTTACAGGGAAAAGTATATTTTGAATGCAACATTCCGTGCGGACGCCTCATCAGTGTTCGCTCCGAAGAGTCGTGTGGGATATTTCCCTTCTGTTTCAGCCGCTTGGCTTGTAACAGGCGAGAACTTTATGAAAAACCAGGATGTCGTCTCGTTCCTCAAGCTGCGTGCAAGCTATGGTCTTACAGGAAATTCAAATATCGGGGCATACAAATATCTTGATGTGTACGGATTCAACGAGAGACTCCAGTATCAGGGGGTACAGGGAGCTGTGCCTATGACTGTCGCGAACCCTTATCTGCACTGGGAGACGGCCGTGATGAAAAATCTCGGTATAGACATTTCGTTCAGGAATTTCCTTACATTGAATGTCGACCTGTACAGCAACCTGAACAAGGATTTGCTGCTTTCAGTTCCTCTTGCCCTGAGTTCCGGTTTCGACAGCAGGACTGAGAATACGGGAAAGATCCGTAACAGCGGTATAGAGGTCCAGATCACTTCCAATAATTTCAACAGAAAGAATTTCAAATGGTCTACCTCACTCAACCTCGGCCACAACAAGAATGTGGTTGTCTATCTTCCGAACCATGAAGATATCGTCGTGTCGCATTCCCAGGGAGACCAGATCTACCGTGAGGGCGAGCCGCTTTACAGCTGGTATATGCCGAAATGGCTGGGAGTGGATCCTGAGAACGGAAACCCTCTTTGGGAAAAGCTGCTTTATGATGATGACGGTAACGTAATCGGCTCGGAGCCCGGAAGCAAGGTGGATATGACCAAAGACGTTCAGATTGTCGGATGTGCACAGCCTAAGCTGACAGGAGGTATGCTCAATACTTTCAACATCTATGGTCTTGAGGCAAGCATCAATCTTCAATTTGTATATGGTAATGATGTTTACAACGATACCCGCCGTTATATTGATTCGGACGGTGCATATATCGACTATAATTTTATGTCTCTTGACAACGGTCTCGGATGGAAACGCTGGGAGAAGGAAGGCGACATCGCGACACATCCTAAGGCAAGGGTAGGAGGCAACAGGCTTTCAAATGAACTTACGTCACGGTATCTGGAAGACGGAAGCTACCTGAGGATAAAAAACGTGACTCTCAGCTATCCTCTTCCGAAGAAAGCGGTAAAGAAACTTCACCTTCAGAGTGCGAGGATATTTCTTTCGGGGGATAACCTTTATACGTTCACAAGATTTTCCGGTATGGATCCGGAGGTCGGTGTGAAAGGTCTTTTCAGTTATAATTATCCTGTTTCCAGGGTATTCTCGCTTGGGTTAAACATTAAATTCTGACGTTGCGATGAGAAAATATATTATACTGGCATTTATGGCCCTGGCTGCTGTATCATGTAATCTGGACTATTATCCGTACGACAAGGTATCGGCCGGAAGTATGCAGAACGTATCGTCTGCTGCGGTCGCTACGGACGGCAACTACGCCCTTTTCAAGGCACCTTTGGAGTACAGCGGATTCTATACTGTAGGCAATACGTATGTCCGTCATTATTTCCAGATGGCGGAATTGAAAGGCGACAACGTGCTTATGTCCGGTAAGAGCACCGATCCTTTGTTCAAGGATGCCGTCCTTGAAGATTCATCCAGCGATACCAATATTGAATATTTTTGGTTTGCCTCCTATAAGATAGCTTATTCCACGTCTATTGTGATAGATATGATAAGCGATGATACTGATGATGCCGAGCTCCGGCATATAAAGGGGGAAAATCTCACTATGAGAGCTTTGGTCTATATGCACCTTTGTGACATATATGCGAATCCGTATGTCTGGGACGGAGGTCAGTCTATGGGAGTCATCCTGAATACGGGAGGTGGAGAAACCAATGTCTCCCGCGCGTCCGTCGCAAAAGTGTATGAACAGGTTGAAAGTGACCTGCTTTCCGCTATCAGATGTATGGAAGGAGGGTCGATACGCGGCAACAACGGCTATATAGGCAAGGCTACTGCTCAGGGACTTCTTGCACGCCTTTATCTTTATATGGGCAGGGATCAGGAATGTATAAATGTGATAAACGATATGCTTGCCGGGGCTGATCCGGCATCGGTGCTTGACGATGACTACGAGCATCTGTTCCAGTTCAGCAAGGAGTCCAAGGAAGTCCTCTGGTGTATAGGTATGATTGACAACACGACTGACATAGCAGGAGAACAGGCGATGCTCGGGTCCATGTACTGGTCCAACGGAGATCCCGGTGACGGTTCCGGCTGGGCTGAGATCTATTATTCACAGCCTCTGATCGACCTTTATGAACGTCATTCCGGTGATATGAGGATGGCAACTATGCGTGTGCCGAAACACATTTCCACGACAGGAAAGAAGATGATCTACTGGCCGACTCCTACTGAGGACGGATTTTATGAAAACTACATAGACCGTGATCCCGTATATGACAATGCGACAGGCAAATATACCTGCACTTATGTTGAGATTACTGCTTCCGGAAGCGAGAAATCCGAGAAATATTCAGTCGAGACGGAGATTGTGAATACTTATCCACGTCACTATATAATGCTGGACGGCAAGAAGCAGTATGTTACAGTATCCGATTCGCTTGGCTGCCGTACCGGTTCGGGAGGTAATGTCTATCCTCTCAATTATATGAAGAAATTCTCCTGCCAGGAAGGCCGTGCCACCAATCTTGGTTCGCCTATAATGCTGCGCTGGGGAGAGCTGCTTCTTGACAGGGCCGAGGCGTATGCGCATATCGGGGAAACGGAAAAGGCTCTTTCGGATGTGAATGTTATCCGCAGGAGAGCGGGACTTTCAGATGAGGATATGTTCACTTCCGGCAATATGGCGGAGAGGGGATATGATGACGTGCTTGATGTGGTCCTTGACGAGCGCAGGATGGAATTGTGCTTTGAAGGGTTCAGAGTTCTGGACCTCAAACGCAACAGACGTGATATAGACCGACGTTATGCCGGAAGGCAGATGTGGGAGGTCGTGCCTTATTCTGATCCGCGTCTGTGCTATCAGATTCCGCGTGCTGAGATCATAGTCAGTGGAATACCACAAAATGAGCGTTGATTATGGACTGTATATTTCAAAAAGCAGTTTGTATGATATGTCTTGTGCCTTTTTTCATCTGCTGTGAAAGGGCCGGTACGGATGATGCCGATGAAATGTCGGCTCCTCTGATTATTCCTGTGCCTCAGCCTGAACTGCCTCCAGAGGAAGATGACACAGTTGATGAACAGGAAATCCTTAAGCATCTGGATGATGATTTCTCCTGGTGGAGCGATATTCCGGAGCAGGAACGTCTTGGTTCTGCGGGAAATGAACTCCAGTTTGAAAGGGGAACCAGGACTGTCAAGTTGCATTCGGACAAAGATTATATCTACGGATATGTTGAGATTGATACGACAAAAGTGCTTTCAAGATATGGGGTATGGTCTCCTGAGTACCTTAATAACCTCGGTGTCTGGATTGATGCGGACGATGTGCATTCAGGTCAGGGAGGAGGATGGTTCTTCTCGTCTTCATCCAAGCCTTATGATATTCTTCTGCGTGGCAGAATATCTGAAAACGCAGTCCCGCTGCAGGAGAGTTGGAATCCGCGTGTAAATGATGTCGCCGCCTCCGGAGACAGTTTCGGTGTGAGTGATCCTGACAGGGAGAATTGGAACAATGTCGGTACCGGCAAGGCAAAGATAGTGGATGAGACAATCTTCTGCTGCTCATTTGTAATTGACAGGAAACGTCTTGGTCTTGAAAATTTCACGGATGTACGCATCGGGATTTCTTTTGATTCAGGAGGATACAATGACTATGCGGTGATTCCATACAGGACAGGTTTTGAACTTTCACTAATAAATTGACAGAAATGGAAAAGATACTGTATTTTATGATTTTTGCCTTTGCTGTCTTGGGGTGCGGCGTAGGCGGTGCGGAACTGGATTTTGAAAAGAAAGGCAACTGCTGGCAGCTTTCTGAAAAACAGTTTGACCGTTATGCGAAAAAAATCGCTTGTTCTTCGGAATATGAAGCCAAGATGCTTTTGGATAAGGGATATTCCATTGCTGACAGTCTTGCGTCGGTTTATATGGACGGTACCCTGGTAGTCTTTGCCGATGCAATGGAAAAGGCGTTCTTTTCTGTTGATTCTCCTCTCAGAAATGATGAAATCTATGCCCTTGCACTTAAAAGGGAAAAGGAGTGCAGATCTGTCCTTGCTGTGGATATCAAAAGGATAGGTTGGAAAGAATCCATACTTGAAAGCAATGCTGAAGGACGCAAGGTCAACGATCTGAAACTCTTCAGCCTGGACAGCGGAGAGACTTCATTGTATGAACTTCTGGACCGTCCGACTGTGATTATGGTCTATGGAGAGTCATGCGCTTCTTGTTCAAAGCTCTTCAGAGAGGTCGGCAGGTCCTCATATCTCAACAGGATGTCTTTAGAAGGCAGGATAAACCTGGTGTCAGTATATGTCGGGGAAGATCCGGATGAGTTCCGGTCGATGTCTGAAAAAATGGTCGGATGGAAAGCTTTCGCTGATATGGAAATGGCCGTGAAATTTGACAATGCCTTTGACGGGCGGCTTGTTCCGTCCCTGTATCTTGTGTCAGAGAACGGGATTGTCAAGGTCAGAGGAAGCGTTTCAGTGGACCGTATTGAAGAGGAAGTAAAGTCTAATGATAGTAGTGTTATCAATATTTCATTGGAGGATGGCGAATATGTCTGGGGCGGAAGAGTTGCGGACGGAAAATATATGCCATATACAGACGGATTCAAGACCACGTTCAGTGCCAACAGCGGCAATCAGATAATGCCGCTGTTGATCACGAGCGAGGGACGTTATGTCTGGTCTGATGCTCCTTTTGATTTCAGAATCGAAAACAACAGGCTTGTCATCTGGAATGCCCAGGGATGGATTGATACGGCTTTTGCCGGAGACAATCTCGAGGACGCATTCAGATTCGGTTCATCTTCGTTTTTCCCTTCCGACGGGAAACTGCCTCCGTCAGAGTTTTTTGAATGTCCGCAATATAACACGTGGATAGAACTTCAGTATAACCAGAATCAGAAAGATGTCCTCGAGTATGCGCGTGGAATCATCCGCAATGGACTTCCTGCCGGAATAATTATGATTGATGACACTTGGATGGAGGATTATGGCAAATGGGTCTTTCATCCGGGGCGTTTTCCTGACCCGAAGGCTATGTCTGATGAACTTCACAGGATGGGCTTCAAACTTATGCTTTGGGTATGTCCTTTCGTAAGTATGGACCAGTATCAGATATGGGCTGAAATCAATTCCTTTGACGGATTCCTGAAAAAGGAAGGTGGAGGAGCATATCCTGTGGAATGGTGGAACGGAGTGTCTGCTGAACTGGATTTTTCCAATCCGGAAGCTGTGGAATGGTTTGACAGGCAGCTCAGGCATCTTGTGGAAGAATACGGTGTCGACGGCTTCAAATTCGATGCAGGTGACTTCAATCTTTATCCTGAGGATGCGGTTTCCTATGGAAATCTCAAGGCTTACCAGTATTGTCAGGCTTTTGCGGATTATGCAGACAGATATCCTTATAATGAATACCGTGCAAGCTGGCAGGACGGAGGCAAGCCTGTCGTGCAGAGACTCCATGACAAATCCCACAATTGGGGTGCTTTGAAAGTCCTTGTCCCTGAAATGCTTGCTGCAAATCTTATGGGGTATTACTTCTCCTGTCCGGATATGATAGGAGGCGGAAGCTTCGCTTCTTTCCTTCCAGGATGCGAAATTGACCAGGAGCTCATCGTCCGTTCAGCACAGACGCATGCTCTTATGCCTATGATGCAGTTTTCTGCCGCTCCGTGGAGGATTCTTGACAGGAGACATCTGGATGCGGTCCTTGAAGCCGTGAGAATACGCGGGAAACTTCTTCCTGAAATCAGGGAACTTATATCAAGGGCGGCTTATGGGGAGCCTGTAGTCACCCCTTTGGAATTCTGTTTTCCTCACTCGGGTTATGCTGAGATTACTGACCAGTTTATGCTTGGAAGGGATGTGATGGTCGCCCCTATGCTGGAGCCTGGAACTGTCCGTCAGGTTGTTCTTCCTGCCGGGAAATGGCTCGCTGATGACGGTACGGAATATTCCGGGGGACAGACGGTAACGATAGAGGTTCCTCTTGAGAGGATACCATATTTCAGAAAAATAAAATAAAGACAGTATTATGAAAAAAATATGTTGCCTGTTTGCAGCGGCTTTATGCTGTCTTGCCTGCGAGAAATATCCTTCGGGATCGGACTGTGACAATACTGAGCTTTCATTTGATCCGGTCAAAGGGTGGCCTCTTCAGGAATTTGACGGTGAAGTTGAACATTTTTCCGCTCCCGAACCTCCGTTTGAATATACTGTTACATACGAATATGACAAATCCGGTTTCTGCAATCCGGAAAGGGGATCATATCATCCTCTTGAATATCATTTCCGTGGCGGTATACCCGAACCTTACAGTCTGGAGAGACTGTCTTCTGCGAGAAACGGGAATTGTACTCTGCACTATCTTGGAGTCTATCTGTGTGACTATCTTGAAAGCGATATTCCTCAGGAGGCTCTGGATGTCCTAAGGACACATTTTGAAAGGGAGCGTGAGGCAGGTACGAAAGTCGTTCTGCGTCACGCCTATTCCTGGGACAACAAATGGCCTGTCCAGGAGCCTGAGCTGAAATGGATTCTCCGTCATATAGAACAGCTCGGTCCTGTATGGAGGGAATATGAGGATGTGATATATGTCGTGCAGGCCGGATTCTTCGGGTGTTATGGTGAATGGCACACGACAACTCATATAAATACGAGCGAGGAGCGTGCCGCAATAGTGAAATCCATCCTTGACAACCTGCCTGAAAGCAGGCAGGTTGCCGTGCGCACTCCGGCCCATAAAAGGAAGATTCTCCAGGATATCTACGGAAGGACATTTACTCTTGCTGACTCCGTAACGGCTGAGACAGCATTTGACGGCTCCTACAAATCGCGGATTGCCGGCCACAGTGACTGTATTTTCGCCAACAGCAGTGACGGAGGAAGCTTTCAGAGCCCTATGGACTTGAAACTGTGGAGACGGGAGGGGGCCTATACGTCTTTGGGAGGAGAATCCTGTTTTGTAGGTGACTACTCCTATTGCGGATGCTCATATTCCAACAAGCATCTGCGAAAGCTCCAGTGGTCGTATCTGAGCAATCACTATGCTATTGTTGACCATTGGCGGACAAACGGATGCAACGATGATCTTGAAAGGAGGGTCGGATACAGGCTTGTATTCAACGGTGCGTCATTCTATGGACGTTTTTCTTCCGGAGAGGATTTTCTGATGAAGCTGTGCCTTACCAATTATGGATTTGCGTCATTGATAAATGAACGCAGGATAGAACTGATTTTAGTCAACGACAATGATCCTTCAGAAAAATATGTATATATCTCCCGGAAGGATCCGCGTGACTGGAAAGGCTGCCATCATTATGAATACGATGAGAAGCTGGTGCTTCCAGCCTCTCTGAAGTCGGGTCAGCAATACACTCTGTATATGAATCTTCCTGACATCTCCCCTGAACTTCACGACGACTGCAACTACAGCGTAAGAATAGCAAGCAGAGGTGTCTGGGATGAGGATACGGGATATAACCGGATAGCTGCGTTTATAGCGGAATAGAAATTAAATGTCAACTGAAATGAAAAAGATATATATGCTTATGGCAATGGCGCTGCTGTGCTTTGCCTGCGAGAAAACCCCTGCAGATCAGGGGAATGATGATAATGTAATACCTGAACCTGAATTTGACCCTGTAGCAGGTTGGGCTATGCCCGAGTTTGACGGGGATGTTGAGAGTTTCGCGGCTCCTGAGCCTCCGTTTGAATATTCCGTGGAATATGAATACGACGACACCGCGTTTCCTAATCCGGAGCGTGGTTCATACAGCCCGATGGAATACCATTTCCGTGGCGGAACGATTCCGGAGCCTTACAGTCTGGAATATCTTTCCATAGCGAGAAAAGGAAACTGTACGCTTCATTATCTTGGGGTATATCTGTGCGACTATCTTGAAAGCGATATTCCTCAGGAGGCGCTTGATGTGCTCAGAGTCCATTTTGAGCGCGAGCGTGAAGCCGGAATGAAAGTTGTCCTCCGCCATGCGTACTCCTGGGATATGAGCTGGCCTGTCCAGGAGCCTGAATTGAAATGGATTCTCAGGCATATAGAGCAGCTCGGTCCCGTGTGGAGAGAATATGCGGATGTCATCTATGTAGTGCAGGCAGGGTTTTTCGGTGCCTGGGGAGAATGGCATACCACGACTCATATAACCACGCCGCAGCAGAGCGCGGAGATTGTAAAGGCTATTCTGGACAATCTGCCTGAAAGCAGGATGGTGGCATTGCGCACACCGGCACATAAGAGAAAAGTCCTTGAAAACATCTACGGCAGAAAATTCACCAATGCGGATTCGATAACTGTCTCAACAGCCTTTGACGGCTCGTACAATTCCCGTCTTGCCGGTCACAGCGACTGTATTTTCGCCAACAGCACTGACGGAGGCACTTTCCAGAGCCTTAATGACAGAAAACTCTGGAGAGGGGAAGGCAATTATGTCTCCCTGGGAGGAGAGTCCTGCTTTATGGGGGATAATTCCTATTGCGGTTGTAAATATTCCAATGAACATCTGAGGAAACTTCACTGGTCATATCTGAGCAATCACCCCAAGATTGTGGAATCCTGGAAAACAGGAAAATGCAATGATGATCTTGACAGCAGGATCGGATACCGGCTTGTGTTCAACGGGGCTGCATTTACCGGCAGGTTCGCTTCAGGTGAAGAGCTGCTGATGAAGCTCTGTCTCACCAACTATGGCTTCGCGTCGTTCATCAATGAGCGCAAAATCGAGCTGATACTTATGAACGACGACGATTCTTCTGAAAAATATGTGTTTGTCTCAGAAAAGGATCCGCGCGACTGGAAAGGTTGTCATCACTATGAATATGATGAGAAGATTATCCTTCCTTCCTCTTTGAAATCAGGAGAGCGTTATACATTGTATATGAATCTTCCTGACATTTCCGAGAATCTTCATGACGACCCTGCCTACAGCGTCCGTATCGCCTCGAAGGGCGTATGGGATGAGGGCACAGGCTACAACCGCATTGCTGGTTTCGTCGCGGAATAGTATTGTGACATAATCGTTAATGCTGAAGATATGCAAAGAATTCAAAGAATTTCCGCTTGTTGCATTTTGACTCTCATATATATAGTCTCTTTTGCTCAGGTAAGGACCGTCAGGGGTAAAGTCCTTGACTCCGGCGGTCAGTCTCTTGCCGGTATAACCGTGTTGGCCGGAAGTTCAAACGGTGTCATGACAGACGGTAACGGGGAATTTTCCTTAGATGTTCCTGACGGGATATCAGAGCTTGAATTCATCTGCCTGGGTTACTCTACAGTCAGAGTGAAGGTGGATGAAAACCGCGATGACATCATTGTCTATATGACGGAAGACGCAATGAGTCTGGAAGAGACGGTTGTTATCGGCTATGGAGTTCAGAAAAAGGTAAACCTTACAGGTGCGATATCCTCTGTCTCTTCCAAAGAGATAAGCAACAGGACATCAGCGTCTCTTACCCATATTCTCCAGGGGACTGTCCCGGGAATGTATGTGTCGACCGCAAGCGGTTCTCCTGCAGATGTCGCGGAAATCAATATCCGAGGCTACAACTCGATAAATGGAGGAACTCCGCTTGTCCTCATTGACGGGGTGGAGGGGGATATGGCCAAAGTCAATCCCCAGGATGTAGAGTCGGTCTCCGTGCTCAAAGACGCTTCGTCTTCTGCCATTTATGGTGCGCGTGCTTCTTTCGGAGTCGTGCTTATAACCACGAAGAAAGGAAAAGACACCAAAGGGCGTCCGGTCGTGAGATATAGCGGCAATGCCGGAATATCCACTCCTACCACACGCACCGATTATGAGTCGCGGGGTTATGACTCTGTGTATATAAATGACCTTTTCACATTCAATACGGATGGTGTAAACTACACACGTTATACGGAGGAGGATATGCACCAGCTTTACATCCGGCGCAACGACAGGACGGAACATCCTGACCGTCCGTGGGTCGTACAGGAAAACCGCAACGGCAGGATGAGCTATATCTATTACTGCAATACCGACTGGTACAGATCACTCTATACTACGGTCAATCCTTTTACTCAGCATAATGTTTCCATATCCGGAGGAACCGACAGATTCAAATATTATTTCTCAGGTGGATATGAACATAAGGAGGGGACTTTCAAGGTCCGTCCCGACAACTACAACAAGTATAATCTCAGGAGCAGGCTTGACTTCAAGATCAACAGATACGTTACCATAAGCGATAATCTGAGTTTTTATACTTCTGACTATGATTATCCTGGAAACTCTAACGAGAATTATACATTTATGTATTCCCAGGTGCACGGTCTTGCCAGTATGCCATTGAAAAACCCCGACGGGACCAATGTTTACAAGACCGTTCTGACTGACAGCAACGTAACGAACGGATGTCATATAGAACTTGGGGATGACAGGAAGTTGAATAAAAAGGCCAAGTACAATTTCTCAAATACGGCTGAAATCGCGGTGCATCCTTTGGAGGGCTTCGATATAAGGGCCAATTTCACATATACATACGATTCTGACCGGGCTACCCACCGCTGGGTCCCTTGTGAGTACAGTATGTATCCCGGGGAAATCCTTGAGGAGAAGGTAGGGCGTTTCCAGAATATGCTTGAAGACAGGTTCGGCTACACTAAATATATGGCATTCAATGTCTATGCTTCTTATGAAAAGACTTTCGGGGATGCCCATCATTTCAGCGCTACAGCCGGCTACAACTATGAGACGCAGTATTTCAGGGAAGTCCGGACAAGCGGCAACAACCTTTCCTCATATTATCTCAGCGAGTATAATCTGGTGCAGCCGGACGCATCGGGAAACAAGGTTTTCAATGTTGACGGCAGTCAGACAGAATATGCTCTTGCAGGTGTTTTTGCACGTGTCAACTATGATTACAAAGGGAAATATCTTGTTGAAGTCAGCGGACGTTGCGACGGAAGTTCAAGGTTTGCCAAAAGCAGCAGGTGGGGATTTTTCCCTTCCGCTTCGGTCGGATGGAAACTTTCCGAGGAAAAGTTTTTCGCACCGGCAAAAAAGGTTATGGACCTTGCAAAGATACGTTTTTCATACGGTGTACTCGGAAATCAGCAGGTGGATGATTATGCTTATATACGTTCGGTAACCACGTCCCAGATCAGTTATCTTTTTGAAAGCGATACCAACAGGCCCAACGGCTCGACGGTGGGTGCGTACAGTGCCGACGGGCTTACCTGGGAAACTACCAGCCATTACAATCTCGGGCTTGACCTCGGATTTTTCGGCAGCAGGCTCGGTTTCAGCGGAGACGCCTATATCAGGGACACGAAAGGTATGATCACATCGGGAGAAGTAGTCCCGTCGGTGTACGGAGCTTCCGCGCCTCAGGCCAATGCTGCCAATCTCCGTTCCCAGGGCATAGAGCTTACCCTTTCCTGGAAGGATACATTTATGCTTGCAGGAAAGCCTTTCACGTATGGAATCAGTGTAAACTATAGCGACTATATAACCAAACTGACGAAATACAATAATCCGGCAAGGGTTATGGGCAGCTATTATGAAGGGATGGTATTCGGAGAGATATGGGGTTTCGAGACAGACGGCCTTTTCGCATCGGATGCCGAAGCAGCGGAATATACAAAAAAGGTCGACCAGTCATTTCTTCAGACCAAGCTTACGGGAGGATGGAAAGGAGGTGACCTTAAAATAGTCGACCGTGACGGTGACGGGATAATCAGCCGCGGCGCATATACGGTAGACAATCCCGGAGACCTCAAGATAATAGGAAATGACAAACCACGTTTCCAGTATGGAATAAATCTCAATGCCTCCTGGCTCGGGTTTGACCTGTCTCTTTTTTTCCAGGGTATCGGACGTATCAACTGGTATCCTCCGGCAGACAATCAGGCCTTCTGGATCGCATACAATCGTCCGCAGGCGACATATATCCCTAAAAACTATATGGATAACGTCTGGTCGGAAGACAATGTGGGAGCATATTTCCCGCGTCCGCGGGGACATCTGGCAAATACGGGCAACACTTATCTTACCCTTAAGAATGACCGTTACCTGCAGAACCTCGCATATTGCCGTCTCAAGAATCTGACATTCGGATATACCCTTCCGTACAGAGTGCTTGAAAAGACCTTCATAAGCCAGATACGTCTGTATTTCACAGGTGAGAATCTGTTCTATCTCTCTCCGTTGACAAAAGTTTCAAGGTATATGGATCCTGAGGCAATGGTAAAGCAGAACACATTCGGATATTATTATCCTTATCAGAAGTCGTTTGTAGCCGGTATTGACATTACGTTCTAAAAGGAGAATCTTGTATGAAAAAGAGAATATTATTTCTGATGGTTTCCGCAGTATTTGCAGTGTCGTGCAGCCTGGACAAATTTCCTCTTGACAGAGATACGGTAGATTCGTATTTCAAAGACGAGGAGCAGCTCCAGAACATTTCCAATACATTCTATGACGACCTTTTCGACGGACCGTTCTACGATGACGAAAGCGATATATGTTTCAAGACATCGCTGCCATCCCTGCTTAGGGGAGGAAATTTGAGAACCGTACCTTCTTCAGGAGGGGGGTGGACCTGGGGCACGTTGAGGAATATCAACAATATGCTTGACAATATCCACAGATGCGACAATGAATCCGTACGTATAAAATATACGGCAGTCGCACGTTTTTTCAGGGCATACTTCTACTTTCTTAAAGTCCGTGACTTCGGAGACGTACCGTGGTATGACCACGAACTCAGCGTGACTGAAAAGGATGAATTGTACAAGGCAAGGGATTCAAGGGACTTTGTTGTGACAAAGATGATTGAGGATATCGACTATGCAATCAGATACCTCCCTGATGAAGCTAATGCATATCGTGTCACAAAATGGACAGCTCTTGCATTCAAGTCCCGTTTCTGCCTTTTTGAAGGTACCTGGAGAAAATACCACGGCAATGGAAATATGGCGCACGATGCCGACTATTACCTGAAACAGGCAGCAGATGCCGCGGATGAATTTATCTCCACATCTCCATACCGCATATACGGGACCGGCAAGCCCGATACTGACTATATGATGCTGTTCGCTTCCCAGAATGCTGTGACAGAAGAGATTATCCTTGCGAAGAACTATAGTCTCGCACTGAGTATCTCGCACTTCGGGACTTATGATACATTCGGACAGAACAAACGGGCATACAACAAGAAGTTCGTGGACAGTTTCCTTATGAAGGACGGCTCACGTTTTACTGACCGTGACGGATGGGAGACAATGGAGTATTATGACCAGGTTGAAGACCGTGACCCGCGTCTGGCGCAGATTATACGATGTCCGGGTTATCACCGTATAGATGATGATGTGCAATATGCACCGGATTTCGGAAATACCTGTACGGGATATCAGGTCGTAAAATATGCCCAGAGCTACAATATCCTTGATATGAACTGGGCTGCATCCGACAATGACCTGCCCATATTCAGAGCCGCGGAGGTCTATCTGAACTATGCCGAGGCTATGGCGGAAAGAACGGATGTCTCCATCACCCAGGATGACATTGATAAAAGCATCAATCCTTTGAGGACGCGTGCCGGAATGCCGGGGCTTGATCTCAAGAAGGCGAATGCCGACCCCTGTCCTTTTATGTCTTCTTCCCTGTATGGATACAGCAATGTGAGCGGAGAAAATAAAGGTGTGATTCTGGAGATCCGCCGTGAAAGGACCATAGAACTTACTCAGGAAGGTGATTTCAGATGGTATGACCTTATGAGGTGGAAGGAGGGGAAATGTATAGAGCAGGGACTTTATGGAATGTATTTTCCCGGTACGGGTGAATATGACCTTGACAGGGACGGTAAAGCCGATGTCTGCATATATGAAGGAGATGAAATCCCTGAAACGGAAGCAGGCAATATACTTAAGCTCGGAAATACAGTAATCCTTTCTGGGGATTCAGATGGAGGATATGTGGATCCTCACCGTAAGACCCAGCATATATTCGATGAGGCCAGAGATTATCTGTTCCCTATCCCTTCGGAAGATCTGGCCATCAACGGAAACCTTGTACAGAATCCGGGCTGGACTAAGAAGTAACCCATTTTAATATGGTCACATATTATTAACATAATTAAAACATCAAAAAATGAAAAAGCAGTTAAAATTTTTCGCGGCAGCTTTGCTTATGATAGGAGCTGTTGCCTCTTGCGGCAAACCGGACAACGGCAAAAACGGAAATGACGATGGTGACAACAATGGCCCTTCGGAGGAAGGAGCCATAGTTATTGACGGCAAATGGGACGATTGGAATGCGATTCCGGAAGATGAACTCGTTGCCTCAAAGCTGGATCCTGATTCTGACAAGACCGCTATCAGAGTCATCAAGTTCTTCAATACGGAGCAATATCTTTATGTATATGCGGAACTTGATCCGGCAAAGGTGGGAACAGCATTCACGGAAGCTGAGAAATGGGATTCTGATAAAGGACAGCCGCGTTCTCTGAGATTTATGATAGATGAAGACAACAGCGATACTACAGGCGGTTCCGATCTTGATTTTCCTGAGGCTGAATGGGGGATTGATGTCCTTGTGGATGCGTATATCTGGGCTGATGCCGGCAATATAAAGCTCGGCTGGAGCGAGTGCTGGAATTTCAAGCAGGATGCAGAGGTAGGATTTCCGTTTATCGGCCTGATTGAGCAGAATACGGCCCTTGACAATATGGTTGTGACTCCGAATAATGTCGCCGGAAATATGGTCAAAGGATTCTATGCCGTAGAACTTGCAATAGACAAGACTCTACTGGATCTTGAAAAGACAATCAAGGTCGGTGTCTTTCTTGTCGATGATGCATGGGCTTATGCCGGAATGATGCCATCTGATGGTATTCCTTTCACACTGAATCTGTAATTTTTTCTGCAATAAACTGATTTTAATATGAAAAGAATCATTGAAATTTCGCTGTCGCTTCTTGTGGTATGGGGGGCGGCGTCCTGTAATCCTGATGACAATAACAGTAAAGAGCCCGATGTTCCGGATACTCCTTCTGAAACTATTGTGATTGACGGGAATTTCTCTGACTGGGATACCGTGGAGGGAGTTGTCGGCTGTACTCTTCCTGCTGATGCCAATCCGGAAAGGCTTGGATTGAAGGCGATAAAGTTCTTCGCTGATGCTGATTATATCTATGGGTATGCCGAATATGAAAACGCTGTAATGTCACTGGAGGGAGTCGATCCGAGCTGGGACGGGAACGGAGCCTGGACCACAGGTGTTCCTACTCCTTTGCGGATTTTCCTTGATCTTGACGGTAATCCGAAAACGGGTATGACCTGCAAACCGGCTTTTCCTTCAATCGGGGCTGAAATAGGACTGGAACTGTATCAGTATATGGCAGTGGAGACAGGTGCCGTCACTCTCGGCTGGAGCCAGTGCAATACGCTCAATGTCAAAGAGGGTGCTGAGGACGGTGATGATTTCAATGCTCTTGGTGTCCAGTACTGGTCTTCAGAGCGTGACAATTATATTGTGAACCGTGACAATTTCAGATCAAAGATATCAGGCAACAGTATCAGGACCGAGTTTGCTATAGGACTGGACTATTGTGATGAACTCAAGGGCAGGACTGTAAATGTCAGCGTACAGTTTATGGCTGAGGGATGGTCTGAAAAAGGCTATCTTCCTCAGGATGAAAAGGGTTACATTACAATCCAGCTTCCATAACGGTGATGGTGCAGGCTTTTGGACTTTAAATAGGGCCTGCCGTCATCAATGAAAACAGATGGGGAATCCTTGAAGATTTTGGGGATTCCTCATTTTTAACTATATTGTCTTTATGTACGGTAGAATAAGGCTTTGTGCCATAGGTTTCGGCAACAGGACAGGCAAATATCTTAAATATGTTGAGCAGCACCCTGAGGAGGCTGTCCTCTGTGCTGTTGTTGATACTGATATGCTGAGGCTGAAAGAGGCTTCTGAGCTGTATTCCATTCCGGAAGACAGGTGCTTTCCCTCTGTGGATGAATTGCTGGCGTCCGGCATTGCGGCGGATGCTGCCATTGTGGCTACTGCCGATGACTCACACTATGATATCGCCCTCAAGGTATTGGAACGGGGATGGCATCTTCTGCTTGAAAAGCCTATGGCAAGGACTTCAGGCCAATGCGTTGAACTTGCAGATGCTTCAGAAAGGTCAGGCGTCGTTTCGGGACTGTGCTATGTGATGCGGTATCATCCGTATTACAGAAGGATCAAGGAGATTGCGGATTCTGGAAATTATGGGAAAATCCTTTCGGTCAGTCACAGGGAGAGCGTCGGTATAGACCGTATGACACATACTTTCGTCAGGGGGCACTGGTCCAGAGAGGAGGAAACTTCTCCTATATTCATCTCAAAGTGTTGCCATGATGTGGATTTTCTTCTGTGGATGGCAGGAGACCGTGTGTGCTGCGATTACAGCGTTACTTCAAAAGGAAGCCTGTCAAAGTATTGTGCCGTTAATTTTCCGGAGAGGGCCGCATCGAGATGTATGGACTGTCCTTTGGAAGAGGGATGCAGATATTCTGCTGTTGATCTTTACCGCAGGAGGAAAGAGTGGACAGGAAATTTCGGACGCGGAAAAAATCTCGACGAAGCAATAGAAGAGGAACTCAGATATGGGAAATATGGCAGGTGCGTGTACTGTTGCGACAATGATGTGATGGATTCTCAGGAAACTGTATTTGAATTCGTAGACGGAGTGAAGATCGGGATTGTCCTTGACGGGATTTCGGACAAGGATGGAAGAGATACCGTCATCTGTTTTGAGCGGGGCAGTCTGGTTGCAAAAGATGGTGTGATCAGTGTCTTTGTGGACGGTAATCTTTCATCTGAGGAAGATTTTACCGGAATTTTGTCAAGACCTTTCCACGGCGGTGCGGACCTGGCAATAGTTGAGGATTTCTTCAGGGCGATAAGGACAGGTATTCCTATGGAGTGTTCTCTGTCTGACTCGCTGGCAGGCTGTATTGCCTGTTTCGCTGCTGAACGCAGCCGAAAAGCCGGGGGCAAGGTGATAAATCAAAAAAGCGTGTGACCAAGATGGCCGCACGCTTTTGGAAAATTAAAGATTGTCTTTTTCTATGTCCTTGAAATATCTGTAGGTATTGACTTTAAGTTCACCGGCTGCAAGTTCGTCGCAGACGATGATGCCGTGCTGGTGTGCCTGGAGGGCTGAAAGGGTGCAACTCTGTGAATATGCTCCCTCGACGGCCTGCTGGAGTGCACGTGCCTTTTTGTGTCCGAAAGCGAGTACAAGCACTTCTTTTGCTGAAAGTACCGTGCCTACTCCTACAGTGAGCGCAAGCGCAGGGACTTTGTTTATGTCATTGTCGAAGAACCTGGAATTGACAACCCTTGTGTCGTATGTGAGGGTCTTGACTCTTGTACGCGATACAAGTGAAGAGAACGGCTCGTTGAATGCAAGGTGACCGTCTTCTCCGACTCCGCCCAGGAACAGGTCTATTCCGCCTGCAGCCTGTATCCTTGCCTCGTAGCCTGCACATTCAGCCTCAAGGTCAGCGGCATTTCCGTTGAGGATATTGATGTTCTCTTTCGGAACGTCCACGTGGTCAAAGAAATTCTTGGCCATAAATGAATGGTAGCTTTCCGGATGTGATTCAGGAAGTCCTACATATTCATCCATATTGAACGTTATGACGTTTTTGAAGGAAATCTCTCCTGCCTTATAAAGTCTTATAAGTTCATTGTATGTCCCTATAGGGGTGGATCCTGTAGGGAGTCCGAGCACAAACGGTTTGTCTGTTACCGCTGCTTTTGCCTTTATTCTGGAAACAATATAATTTGCGGCCCATACGGAACCTTTTTTATCTCCGTTTTCAATAATAAGTCTCATTCGTGTCTATATTAGAATAATTTAACAAATACTTCTATAGCCTGATACTCAGCCATTCCAAGCTCGTTGTACAGGCGTGCGGTGTTCTGTGTCCTTTCTTCTGCCCTCTGCCAGAATTCCCTGCTGTCGTCTCCAGGGAAAGGAACGATGTCTTTCTGTGACAGGTGGCGGTATATGGCGTGACGTTTCTTGATCAGCTCATCCGGGCTCAAAGGCACGGCCATATCGACTTTTCCAAGTTCCCATTCCATCCATGCGCCTCTGTACAGCCATACGTGGCAGTTCTTGAGCCATTCCTCACCCTCAAGCTGGTTGAGTGCCTCAAGTACGGCCTCTGTGCAGACTCTGTGCGTTCCGTGAGGGTCTGCAAGGTCACCGGCTACATAGATCTGGTGAGGCTGGACTTTCTGGAGCAGGTCTATTATTATATCAATGTCGGCTTGGGTCCTTTTGCCTTTTTTGATTCCTCCGGTCTCATAGAACGGAAGGTTGAGGAAATGTGCGTTCGTATTGTCGTTCAGTCCGAATGAACGCACTGCCGCACGTGCCTCTGCACGTCTGATGGCGGCTTTGAGATTGAGGAGCTCACGCGGTTCAGGCTCGCCTGGACGTTTGCTCTCTATAATCTTTTTCACCTTGTCGAATTCATCCGCGAATCCGAGCTCGTGTGCCGTGTCCATGTGCTGAAGGACCACATCATCGTGTACGGCTACATTTCCGGATGTCTCGTATGCTACGTGCACGTCATGTCCCTGTTCTACCAGACGAATGAACGTACCTCCCATCGAAATCACATCATCATCAGGATGCGGAGAGAAGACAACGACTTTTTTCGGGAACGGAGTTGAAGACACCGGTCTCGTGCTGTCATCCGCATTCGGCTTTCCGCCTGGCCATCCGGTGATTGTATGCTGGAGGTCATTGAACACGTCTATGTTGATCTTGTCGTATGGGCCTTTCTGCTCGAGAAGCCCTCCGAGAGAATGCTCTATGTAATCCTGATATGTCAGTTTGAGGATAGGCTTGCGGACCTGTTCGCAAAGCCATACCACGGCTTTCCTTGTAAATTTTGGAGTCCAGTCGCAAGGGCCTACAAGCCACGGTGCCACGACTCTTGAAAGCAGGCTTCCGGCATTGTCATCCGCATAGAAGGATATGTTCTCGTGCTTCTGCAGGAATGATGCTGGGCATAAGGAGGACGGTGCGCCTTCCACTATGTTGTGTACGGCGTTTGCCTTGTCTTCCCCCCAGGCCATAAGGATGATCTGTTTCGCGCTCATCATAGTGGCGATGCCGATGGTGATTGCGGCACGCGGTGTTGCATCTATGTTTCCGTTGAAGTTCTTCGCCTGGACTTTTCTGCTTTTATGCGAGAGAAGCACTGTCCTTGTCCTGCTCTTTTCCGACGAACCGGCTTCATTGAAGCCGATCTGACCCTCAGTTCCTATACCTATTACAAGGAGGTCAAGTCCTGAGATCTTTTTGTCGAACTCGGCACAGTATTCTGTGATTTCAGATTTTTTTACAGTGCCGTCAGGTATGTATATGTTCTCCTCTTTTGCGTCTACCTGATTGATGAACTCTTCGTGCAGACGGTGGTTTCTTCTCTGTGTCTGGTTGGCTTCGATAGGATAGTATTCATCAATGCTGAATATTTCCACATCGGCAAATGAAACATCTCCTGCCTTGTTTCTTCTGATAAGTTCATTGTATAGTGATATCGGTGAAGAACCTGTGGTAAGACCGAGTTTGAATTTATCTCCTTTGTGCCCGTTGATCGCTTCTATAATCTTGTCCGCAATGCGGATGCTGGCATCACGTGATTCCTCGAACAGTTCGGTAGGAATCTTTTCATAACTGTGAAGAATGTCCTTGGGGAGGTCTTTTTCTATAAGCCCTCCGTCTTTAGGCAAAGAAAAATGTTTCATTATATTATGTAATTAGAATGAATGACAAAATTAAGAATAAAAACAGATTTTGGAACAAAAACATCAGATTTTAAGAAATAATCAATAAGTTTGTAGAATAAACACTAAACTGACCAGTATGAATTATTTGTTTTTTCTTGTGCCGGCCGCTGCTGTCCTGGCCCTTCTGTTTGCATATATCTTTTTCAGACAGATGATGAAAGAAAGTGAAGGAACCGTAACGATGAAGGAGATTGCCCGCTTTGTAAGGGAAGGGGCAATGGCTTACCTGAAGCAGCAGTATAAGGTCGTGACAATAGTCTTTGTTGTTCTCGCGTTGTTTTTCGCCGTTCTTGCATACGGCTTCGGAGTGCAGAACCCGTGGGTTCCATTCGCGTTCCTGACAGGAGGATTCTTCTCCGGACTTGCAGGATTCATCGGGATGAAAACAGCCACATACGCTTCTGCAAGGACTGCAAATGCAGCTATGCGTTCTTTGAATTCAGGGCTTAAGCTTGCTTTCCGCTCAGGGGCTGTTATGGGGCTTACCGTTGTGGGACTTGGGCTTCTGGACATAGCTTTATGGTGGCTTGTCCTTTCCGGATTCTATCCGACTACGGATCCTCAGAATCTTGTTATAATCACCACCACTATGCTTACTTTCGGGATGGGTGCCTCTACACAGGCTCTTTTTGCTCGTGTAGGAGGAGGAATCTATACCAAGGCCGCCGATGTGGGTGCGGATCTTGTCGGAAAGGTTGAGGCAGGAATCCCTGAGGATGATCCTCGCAACCCTGCAACCATTGCTGACAATGTCGGCGACAATGTCGGTGATGTCGCAGGAATGGGTGCGGACCTTTATGAATCATATTGCGGTTCCGTGCTTGCTACCTGTGCCCTCGGTGCGTCCGCCTATTATATGGGAGGAACCGATCTGCAGCTGAAGGCTATTTTTGCACCTATGCTTATTGCCGCTGTAGGGGTGGTTCTCTCTATCATAGGCATTTTTGCCGTAAAGACAAAAGAAGGCGCCGGAATGAAACAGCTTCTCAAGTCGCTTAATATAGGAACGAATCTGAGTTCGGTACTTATCGCCGCGGCGACTTTCGGGATCATGTATCTGCTCGGTATGGAAAACTGGGTCGGAGTTTCTTTCTCTGTGGTTGTCGGACTTGTCGCTGGTGTGATCATCGGCCATGCTACTGAATATTATACTTCGCATTCCTACCGTCCTACCCAGAAGCTTGCGGAAAGTGCGGAGACAGGACCTGCGACCGTCATCATTTCCGGTGTCGGGCTCGGTATGCTTTCTACGGCTGTCCCTGTCATCACTATAGCTGTCGCAATTATGCTTGCTTTCCTTTGCGCCAATGGTTTTGACCTGTCTTTTTCCGCAAACAGCCTGAGCCTTGGGCTTTACGGTATCGGTATAGCTGCTGTCGGTATGCTTTCAACTCTCGGAATCACGCTTGCCACTGATGCTTATGGCCCTATTGCTGACAATGCCGGAGGCAATGCCCAGATGAGCGAGCTTGACCCTGAGGTTCGCAAAAGGACTGATGTCCTTGATGCTCTCGGCAATACTACGGCTGCGACCGGAAAAGGCTTTGCCATAGGTTCTGCCGCGTTGACAGGACTTGCTTTGCTCGCTTCATATATAGAGGAGATAAAGATAGGGCTGTCTCATATAGGAAAACAGATTACGAATGTTGCAGGGGAGGTCATAGATTCTGCCCAGGCGACAATTCCTGATATTATGGCATATTATCACGTGGATCTGATGAACCCTACAGTGCTTGTGGGCGTGTTCATCGGTGCGATGATGTCGTTCCTTTTCTGCGGACTGACTATGAATGCGGTAGGACGTGCAGCCCAGAAAATGGTTGCTGAGGTGCGCCGCCAGTTCCGTGAGATCAAAGGTATCTTGACAAAGGAGGCTGTCCCTGATTATGCGAGGTGTGTTGAAATTTCTACAAAAGGTGCTCAGCGGGAAATGCTTCTCCCGTCGCTTATTGCTATAATAGTTCCTGTGGTTGTCGGACTTTGCCTTGGCGTGGCTGGTGTTATGGGGCTTCTGATAGGAGGTCTCGGATCAGGTTTCGTGCTTGCAATATTTATGGCCAATTCAGGAGGGGCCTGGGACAATGCCAAGAAATATGTCGAGGAAGGCAATCTTGGAGGAAAGAACTCGGATTCCCATAAGGCTACTGTTGTAGGTGATACGGTAGGTGATCCTTTCAAGGACACTTCAGGACCGTCACTCAATATACTTATCAAACTTATGAGTATGGTCTCCATCGTTATGGCCGGTCTTACGGTCTGGATGCACTGAGAATAATTTTATAATAGAAGAAGCCTGCTTTGCTCCTGCCGTAATGGAGAGTTAAAGCAGGCTTTTGCTATTGTATGTCAAGCAGCAGGAAATCTTTGACTGTTGAAAGATATTGCGGAGTGTATTGTCCTCCGTCCTGGATTGTGATATATCCTTTTGCTGCCGGTATTCTGCTGCGTGAGAACTCCGTTATGATTCTTGAGACGGCACGTTTCGGGGTAGTGCGTATATATAATATATTGAACGGATATAGCCCGAATGATGCCGCCTGACGGATGATGTCGCGTTCCTGGTCTGCAGGAAGAATCAAAGAAAGGCGGCCGCTGCTTCTGAGATGTCTTGATGCGGCCTCAAGGATGTCCTTGTATGAAAGAGTGTCCGTATGCCTGGCATTTCGCCGTCTTTCGTCGGGGGCCTTGAGGGAACTTTCGAAATATGGCGGATTGGAAAAGATCAGGTCGAACAGCATTTCAAGCTCTGGATCTGTCATCCGGTCTCCGTATACTGCCGTTGAGGTAAACTCAAAAAGTGACTTGTGTGCAGAGTGAAGGTTTGAAGCCCAGGGAGAAGCCTTGAAGTTGATTCCTGCCTCGTCGGCTGAATCTTTGTCTATATCTATTCCTGTTATATGGAAACAACGTTCATGCTCGTTTTCTATCGCCTCTTTCATATCGTTGAGACGTTGTGCGGCCATAAGGGCTATAGTGCCTGTCCCTGTGCCTATATCCAGCAGACAACGGTCTTCCGGCAATATCGTCATAGCGGCTCCGAGCAGCACCCCGTCCGTATTTACGCGCATTGCCGCCTTGTCGTTTTGTACGGTGAATCTCTTGAATCTGAATTCTCCCATATTCTTGATTTTTTCCGCTGTTATTCCTCGACAAAAAGACCGTCTCTCATAAACAGTGACCTGTCGCACATTGCTGCCAGTTCCGGATCGTGGGTGACGATGACTATGGTCTGGCCATATTTGTCCCTGAGAGAGAACAGCAGCTTATGCAATTCCTCCTTGTTCCTGCTGTCAAGGTTTCCGGACGGCTCGTCAGCGAAAAGTACGGACGGATTGTTTACCAACGCCCTCGCTATCGCAACCCTCTGCTGTTCTCCTCCGGATAGCTGTGACGGCTTGTGGGAAAGCCTTGCTGAAAGTCCAAGATCCGCAAGAAGGTCGGCTGATGCTGATTTCGCCTCTTTGGCCGGGCGTCCGGCGATAAGTGCCGGGATCATTACGTTTTCAAGCGACGTGAATTCCGGAAGCAGATGATGGAACTGGAAGACGAAGCCTATTTTCCTGTTTCTGAAGTCTGAAAGACCTTTGCCCGAGAGTGAGAGGACATCCGTCCCGTCGATGGAAAGTGTTCCTTTGTCAGGCGTGGAAAGTGTTCCGAGGATATGAAGAAGCGTTGATTTGCCTGCTCCTGAAGCTCCCATTATGGAAACGACTTCTGATTTCTCCGCTGAAAAATCTATTCCTTTCAGTACTTTGAGGTTTCCATAGGATTTCTCAATGCCTTTTGCTTCAATCATAATATCCGTTTTTTTTGATGCGAAATTTGGTGCAAATGTGTTTCTTTCGATGAAACCTGTCAAAGTTAGACAAAATATTCCGAAAAATTTTGCAGTTTCAAAAAAGAGATATATCTTTGCAGTCCAATTCAACGGAATTGAAAAATATTCGGGGTGTGGCGCAGTTGGCTAGCGCATCTGGTTTGGGACCAGAGGGTCCTGTGTTCGAGTCACAGTACCCCGACTTTAAATGGGTTTGAATAATATTTTTATTCAAACCCATTTTTCTTGTTTTTCGGTGAGGTCAACCTCGACCTTATTGGTATAATTGCCAAAAGTGGTTGGTAAAATCGTTGTATCTTGTTAATATCCTGCGACATATAGAAATTAGATGAAA
>VSOK01000010.1 GCA_009774765.1 Bacteroidales bacterium
GGGCGAGCTTTGAGACCAGGGTAAGGGACTGGTCGAGGAATGCCGATACTCTGTATGTCGTGACCGGATGCGTTGTCGAGGGAAGCACTTTGACAGCAAGGGACAATGACGGAAAGTCCGTTACAGTGCCTGTAGGCTATTTCAAGGCTCTCCTGTGGTATTCCAAATCATCTACCGTCACGGCCAATAACAAAGGTTATCGCGCCGCAGCCTTTTATCTTGAACATAAAAATTACAGCCAGAGCGGTATAGACAAATCAATGTCCATGTCTGTAGACGAACTGGAAAAGCTGGTCGGAATGAACTTCTTCCCCAATCTGGCATCCAGGGTGGGCGAGACTGTCGCAGCCCGCGTCGAAGCGGCGGATCCCGGAAATGACACATTCTGGTGGAACAATTAAGCAAAACTGATATGAAAAGAATTGTAAGCATAGCATTTATTCTGATTGTGTCATTTTCCTGCGCCTTCGGTCAGGGAAAGACCTCAAGGAATTATGTGATAGGTTTTTACAACCTTGAGAACTTGTTTGACATCTATGATGATCCGGCCAAGAATGACGAGGAATTCCTTCCTGACGGCAAGAACAAGTGGACAGAGGCCAAATACAACAAGAAGCAGCATAATATGGCCCGTGTCATCAGCGAGATGGCAAAGGCCAACGGACGTTACCACACTATTCTCGGTGTGTCGGAGATAGAGAACCGTCTTGTGCTTGAAGATCTGGTCAGCCAGCCTGAGATTGCCGATGCAAACTATCAGATAGTACACTATGACGGACCGGACAGACGAGGTGTGGACGTGGCTCTTCTCTATAAGCCTGAGCAGTTCACATATCTTGACAGCGAGTCCATTCCTTTCACTTTTGAAAACACCGAAGTGGAGATAACCCTCGACAAGGAGCAGCAGGACGATTTCCGTACAAGGGACATCCTGATGGTGCACGGGACCATAGACGGGGAACATTTCGCGTTCTATGTAGCGCATCTTCCGTCGCGTATAGGCGGCAAGGGCCAGGATCTCAGAAGCCGTGGGGCGGAGATTATCTACAACCATTCTATGGCCATGACCCGGAAGTATCCAGGTATCAAAATCGTCGTGATGGGTGATATGAACGACAACCCTACCGATGACAGTATGGCCGTATGGATGCGCGGCAAGGAGAAAAGGGAAGATATGTCATCATCTGATTTCTTCTCTCCGTTCCTTTCTATGTACAAGGCCGGATTCGGCAGCCTTGCATACCGCGGCGAGTGGAGCATATATGACCTTATCCTTGTCAATGACAACCTTGCAAATGCTTCTGAAGGTCTCAGGATACAGCCTGTTGGCAAAAAAGGTTTCTATGGCGTCGTGTTCAAGCGTCCGTTCATGGTTACCCAGAAGGGCCAGTATAAAGGCTATCCTTTCAGGACATTCTCCGGAGGTGCCTTCATAGGAGGATACAGTGACCATTATCCTACATTTATCGTAGTAGGCAAATAGCATATAAACTTACCATTATGTATAAAAAATATTTTTTAGCGTTCGCCGCACTTGTCTTTTCTGTGTCTCTTATGGCCCAGAGCGGAGGAGTTAAGGGAACAGTCGTAAACCGCTCCGGAAGGATTCCTGTAGGAGGAGCGGATATCACGCTTTCATCGGATGGTGAAAATGTGGCTTCAGGAAAATCCGCAGCTGACGGAAAGTTTCTTTTTGAAGGTATTGCCGACGGAATATATCAGATGTCAGTCAAAGCTGCCGGTTTTATTCCTGCAAATGTGAATGTGACTATTGAGGATGGTTTCATCAAGGATCTCATCTTCGTTTCGCTTGTGGCTTCACGCAATGTGGCGGAGGCGGACGATTCAAGCTTTGCGGAGTTTGATATGGAAGATTCCGGATATTCCGATGCCCCTTCAATCCTGTTCTCAAATGATGTGTATACTGATATCGTAGGTTTCGGTTTCAGTGCCATACGCTTCAAGAACAGGGGATATAACAATGAGACCCAGGATGTCTATCTGAGCGGAATAAAGATGAATGATGCCATTACCGGATATTCTCCATATTCTCTTTGGAGCGGACTCAACGAGGCTACAAGGAGCAAGGAAAGCACTGTCGGCAATGAGGTTTCGGAATACGGTGCCGGAGGATACAATGGAGTTACAAATATTCTTGCGACTCCGTCTTCCGTGCGTCCTGGATGGAGATTCAGTATGCTGACCAACAGTGCTATGTACCGTCTCCGACTTATGGCGACATACGCGTCTGGCGAGCTTGACAACGGATGGTCATACGCGTTCAACGTGTCTGCCCGTGTCGGTGGAAACGATTGGGTGAAAGGAGTATATTACCGCTCTTTTGCATATTATGCCGGTGTCGAGAAGAAATTCGGCGATGAGCACAAGCTGAGCTTTATGGCTTTTGCCGCTCCCGGACAGAGAGGTGCGCAGAATGCCTCTACCCAGGAGGTCTATGACCTTATGGGAGACAATATGTACAATTCAAACTGGGGCTATCAGAACGGCAAGGTGCGCAATGCGCGTGTACGCAAGACCCATGAACCTGTCTTTGTCCTGAAATATACAGCCAATCCGCTTGAGAATCTTGAGGCTTCCGCAACTGTGTTGTACCGTACAGGAAAGAACGGATATACCGCTCTCGACTGGTATGACGCTCCGGATCCGCGTCCTGACTATTACCGCAATCTGCCTTCATATTTCTACAATCCGAATTCCGATTACGACAGGAACAATGAACTGAAGGCGGCATGGGCAAAGGAGGCATGGATCTCGAATATGAACAGCACCTGTCACCTGAATTGGGACAGACTCTATAATGTCAACTACAACAACGGCGTGGAGCAGGCTGACGGAAGTATTCTCCGCAGGTCCAAATATGCGGTTGAGGAGCGTCGTGTCGACCAGAATGATGTGAATGTTGCGGCTAATGTCAAATGGACTGCCAATAATCTGTTCACATTGACAGGAGGAGCCAATTTCAAATGGAACCGTACTGAATATTACAAGAAGCTGGATGATCTTCTCGGAGGAGACTACTATCTCAATATAGACCAGTTCGCGGAGCGTGATTTCGCATCGTCTCCTACTATGATACAGAATGACCTGGATTATTTCCTTGCCAACGGAGAGGCTCAACAGATTGCACGCGGAGGCAAATACGGCTTTGATTATTATGCTCATATCCGCAATGCCGGCATCTGGGCCAACGGTACTTTTAACTATGGTGGACTTACGGCCAATATCGCCCTGGAGGCAGGTTATACAGGATTCTGGAGGGAAGGACTCCTCAGAAAAGGTCTTTTTGCCGGTCTTGATGACAATGGCAATGAAATTTTCTACAACGGCCAGCTTCTGACATCATACGATGCTGACGGAAAAGTGATTTCGTCAAAAGGAAAGTCAGAGTCTGCAGACTTCTTTACATATTCGGCCAAAATCGGAGCAAGCTATGTATTCCAGGGAGGACACAGGGTGTATGCCAATGCCGGATATTATACCGATGCGCCTACATTCTCGCAGTCTTTCATCTCTCCGAGGACAAGGAATACCCTTATCCCGAATCTTGAGACTTCAAGGACAGTGTCGGCTGACGTCAATTACAGCTACAGCAACGGAGGCTATGATCTCCGTGTTACAGGCTTCTGGACCAAGATTATGAACCAGACTGACCTGATGAGCTTCTATGATGACTCACAGAACTCATTTACCAACTTTGCCATGACTGGCATCGACCAGAGGCACATGGGTATAGAGCTGGGATTCAGGATTCCGTTTTTCCTCAATGGATTGTCTCTCCAGGGTGCCCTCAGTCTCGGAGAATATATCTATACCTCCACTCCGCGTATGACCCAGACCATCGACAACAGTGCAGCCGTAGTGTTTGACAACCAGCCTGTGACATACTGGAAAGAGCATCCTGTCTACAAGAAGGCGATAATTGACGGAGTCGAGATGTATGAAGTTGATCTTGACGGCAACTATATCGTCGAGAAGACACGCAAGCATTATGTTCCGAGCACGCCTCAGATCGCTTCAAGCCTTGCATTCAACTATAGGACCAATTCATACTGGTTCTTTACTCTTGAAGGCCAGTGCTTTGCGAATTCATATCTTGATATGAACCCTCTGTACAGGACTGAAATGTCTGCAGCAGGACCGGACGGCATCGTCACTCCTATGGAAGTCGAGTATATGGCGTCACAGGAGAAATTTGACCCTGTGTTCCTTCTCAACCTCAGCGTCGGCAAATCATGGTATATCCAGAGGAAATACAATTTCGGATTTTCTCTGAATGTCAACAATATCCTCAACAGCAGGAATGTCCGTACCGGAGGATATGAGCAGACCCGTCTCATCGACAGCAAGAGCGGGGAGAGATACTACAGGTTCGATCCGCGGTATTTCTATATGAGCGGAATCAATTATATGTTGAACCTCTATTTCAGATTCTAAGAAGTTATGAAAGTATTATATAAGATAGCAGCAGCGGTGCTGGCATTTGCTTCAGCCGTTTCCTGCGATGAGTTCGGTCCGGTCTTTACTGGAGAATATCCGCAGCCCGGAGAGTATGAGAAAGTCCAGATGACCGCTACGCATACAATAGCGGAGCTTGTGGCTATGTATAAGGTGGAGAATCCTATGAAGATAAAGGATGACATCGTCATTGCCGGAAAGGTATCGACATCTGACCGCACAGGCAATTTCTACAGAAGCTTCTATATTCAGGACGAGACCGGAGGAATAGAGATAAAAATCGGAAAGACAGGACTCTACAATGACTATAAGCCGGGCCAGACCGTCTATGTCAAATGTCAGGACCTGACACTCGGAATGTATGGCTACAAGAGCGGAAATTATGGCGGCAACGGTATGGTGCAGCTTGGATATGAGGACCCTGACGGTAACTATGAGACAGCTTACCTTGATGTGTCTTCCATCATCGACAGACATATATTCCGTGGCGAGTTCGGAGCTCCGGTCGAGCCGGAAGTGATAACCGAATCACAGCTTCCCGGCAAGTCTGATACACAGGCGACCAACAAGTATGTCGGAAGTCTTGTGACATTGAAAGGTCTCAGATATGCAGATCAGGTGTTCGCGCTTCTGTATGTGGACAGCAACAAGGACACGAAACTGTCTTCCAACAGGGTTTTCCTTTCGGACAAGACTCACGGCATTACGACTTGGGCGATGTCAAAAGCCAAATACAAGGAATATCTTTCTTCCGGAGTCTGGGATGACGTCAAGCTCGGAAACGCGAATGACCAGAACTATGGCACCGTGGCGGAGAACAAGGAGCAGCTTCTGAAGAATACGTCCGCATATTCCGTGAGCCAGTATTTCACGATGGGAAACACTGAGATTCAGATCCGTACAAGCGGATATTCCAGGTTTGCCGACACTGAGATCGATCCTGCCGTACTTGACGGCAGCAAGACCATAGATGTTACGGGAGTGATAACTATGTATCAGGGAAGCATTCAGTTTACCCTCATTGACATCAGCGGCGTGAAAATCAGTGAATAGTATGATTATGAAAAAAACAATTCTGATTGCCTTTGCTGTTATGACTGTCATTGCCTGCAATAAGATAAACCCGTTTCTCGGAGAATGGAAAACTCCATACGGGATTCCTCCTTTTGAGGAAATTTCCGACAAGGATTATGTGCCTGCCGTAAGAATAGGTATCCGTCAGCAGCAGGGTGAGGTTGATGCCATCATCGCAAACAGCGACGAGCCTGATTTTGAAAATACCGTAGCCGCGTATTACCGTTCCGGGGAAATCCTGGACAAGGTGGAAGGAGTGCTTTTCAATCTTTCTGAATCCGATGCCACGGAATCTCTGCAGAGGATTGTCGACAGGGTTCTTCCGATGCTTACGGAGCATAATGACAATATCTTCATGAATCCGTATTTCTTCGCGAAGGTTAAGTCCGTATATGACAGGAAAGATGGTATGGGGCTTTCACGTGAGCAGGAGATGGCTCTGGAGAAGCTGTACAGGACCTTCGTAAACAACGGTATAGCACTTGACGCAGCGTCCCAGGACAGGATGAAGGAAATAAACAAGGAACTTGCTTCACTGGAGCAGCGTTTCGGCAACAATCTGCTTGCACAGACAAATGCGTTCCGGATGGTTCTCACCGATTCTTCCGAGATTGCCGGACTTCCTGAATCGGTGCTCTCGTCCGCCGCTACAAAGGATGGATGGGTGTTTACACTGCATAATCCGAGCTATGTGCCGTTTATGACATACAGCTCGCGCCGTGACCTCAGGGAAAAGATGTTCAAGGCGTATTCTTCCCGTGGATGCAACGGAGGTAAGAATGACAATCGTGACGTTATTGTGGATATCATGCGTCTTCGTACCGAAAAGGCCAGGATGCTCGGATATGACACTCCGGCTGATTATATCCTTTCGGACAAGATGGCTGGGAATCCTTCTGCTGTGGATGTATTCCTCGGCAAGATATTCTCTTCTGCCGTAGTCAAGGCCAAAGAGGAGATCAAGGATATGCAGGAGATTATGGACGAGGACATCGCATCCGGTATTCTTGCTGATTCATCCGTGATAAGGGCTTGGGACTGGTCTTATTATGCGGAGAAGGTCCGCCAGCGCAAATATGCCCTCAACGAAGATGAGACAAGACCTTATTTCAGTATGGAGAATGTCCGTCAGGGTGTCTTCGAGACGGCACACAGGCTGTACGGAATCAATATAGAGCAGATAGAGGATGTCCCTGTATATCATCCTGATGTGGAGGCGTTCAAGATAACTGATGCGGACGGTTCCCTGGTCGGCATTTTCCTGTCTGACTATTTTACGCGTGAGACGAAGCGCGGCGGGGCGTGGATGAACAATGTACGCAATCAGGAGAAGACAGCTTCCGGTGAGGATATACGTCCTGTCATCGTCAACGTATGCAATTTCAGCAAACCTTCTGAGGATACCCCTTCACTTCTCAGCCTTGATGAGGTGGCGACTATGTTCCACGAATTCGGGCATGCTCTGCACGGTCTTTTGAGCCGATGCACATACAAAGGCGTGAGCGGTACTTCCGTGGCGAGGGATTTTGTGGAGCTTCCTTCACAGATCAATGAGAACTGGGCGTTCAAGCCCGAGGTGCTTGCATATTATGCACGCCACTACAGGACCGGTGAGCCGATACCTGCCGATATGGTGGAAAAGATAGTTGCCGCAGGCACTTTCAACCAGGGATTTATGACTACTGAACTTGCCGCTGCATCAATACTTGATATGAAATGGCACGAGTTGTCTTCCGTGTCTGTCCCTGCGGACTGTCCGTATGCTTCGGACAAGGATTCCGCTGAGAAGGGTATGAAACTTATAGATCCTGTCAAGTTCGAGTCATATATGATGAAGGAGGCAGGGCTTATAGACGAGATTATACCACGCTACAGAAGCACGTATTTCAACCATATTTTCAACAGCGGATACAGTGCCGGATATTACAGCTATCTGTGGGCTGAAGTGCTTGACAAGGACGCCTTTGAGCTGTTCAAACAAAACGGCATCTTCGACAAGGCCACATCAATGTCTTTCAGACATAATATTCTTGAAAAGGGAGGAAGCGAGGAGCCTATGGTCCTTTACCGTAGATTCCGTGGTGCAGAGCCCGATCCTGAGGCACTTATACGTGCCAGAGGATTATAGGGCAGCTGCTTTCTGTTCTTCGAAATACAGATCGACACCACGGGTGTCGAATATGTCCATACAGACGAGGCCGTCTTTAGTGATTTCCACTGAGACGGCTCCTTCTTTTCTGTTGAACCATACTGATGTCTCTTTGACCTCTTCCGGTTCGCCGTACATCAGGCCGGCCTGCCGGAGCACATATTCGTATTGTCCGGACAGCTCTTCTGCAGATTCAGTCTCCGGAAAATATACGGATATGTTCCAGACTGTCTTTGTGACCGCTGTAGTGTACACAAGAATGTCTGAAGGTGAATAAATATCTTTGGCGCTTGTGTCCGTCGGGCTTTCCCATCCGGTAAGATAGACCATAGAATAGTCTGTTGCGCAGTTCTCAATACGGAATCCTGTCATTCCGCAGATGTTGACCAGAGCGGACGGGAGTTCTCCGCAGACCTCCAGCCTTCCGTACCTTATGTGTTCAGGTTCCGGAAGAACTGGGGCCGATGTCGGAGCCGGTATGCATGATACCAGGAATATTGATAGCAATATCGATGTCATCGTGCTGTTTTATCCTATATGGCTTGTCAGGAACTTCAGTCCTCCCTCATCCGGGGTAAATGTGATGTTTCCTGATGACGCAGGGACAAGGATTGTTTCACCCTGTTTCATTGTCTCGCTGTTTCCTTCACTGTCGGTGATGACGCCGCTTCCCTCTGTGCAGATTACGATAAGGAAAGAATCAAGAGAGCTTATCTCCTTTGATACAGGCTGGTCTATATCATATAGGCTTGTCGTGAAATAGTCGCAGCTTACAAGCTCGGTTTCAGCGTTCTTCTGCTCATTGTAATAAGTCTTGTAGTCAGGAAGCACTGTATAGTCGATGGCTGCCTTTGAAAGTTCTGTATGCAGTTCACGCGGCTTTCCGTCAAGACCGGTACGTCCGAAGTCGTAGATACGGTATGTTATGTCTGATGTCTGCTGTATCTCGGCGATGAAGCATCCTGTACCGATGCTGTGGATACGTCCGGCAGGAAGGAAGAAGACGTCGCCTGCAGCGACATTGTAGTCGTGGAGCACGTCAGTTATGGTGTTGTCGGCTACTTTTGCCGCATATTCTTCAGGAGTGATCTTTTCTGTGAGTCCTGACATAAGGTGTGCCTTTTCGTCTGCGGAGACGACATACCACATTTCAGTCTTTCCTTTGCTTCCGTTATGCCTTTCCGCTGCGAGGGCATCGTCAGGATGCACCTGGATTGAAAGATCCTGGCTGGCATCGATGAATTTTATAAGAAGAGGGAATTCCGTCCCTGTCTTCTCATAATTCTTTTTGCCTATAAGCTCACCTTTGAATTCCTCTATCAGTGAGGTTATGGTCCTGCCTGCGAATTTTCCGTTGGCAACTACGGATTCGTTGCCTTTGACGCCTGAAAGCTCCCAGCTTTCACCTATATTGTGCTGGTCTGTCTCAATACCTTTGAAAGGTGCTATTTTTTCTCCTCCCCAGACTACCGTCTTGAGGATAGGTCTGAATTTCAATGGATACATAGTCGTTTTGTCTTGTTGGATTTCGTTTTCAGTCAAGAAACTCCCGGAATTTCTCCGGGAGTCTTTATGATTATCTGTCAAGCTGGCTGAGGGCAAATGTATATGCTCCTACGGAGATGGCTTTGCTTGCTCCCATCTTGGAAAGTGCTACTCCGATACGTTTCTGAGGGTCGTATGCCACTTCGCGGTCCGAACCGTAGACTTTGATCAGACGCTGCTCCCCATGGGCGAATTCTGCAAATTCCTCTTTGTCGTCAAGGTCATATACTTTCATCTGGACCCTGTTGACTTCCTCTCCTCCGAGAGTATGGAGCTTGCTTCTGAGAGCGCGGAACAATGCCGGCATAATGTATTTTTTAGCAGCGGTTATTCCTCCTCCGATGACGATCAGTCCGTCCATCAGGGTGACAGCGGTAGCCATAGCGTCTCCTGCTATTTCTCCCATTTCCTCAAATGCCTTTACGGCTGCTTCACGGTTGCCTTCTTTTGTGCCTTCTGCTATTTCAAATATGTCCTTAGGCTCATAGTTGTGGCCCGGGTTTCCGGAAAGTTCACCATAAACTCTCTTGACTGCCCTTACGGCAACTCCTTCTTCAACGATGACTCCGTTTATCTTTTTGTGCGGAAGACAGAATGTCTCCACGCAGGAGTTGTCGCCTCTGTTAAGCTCCCCGTTAATGACGCATCCTATACCGAATCCTGTACCGAATGTGTATCCAATGAGGTTTTTGTACTGTTTGCTGCATCCTGCCTCCTTGAGTTTGGCGTTGGTTTCCGGAAGACATCCTCCGAGAGCTTCACCGTATGCGAAGAGGTCTCCGTCATTGTTGATGAATACGGGGATTCCGAACTTGTCGCTCAGGAACGGTCCGAGAGCGACACCGTCTCTGAATGAAGGGAAATTGGGAAGGTATCCTCCGATGATGCCGTTGGGGTAGTCGGCAGGTCCGGGGAAAGCGAAGCTGATAGCCACCGGCTTGTCCTTGAGCCTGTTGATTACAGCCTTGAAGCCTACGACCATAGTCTCGAGACAAAGGTCGAGGTCATTGGCGTTTGAAGGCATCGTGATAGGTTCTACTATAAATTCACCGCCCTGCATCGCACCGAATACCATATTGGTACCTCCTGCGTCAAGTGTCAGGACAACACGGGAATCTGTCTGAAAATTAGCCATATATGTTTTGTTTATCTATTAATACCACAGAGTCTGTTCAGGACCCATATTGATTGTGAGTTCTCCGCCTTTTTCAATCTCTTTGAAGTCGATATATCCTTTTGTGTACGGCTTTCCGTTGAGTGTGATGCTCTGGATATATTTGTTCTGCTGAGAATTGTCAATTACGTTGATGACAAATTTGCCTCCTTTGACTTTGATTGTCGCGCTGTCGAAAAGAGGGGAGCCGAACCAGTATCTTCCTCCTGCCGGCTCAGCCTGATAGAATCCGAGGGATGACAATACGTACCATGCGGACATCTGTCCCACATCCTCGTTGCCGGAAAGACCGTCAGGCTCGGCGTGATACAGTGTCGTGAGCACCTGCCTTACCTTTTCCGCAGTCTTCCATGGCTGTCCTGTCATAGAATACAGGTAGAGCGTATGGTGGCTTGGCTCGTTGCCGTGCGCATACTGTCCGATAAGTCCTGAAATGTCAGGTGAAGCTTCTCCCTCAAGGTCTGACTGTACGGTGAAGAGTTCATCGAGTTTGGCTGTGAAGGCTTCTTTTGAACCGAAACAGCCGATCAGGCCGTCCACATCGTGCGGTGCAAGCCAGGTGTACTGCCATGCGTTGCCTTCGCAGTAGTCGTCGGCCCTGTGAGTCGAAGCAAACGGGCTGAATGGAGTGCGGAAATTGCCTTTTGAATCCTTTCCTCTCATAAAACCTGTGCTCTTGTCAAAGAAGTTCCTGTAGGAATGGCTCCTCTCAAGGAAATATTCATAGTCCGCCTCGTATTGCTTTGCCTTTTCACTGTCGCTCTGGCTGTCCGCAAGGTGTTTTGCTACCTGGGCGACAGCCCAGTCGGCGATGGCATACTCCATATCGTACGCTACAGCCTCATTGAAGAAGTCGCAAGGGATATAGCCATACTGCATTCTGAAATCCTGTCCTCTGTCAGGTCTCATTGCAGATTCTTTGAGTGCCTTGTAGGCAGTTTCATAGTCAAATCCGTCATATCCCTTGAGGATTGCGTCCGCAACAGGAGGTATGCCCGGATTTCCGACCATACAGTCTGTCTCGCATCCCATCAGATGCCATACGGGAAGTTTTCCCTGCTGGAGATAGATATGCAGCATCGTGTTGATGAGGTCATTCTCTTTTTCAGGATGGATGATGGAATACAGAGGCATGGCAGCCCTGTATGTGTCCCACAGAGAAAGTGTAGTATAGTTTACGAATCCGTCCCCTGAATGGATCTGGTCGTCAGCTCCGCGGTAGTCTCCATTCACATCGCAGAAGAGCGAAGGAGCTATCATCGTGTGGTACAATGCAGTATAGAATATTTTCCTGTCAGTGTCGTTCTTTGTGCTGATCCGGATTTTTCCGAGCTCCTTGTTCCACGCCTTGTCGGCCGCTTCAGCGACGGATTCAAAGTTCCATCCTGAAAGTTCAGCTTTCATATTGGAATATGCTCCGTCTGTGCTTACAGGAGAGATTGCAACTTTGACAAGTATCTGTTCCTCTTCTTCTGTCTCAAATGACATTCTGGCGAATCTGTCACCGATGTTGTCGAATGATTTGAACGGTTTTGAGAATTCCGCAAAGAAGAACAGTTTCTGGTTGTTGGCCCATCCTTTTGAAAAACGGTAGCCCCTGATTGCCGTACCGCGTCCCTCACTGTCGTATGAAGCGACCTCAAGATGTGTCTCTATCGGTGCATCCCAGCATCCGCCGTTTTCAAGGTCAAACACGATAGCGGCCCTGTCTGATGCAGGGAATGTATATCTGTGCATTCCCACGCGCTGTGTGGCGGTCATCTCTGCCGTGATTCCATATCTTGTCAAAGGAACGCTGTAATATCCTGGCTTTGATATCTCTTTGCTTCTGTCGGCGTATGACCACATTCCTGACTGCTGGTCGTCTTCGGTGCCTCTGGCGTATGTTACATCGCCTGTAACAGGCATTACAGTGACATCAAACAGGTCTCCGATTCCGGTTCCGCTGAGATGTGTGTGTGAAAAGCCGATTACTGTCGAATCGCTGATGTGGTAGCCTGAGCACCAGTCCCAGGTCTGCGGAATGCTTGTCGGACCGAGCTGTACAGCTCCGAAAGGAACATTCGCTCCTACGAATACGTGTCCGTGTCCTCCGGTGCCGATGCCTGTGTCGACATATTGTGTAAAGTTCTCCTCATTCTGCACTGTGCAGCACACTAATGCGAACAGGGATAGTAGCGGAAATAATTTTTTGTCCATTATATTTTGTTTTTACGTTGTCTCAAATGCAGCTATTTTACTGTGAATGTGATCTTTCCGGCTCCGGTCAGATCTTTGTGGCTGATTCTGTATCCTTTGAATATTCTGCCTCCTGTGCGTATCTCCCTGATATATTTCCCCTCTGCAGGCTTTTCTATAGTGAGACACTCGCGTCCGTCATTATATTCCGGTGCCAGCCTTATGTCGATCCTGTCGAATGCAGGTGTGGTCAGGGTGTAGTATGGAGCTCCCGGACAGTCCGGATAGAATCCCATCATCGAGAATACCGCCCATACGGACATCGTACCGGTATCGTCATTCCCCGGGATTCCGTCCGGACGTGTAGTGTAGTATTTTTCTATGAGTTCCCTGACGGTCTTCTGTGTTCTCCATTCCTCTCCTTTGAAGTAGCTGAAGAGGTACGGGTATGCTATGTCCGGTTCGTTTGCCGGGTCATACAGTCCTTCATCAAAGACCATCTGGAGCTTGTCTATGAACTTGCGCTGTCCTCCCATAATTTTGGCCAGTCCTTTGACATCGTGTGGCACATAGAATGTGTAGTTCCACGCGCTTCCTTCGTGGAAGCCGGGTACAGGTTCGAAATTCTCGCCCTGTCTCGGGTCGAATGGAGAGTAGAATTCCCCGGATTTTGTGATAGGTCTTAAAGTGCCGGATCCGGTGCTGTAGTAATGCTTGTATCCCAATGACCTGCTGCGGAAAAGTTCAGCGTCTTCCTTGTGGCCGAGATCCTCGGCAAGCAGTGAGAGGGAATAGTCTGCAATGTAATATTCAAGTGCGTGCGACACGGAGTTGTCTCCTGAAAGGTCTGCCGAAAAGTACCAGAGCGGTACATATCCCTTTTCGATATAAGGGTCTATGTCAGGACGCATAAGGTTGTCCTTTCCCGGTGTGGTGGCTGATTTTATGAAGGCTTCGTATGCGGTGCTGATGTCGAAGTCGCGCACGCCTTTGAGCCATGTGTCTGTTATTACAGGAATTGAAGGGTCCCCTTCCATCGTGAAAGTCTCTCTCCCGTACAGCTCCCATTTGGGCATCCATCCCCATTCCTTGTACATATCTATCATAGAACGCACCATATCCAGCTGTCTTTCCGGATATACCATTGTCATCAGCTGATGCACGTTGCGGTAGGTGTCCCAAAGTGAAAATACCGTGTATCTGTTGTGGCCTTCCGGTACTTTTCCTGTGCCTGAGTTCTCCATAAGTGGATATTCACCGTTGATATCATTGAGTATGTTCGGATGTATGAGAGTATGGTACAGGGCGGTGTAGAAGATCTGCCTGTCTTTTTCCGAGCCTCCGCTGACCATAATCCTTGAGAGGTCGGACTCCCATTTGCCTGCTGCTTCAGCTCGTACTGCATCAAAGTCAAATCCGTTCTGCTCGGCATCAAGGTTCATCCTTGCATTTTCAATGCTGACAAATGAAACTCCCATCTGGACCTGTATCTGCTCCCCTTCTTCCGTGTCGAATGAGAACCAGTATCCTATGTCGTCTCCTGCTATTTCACGTCCGTATTTTGTGTACAGCTTGTATTTCCCGTTGTCCGGTGTCCATTCCGCTTCAACTCCTGTCATAGGACGCTGCTTTTTCCAGAATCCGGATGCTGAAGGCTGCTTGCTCACCCTCATTACGAAATACATAGGGAATACCGCCTGCGGGTTGTAGCAGAATGTGCCGGCCAGCCTCATACCTTCTATCTCGGTATCGCTTACTTTTCTGACCATAGCTCCTGTCTCGTTGGTCAGACCTTCCCCGAGGTTGAGCAGTATGTTTCCGCGTCCTGCCGGGAAAGTATATCTTTCGGCTGAGCTGCGCGGTGTAGCTGTGACTTCGGTCTTTATTCCGTATGATGAGAGTACATTCGTATAGTAGCCCGGTTCTGCATATTCATCAGTGTATTCGGAGCCGTATATATGATAGTCCACCTCAAGGGGACCGGCTGTAGGCATTGTCAGAAGCGCGCCGAGTTCCGGACATCCTACACCGCTCAGGTTTACGTGCGAATATCCTGTGAAAAATCTGTTTTCAAAGCAGTATGGGGTTGACCACCATCTGCTGTCCTTGTCATAGACATTGATATCCGATCCCATTACATTGAACGGGGTGACTGACATCATTCCGTTCGGGCAGACCGCCCCTGGATTTGTCGTTCCGAAATTAGTCGTTCCGACGAAAGGATTTACGTAGGCCGTGGTTTTTGTTCCTGATTGTCCTGCGGCTGCGAGGCAGAGTGCCGAGGCAAGCAGTAATGTTATCAGTTTGCGTGTCATAATTATTGTAAAAAGCCCCCGGTTCCCGGTTTTGGCAGGCTGCCGTTGACGGGACCGAAGGCTGATGTGTGAAAAATCTACAGGATATTTGTCCTCTTCGTGAATTCGATGATCTCATCGATATATCCGAATGCAAGTCCGGTGACAGTATCCGCGCAGCCGTAGTAGACCGCTACCCTTCCTGTGTCAGGGTCGTGAAGTGATGCGCAAGGGAATGTCACATTAGGCACATCTCCCATACATTCGTAATCTTTCTGTGGAGAAATGAGGTACGGGCCGCTCCTTGCTATTGCCTTCCACGGCTGGTCCTTGTCAAGGAGAGCTGAGCCGAATGAATACACATAGCCGTTGCAGGAATGGAGAACTCCGTGATAGAACAGCAGCCATCCCTCCGATGTCTCGATAGGTACAGGTCCCGCTCCGATCTTCATACACTGCCATGCGCTGTCCTCAAACGGGGCCGGAGCCATTACGTGGCGGTGGTGTCCCCAATATTCGAGATCAGGTGATTCCGAATAGAATATGTCTCCGAAGGCGGTGTGCCCTGTGTCGCTCGGACGTGACAGCATAGCGAACTTTCCGTTGATCTTTCTCGGGAACATCACACCGTTTCTGTTGTAAGGCAGAAATGCGTTTTCCAGCTGGTGGAATGTCTTGAAGTCTTTTGTCCAGGCGATTCCTATTGTCGGGCCGTGGTATCCGTTGCACCATGTGACATAGTATCTGTCCTCAATGAAGCATACGCGCGGATCGTAGCCGTATACCCATTCCCCGATTTCCTTGTTGTCGCATTCAAACTTGATTGTCTCCTCGTTGATGTTCCAGTTGATGCCGTCTTTTGAGAATCCTGCGTGCAGTGTCATTCTCCTGTTGGTGTCGTCGCAGCGGAATACACCGGCATAACCGTCTCCGAAAGGTACTACCGCAGAGTTGAATATGCTGTTTGAATCAGGGAGAAGGTCTCTTGGGATCACAGGGTTTGCCGAGTATCTCCATAGCACGGACTTGCATCCTTCAGGACGCTCTTCCCAAGGCATTCCAGGAAGGGATTTGCCTTCGATTTTGATGTTTTTATCCATTTTGAATTATTAAGATTTCAACAAATTTAGATAAGAGGTGTTCCTGTCATTGCCTGAGGCTGCGGAATACCCATAAGCTTGAGTATTGTCGGAGCTACATCAGCGAGCTTGCCGTCTTTGACGGAGTCCACACCTGCGTTGATGACTATGAACTGTACTTCGTTGAGAGAATGTGCGGTGTTCGGTGAGCCGTCAAGGTTGAGCGCGTTGTCGGCGTTTCCGTGGTCTGCCGTAAGAAGCACTACGTAATCATTTGCGATTGCGGTCTCCACGACTTCCCTGACGCACTGGTCTACTCTTGAGATCGCCTTGCAGATAGCGGAGTAGATACCTGTATGTCCGACCATGTCGCCATTGGCGAAATTCAGTATGATCATATCCTCTTTGCCTGTCTTGAGCACTTCTACGAGCTTTTCTGTCACTTCCGGCGCACTCATTTCAGGAAGCAGGTCGTATGTGGCCACCTTAGGGGAGTTTACAAGAATCCTGTCCTCTCCGGCAAACTGTGCTTCACGGCCTCCGTTGAAGAAGAATGTCACGTGTGCATATTTCTCTGTCTCTGCGATGCGGAGCTGGTTCTTTCCGGCTTTTGCCACAGTCTCTCCGAGGGTGTCCTGTACATTCTCTTTGTCGAAAAGGATATGGAGACCTGTGAATGAAGCGTCGTATGGGGTAAGGCAGCAGTAGTAGAGAGGAATGGTCTTCATACCGAATTCCGGAAGATCCTGCTGTGTGAGGACTGCCGTGATCTCTCTTGCCCTGTCGTTGCGGAAATTGAAGAAAATGACCGCGTCCCCTTCCTGTACTGTTCCGAGTGCCTTGCCTTCGGCATCCGTGATTGAAACAGGTTTGATGAATTCATCGGTGATGCCTTCTTCGTATGATGCATCGATGGCTTCTGTAGCGGAAGTCGCTTTTGCTCCTTCTCCTTTGACAAGCAGGTCGTACGCGAGTTTTACACGCTCCCATCTCTTGTCGCGGTCCATTGCATAATAGCGTCCGCAGACTGAAGCTACCTTGCCTGTTGTCTTTGCCATTTCAGCCTCCAGATCGGCGATGAAGCCTTTTCCGCTCTTCGGATCCGTGTCTCGTCCGTCCATAAAACAATGTACAAACACGTCCTCAAGGCCGTATTCCTTTGCCACTGCAAGGAATTCATATACGTGTGCAAGTGAACTGTGCACACCGCCCATAGAGGCGAGTCCCATAAAATGGAGCTGTTTTCCGGTCTGTTTTACATAGTCGTATGCCGCTTTGATTTCCGGATTGTCAAGAAGTTTGTGGTCGCGGCAGGCGATGTTGATTTTCACAAGATCCTGGTATACGACTCTTCCCGCTCCGAGGTTGAGGTGACCGACTTCCGAGTTTCCCATCTGTCCGTCAGGAAGACCGACGTACTCTCCGCAGGCCTGCAGATGTCCGAAAGGATATTTTTCCCTCAGGGACTCGATGTAAGGCGCACCCTGGGTATAGATGGCGTTTGTCCAGTCGTGTTTGCCCTCGCCCCATCCGTCGAGGATCATAAGAAGAACTTTTCTGTCCATAACTATGTTTTATTATATTATTTTACAATCGCTCCGGCCAGTGTACGGTACAAATGAATCTGTACTCTGAACTTGGCTTGCAGTTTGTTCTGAACGAATTTGTTTTTCGCGTTGCAAAGATAGAAAAATCTGTTTGTGATTGCGTCAATCTCACAAAAATAAGAGTATATTTGTCAACAATTAATAAGGAAAAATATGTCAGAAAGAAAAGGCCGCGGACACAGGAATGGCGGCAATGCGAGAGCCGGACGCTCGAAAAGAGAGAAAAAAACATATCCGGAATATGTGGGAAGAGTACAGATGACCCGTGAAGGTTATATTTTCGTCATTGTTGAAAACGAGGAGGACGATGTCTTTGTGAAAGCTTCCAGGACCGGAGGCGCGCTTCACGGTGATACGGTACGGGTGGCTGTCACAAGGGAGAAGACCGACAGGACACGCAAGGAAGGAAAGGTGCTGGAGATTGTCGAGAGGGCTAAAAAACCGTTTGTCGGAATATTGCATGTCGTTATGAACCAGGCCTGGGTGCTTATGCAGAGCAGGACTATGCCGTATGATATTTCAGTTTCCGTGGAGGATGCCGTAAAGATGGGGGCTGAATCCGGTATGAAAGTCGCAGCCGTCGTGGACAACTGGCCCAAAGGCGCGCTCAGCCCTGCAGGCCATATCGTTGACGTGCTCGGTCTGCCGGGTGAGAACGATACGGAAATGCACGCTATCCTTGCTGAATATTCTCTGCCGTACAGATTTGAACCGGAGGTTTCCAATGCTGCGGACAGCATTTCCGATGAGATAACGGAAAAGGATCTGCGTGAACGCAGGGATTTCCGTGATGTTCTTACGTTTACCATAGACCCGGCGGATGCCAAGGACTTTGATGACGCTCTTTCTTTCCGGAGGCTTGAAAACGGAAATTATGAGGTCGGTGTGCATATTGCCGATGTCACTCATTATGTGACGCCGGGTTCGGTTGTGGAGGAGGAGGCCCGCAAGCGCAGCACTTCAGTGTATCTTGTGGACCGCACGGTGCCTATGCTTCCTGAGAAACTGTCCAACAAGCTGTGCTCTCTGCGTCCTAATGAACCCAAACTGACGTTCTCCGCAGTATTCGAAATGACTCCGCTTGCAAAGGTCGTGACAAGCTGGTTCGGAAGGACTGTCATAAACTCGGACTACCGTTTCGCGTATGAGACGGCCCAGCAGGTGATAGATGCCGGAAGCGGTGCGATGGAGATGGAGCTCCGCGGAGGAACCGACGGTATACATCACAGAGGCGATGCTTCCGAGTCGGCGATGGGAGAGGGGATAACCACAGGTCTTGTGATTCCTGACAATCTTAAGGAGGCGATACTGACGATGCACAATCTTGCTTCCAAGCTTCGCAAAAAGAGATTTTCTGCCGGAGCGATCAGTTTTGAACGTCCGGAGATGAAGGTTGAAGTGGATGAGAAAGGACGTCCGGTAAGAGTCTACCAGAAGATTTCCAAAGAGGCCAACTGGCTGATAGAGGAGTTTATGCTGCTCGCGAACAGGAGCGTCGCCGAGTTTGTCGCTACCGGATGCAAAGGAACTCCTGGATGTCCTGCAGGAAGCCGCAGGCAGGCGAAGACTTTTGTGTACCGTATCCACGATGAACCCAATCAGGACAAGCTGGAGAATCTGCGCAGCTTCATACATAATTTCGGATATAAGATGGGGTCTACAGCCAATGGAAAGGAAATTTCAAAGGAACTGAATGACCTTTTCAAAAAGGCAAAGGATACTCCGGAGTTCAATGCAATTGAACTTCTGTCCCTGAGAACTATGGCGAAAGCCCGTTATGATACTGAAAATATAGGGCATTACGGACTTGCGTTCAAATATTACACTCATTTTACATCTCCTATCCGAAGATATCCGGATATGATGGTGCACAGGCTTCTTGCAATGTATCTGAAAGGAGCTGATTCCCAGAAGAAGGACTATTATGAGAATCTCTGCAAATATTCTTCGGAAAGGGAAGTCGTGGCTGCCGAGGCGGAAAGATCAAGCATCAAGTATAAGCTTGTGGAGTTTATGCAGGACAAGGTGGGATATGAATTTGAAGGACATATTTCAGGACTTACTGAATGGGGTATGTATGTTGAGGTCGAGCCTACCAAAATTGAAGGAATGGTCGCGTTGAGGGATATCAGATCTGATTTCTTTGAATTTGACCAGGAGCGTTATCGTGTGGTGGGCAGGCGTTCACGTATAGTCTACAATCTCGGAGACCCTGTCAGGATACGTGTGAAGAAGACAAATCTTGAGCAGAAGCTTCTCGATTATGAACTTGTCGAGACAGGTCTTGAGGAAAGGGAGCCTCACCGTGAGGATTATGAGCGCGTTCGTGGAGCCGCTTATGTTCGTGGAGCGGACGGTCCGTTTGACACTACTGCGGGAGTCGGTTCCAACAAGGCTGCACGCAAGGAAAAGGTACGTCAGGCCATAAAAGCCTCCAAGAAGTCTGCAAAACGCAAGGAGAAGAAAAAGCAGGAAACGCGAAAAAATAAAGGCGGTAAATAATGTTTCACCTGAAAGTTACGGAGACTGAAAAGTTTCCGTAACTTTTTTTGTGTCAGGATTATGTCTTGTCAGGAAAAATCGTATATTTGTCACCTAGGTTAATAACCTAATAAGTAAAACCAAATAAGTTTATTATGAAAAAAACAATTATCGGGTGCTGCATCGCCTTTATGGCTTTTGCGGCATTTAGTGTTTTTACCTCGCTTGAGGCTTTTGCCCAAGTCGGGGGGGGTAAGGTTAGCGGCATAGTTACTGATGCCAATGGGCCCGCAGTCGGAGCGGCTGTCTTTGTCAAAGGCGGCACTTCCGGAGTTACAACGGATATGGACGGTGAATTCACTGTCACAGGTCTGAAAAACGACGACGTTATAGTAGTTTCTCTTTTAGGGTATCAGACACAGGAGATCGTTTATACCGGTCAGGTAAGTCTGAATATTGTTCTTAAGGAAGAGTCCACATACCTTGAAGGGGTTGTCGTGACTGCAATGGGTGTAGAGCGTCAGTCCGAGACTCTTACCTATACTGCGGAAACTATAGGCGGCAAAGATGTAAACGACATCAAGAATGTCAATATGATCAATTCCCTTCAGGGAAAAAGTGCCGGTCTTGTCATTACGCCCAATTCTACAGGTGCGGGCGGTTCTTCAAAAATCCTGTTCCGTGGAAACAAATCCATCAGCGGCAGCAACCAGCCTCTCATCGTCATAGACGGTGTGCCTGTAATGCAGAATATAACCACATCACAGGTTGCTTCGAATTATGGTGGAGAGCGTGACGGAGGCGATGTCATGTCTACAGTCAATCCTGATGATATCAAATCGATCACATTGCTTAAAGGCGCATCCGCAGCTGCACTTTACGGTGCTGTGGCGGCCAACGGTGCCATTATGATTACGACAAAGTCTGCGGCATCAGGGCGCGTAAACGTAAACATATCCAGCAACACGACTGTCGATACCCCTATGAATCTTCCTGATTTCCAGAATAATTACGGAATGTCGGACAACGGGACATACAGTTGGGGAGACAAACTTGCTTCTGCATCTCCTGACTATCTCAAAAAATTCTTCCGTACAGGAGTTACAACAAACAACTCGATAGCCATATCCGGCGGAAGTGAAAACTTCGGGGCATATCTGTCTTATGGAAATGTGTATTCTGAAGGAATCACTCCTCAAAATGAATATATGAGCCATAATGTCAATGCAAAGGTTAATTTTACTGTCCTTAAGAAGATACATATAGATGCGAGTGCAAAATTCACAAATCAGCATATCGAAAACCAGGCGGCATCGGGATTTCTCTGGAATCCGCTTACCGGTGCATATCTTTTCCCTCGTGGAGAGGATTGGGGATATTACAAGAATAACTTTGAAATCTATGAAGCCGCACGCGGAGTGAATGTACAGAATTGGACGAATACGGGTCAGCAGCAATACAGCAACCCTTATTGGGTGCTTAACCGTCAGAAGCCTATATCCGACCGTAACCGTTATGAGGTAGGAGGAAGTATCAGATGGGATATAATAGACGACCTGTATATCCAGGGACGTCTCCGTTATGAGAGAGGTGATGAGCATTTTGTTCATAATGCCCATGCATCAAGTATAGGAAATCTTTATCCTATGGGACGTATGAAAGACAACCGTTATTTCAGCGACCAGATGTACGGTGATGTCCTTATCGGGTATAATCATATCTGGAAAGATACTTATATGCTTTCCGTAACAGCCGGTTCGAGCTTTACCCACAACAAGACTTCCCACGTGGACCTTTGGGGAGAAGGCTCCCAGTTCGTGTCTCTTGGCAACGGTAACATATATTATCCGAACATATTCACTCCTAACAACTATTTCGGAAATATGTCCACCGTCGGCAAAAACGACCAGTGGAATACGGAGAAACGTCTCAATGCAGTGTTCGCTACTGCACAGTTCGGTTATAAAAACGGCTTGTTCATCGATCTTACGGCACGTAACGACTGGTCTTCAAGTCTTGCTTTCACTGACAGTATGTCGTTTTTCTATCCTTCAGCAGGTGTCAGCTTCCTTCTTGACAGGTTTGTGGATATGGGCAAAAACGTGGATCTGCTGAAATTCCGCGCAAGTTACTCCATTGTCGGTAATGATGTTCCTGTGTATATGTCAAATCTTCTGTACAGCCTCCAGTCACAGGGTAGCATATCTGCTCCGGAGAATGCTCCGTTCAGAACCTTGAAGCCTGAGATGACGAATTCAATAGAGGCCGGTATTGACGGAACTTTCTTCCAGGACAGGATGAATGTCTCATTCACCTGGTATAAGACAAATACCAAAAACCAGTTCTTTTCGGTGTCTGCTCCTTATGAGTCCGGTCTTCGTAACCGTTATATAAATGCCGGCAACGTGCAGAATCAGGGATTTGAATTCAATTTCGGATGGTACGAACCTTTTACCAAAGACTTCTCGTGGGAAACCAATTTCAACATATCTTACAACGACAATAAGATAAAGACTCTTGTCGATGATCTTCCTAACGGACTTACCATCTCTGATTTCGGAGGAGCTAAAGTAGTGTTGAAAGAAGGCGGTTCGTATGGTGATCTGTATGTGCGTTACGTAAAACGTGATGACAACGGGAAACCTCTTCAGGATGAATCAGGAAAGCCTATATTGAGCAGTGACAATACGTCTGAGATGAAATATGTCGGAAATATGAATTCAAAAGTGTATGCAGGATGGACAAATACATTCCGTTACAAGAATGTGTCACTGTCATTTCTTATTGATGCACGTTTCGGAGGAAGAGTGGTCTCTATGACAGAAGCGGCTCTTGACGGATGGGGCGTGTCTGCAAGGAGCGGCGCTGCACGCGATGCCGGATCCGTAGTGGTCGACGGGGTTTCATTCAATCCTCGTGACTGGTATGAAACGACAGGAGCAAGCAACTTCAATTCACCGTATGCAAACGAAAATTATGTCTACAGTGCGACCAATATCCGTCTGCGTGAGTTGAGCCTCGGATATACATTCAGAGATGTATTCGGACCGGGAAAGAATATAACAGCTTCGCTTATAGGAAGGAATTTGTTCTTCTTCTACAAGAAAGCTCCGGTCGATCCTGATGTTTCTGCCGGTACAGGCAACGGATGGCAGGGTATTGATGTTTTCGCTTTGCCGACTACCCGCAGCTTTGGCTTGAATTTGAAACTTAATTTCTAATTTTTACTGCAATGAAAAGAATTATAAAATATACGATAGGAATTTTTGCCGGATTTGGTATGCTGTATTCCTGTACGGGTAAGTTTGAGGATATGAACACGAGCGGCATTCAGGTCAATCCGGCTGATCTTCCTCTTTCTGCCCAGTGCGCGGAGCCGATGCGTTACTGCTATCCTCCTCATCAGAATATGTTCCAGTTCTGGACTAATCTCAGTATAGACTTGTATAGCGGTTATTTTATGACTCCTAATGGCAATTTCTCAAATGGAGACCTCGGAGAGAACCGTGGACACAGTGGAGGAATGTATGAAAACCATTACCTTCACGTGTTCAACAATACGCGCCGCCTTATTTCCACGTTTGAAGAACGCGGAGAATACGGTCTTGCCGGTGTAATGCGTATAGTGCAGACATACAGTCTTATGATGACTACGGATGCCTATGGCCCGTTGGCTCACAGTTCCATCCTTTCCGGTGAATATGAGTCTTATTTCCCGTTTGACAGTCAGCAGGAACTCTATCAGACGATGTTTGACGATGTTGAGTCTGCCCTCAAAGGATTCAACAGTATCAGCGATAAAGAAAAGGCGGATCTGGCCGTATTCGATGACTGGTGCTCCGGTGATGTCGAGATGTGGAAAAAGATTGCCAATACTATGAAACTCCGTATGGCTCTGCGCCTTTCAAAAAGGGAGAGCGAAATGGCTGCAGCCGGATATGATCTCAAGAAGATCGCATCTGAAGCAACTGCGAATACTCTTGCGAACGGAGGAAAGGATATTCTGATAAACAAGAACCTTGAAAACGAAATGTGGCTTATGTTTGACTGGGGAGACTGTGGTTTCAACGCCAATCTTGTCACTATTATGTCCGGATTCCAGGATCCTCGTCAGCCGTTGTTTATGACGAAGAATCGCGAGATCAAGGATAATGACAATTTGCTGCTTGCGGCAGAGTCGGAATATCTCGGTATCCGTTTCGCAAGCGGACTCCCGGCAAAACCTAATCTTTGGGGAAATTTCTCTGGCTGGGCTGCTCCTTATAATGCGCCTCTTCCTATTTTCAGGCAGGCTGAATCCTATTTTCTCCTTGCTGAGGCTGCGTTGAGGGGATGGATCTCAGGAAATGTCAAGGACCTTTACGAGCAGGGTATAAGGAGTGCTATGAACAATGAGAAGGCATACAAGGGAGGATATGTCAGTGGTTTTACAATGACAGATGCTGATATAAATGAGTATATCAACGGGACTTCGACACAGATTGACTATGTCGATCCTATAGACAGCAAACTGAACGCTAAGGCGGTCAATAAATTGTGTGTCAAATGGGATGATGCGGCAGGCAATGAAGACAAGCTCGCACGTATCATAACCCAGAAATATTTAGCATTGTTCCCGTTGTCGACAGAGGCATGGGCGGAGCAGAGGCGTACAGGCTATCCTGTCCTTTTCCCTCCTTATGTCAATGAAAGCCAGGGGGCTGTTACCTCTGAAGAAGGCGTGCGCCGTCAGATCTACAGCAGCAATGCTGGCGATACCAACGCTCAGGGGCTTGCCGGTGGTATAGAGCTTCTTAACAAGGAAAATTCAAGCAAAACCCATACGGGAGATATCGGTGGCACACGTGTATGGTGGGACAACGCCGGTAAAGGAAATTTCTGATTTGTTATGTGTAACGGAAAAGAGGTCGGATTCTAATATAAATCCAGATTTATTTTAAGATTAGCCTCAAATTTATTGGAGAATGGCATTCTGAAGCCATTCTCCTTTTTTGTATTGCTATACCGCCAATGGCGATTCAAGTGCTTTTTTCAGCTGGTCGTCATAACGGAGTCTGACCTGTACGCCGGCTTCCTGATAGTAGTAGCGGACGGCGATTTCCTCTTCTATGAACGGTATGATTTCATCTTTTTTCAACCTGATGAATTTCTCCTTGTCCATCTCAAGCGCTTTTTCAAGAGCTTTGATTTCGCTTTCCATACTTTCTGCGATACCGTCTTTTTCAAGTTCCAGCTTCATCTGGTCAAACAGGGCTTTCGCGCTGCTTCTGTAATCGAACTCCTGTTTTTTCGCGAATTCTATGAAGTCCTCGAAATCGGCGTCACTGAAATGGAACTCGTCCAGAGGTGCTATTGTCTTGTGGTTGCGTACATAGTCGAGTACGTAGCTGTCTATTATACCGTTCAGGACAAGTGAATAGACCAGCCTGCTGTATGATTTGGACGGTATTTCCACATCAGGAATGATTCCGCCTCCGTCTCTTACTGTCCTTCCATTGAGTGTTTTGAACTCTTTGGTGAGTGAGTCAGGAATGTGGCCTACGCTGCCGTCTTCATTTCTCCTGCTGTAGTCGATGGCCTGTACGCATCTTCCGCTCGGAGTATAATATTTTGCAGTGGTGACTTTCAGCTGGCCGTTGTATGCCACAGGACGGACTGACTGTACCAGACCCTTGCCGTATGTCCTTTTGCCCATAATGGTACCTCGGTCAAGATCCTGGATAGCTCCCGATACGATTTCCGATGATGATGCGGATCCGGAGTCAACCATTACTATGATAGGTATTTCAGTGTCTATAGGATCCATTGTAGTTCTGTATTCCCTCTGCGATTCCGGATCAAGTCCTTTCGAGGACACTACCATTGAACCTTTGGGCACAAACAGTGAGACTATATTGATGGCTTCATTCATAAGACCGCCTCCGTTGCCTCTCAGGTCGAGGACAAGACGTTTCATTCCCTTTGCCTTCAGCTTGTTGTATCCGTTTTTGATTTCATTGGCCACTCCGTCGGTAAATCCGCTCTGCAGGATGTATCCTGTGGTGTCGTCAAGCATTCCTACATATTCTACATCCGGAAGATGTATCCTTTCCCTTACTATAGGTATGTCAAGCGTATCTCCTGTATGGACCTTTTTTACCTTGAACACCACTGTTGTTCCCGGCTTTCCTTTCATCCTGTCGCTGCTCTCCGCCGCTTCAAGCCCTACTGTCGGGAAACCGTCTATGCTGATTATCTCGTCTCCGCATACAAGTCCTGCCTTATATGCCGGTGAATTGATATAAGGTTCGTTGATGACGACATTGGCCTCTTTTTTCTTGTGGATGATCGCTCCGATTCCTCCGTATGTCTTGGAAAGGAGCATCTGGAAGTCTTCGTTCTCGTCCTCAGGAATATATACCGTATAGGGGTCAAGGCTTTCCAGCATCTGGTCTATTCCTGCACGCATTATCCTGTCCACTGGCAGGGAGTCTACATACGAGCGGTTCAACTCCTTTATTATGGAGTTCTGGATTTCGGACCACTGGCCAAGTTTAAAGCTTTTGGTCTGTGCTGACGAGTCCGCTGCGGCTGCAATGAAGGCCGCGGCAAAAAGGATATATATTATCTTTTTCATAGTCGTTGTGATTTTGGTATTGTTCTTGTCAAAACTACGCGAAAGTTTTGATATGATAAAAACGTGCCACAAATTTAAGAAAAATTGCGGTATGTCGTAAGATTTGATACCTTTGCGGCGAATTTTATAGTATTGAAAGCAGTAATTATTTAGCAATTGGTTTTATGAAAATCGTATTTGCAACGGGCAATAGCGGAAAACTGCGTGAAGCATCAGAAATTTTGGGCGGGGGATTTGAGCTCGTTACCCCTGCGGAGATGGGAATAAATGAAGAAATCCCTGAGACAGGCAGTACATTGAAAGCGAATTCACGTCAGAAGGCGGAATATCTTTGGGACAGATGCGGATGTATCTGTTTTGCCGATGACACAGGCCTTGAGGTCGATGCGCTTGGAGGTGCTCCCGGAGTCCATACGGCACGCTATGCCGGCGAGGACAAGGATTTCAACAAAAATATGGACAAGCTTCTTCACGAGCTGTCTGTAATCGAGACGGAAGTGCGTATGGCTTCGAAGCTGGGACTTTCTATGAAAAAGGTGTCACGCCGCGCACGCTTCAGAAGTGTCGTGACTCTTATCATAGACGGCGAGAAGCATTATTTTGACGGTACCCTTGAAGGGGAAATAGCAAGGCACAAATCAGGAAACGGAGGATTCGGATATGATCCGGTGTTCCTGCCTGATGAGTTTCCGGGACAGACTCTTGCGGATATAACCGAAGAACAGAAAAACGGAATATCGCACAGGGGAAAGGCACTTCGTGCAATGGCTGAATATCTGAAAGGCCGGGATATGTGATTTTGCCTTGACCGGGATGAAAATTTGACGGAATGACAGTCAATACTGACCTTATTGTTCTCCACACCACCAAATTCGGTGAAAATTCGCTTGTAGTCCATACTATAAGCAAGGAGTATGGAAGACGGAGCTTTCTTGTGAGAAATGTCAGCCGGAAGTCATCCATGTCATATTTTCTTCCTTTGAATATTCTTGAGGCGGATGTCGTCGAGACGCAGAAGTCACGGCTGTACACGGCAAAGAACCTGTCTTCTCTGCATCCTCTTTCCGGAATAAGGAACAATCTGTACAAGAACTCGATAACTATGTTCATAAGCGAGGTCCTGTACCGGGTTGTAAAGGATGGGGCGAAGGAGCCGGGGCTTTATGAATGGTGCGAGAAGAATATCCTGCTTCTTGATGCGATGGAGACGGACTTCAGCAATTTCCATCTCCGGTTTCTTTTTGAACTGGCTGTCGTGCTTGGCTTCTCTCCGGAGATGAAGGACATTGAGCCTTTTGCGGGAGACAGGCTGCAGCAGATGGAGGCATTCATGAAGCTGTCATTTGAGGAATCTATGCTTGTGCCGCTTTCGGGATCCGCAAGGAATGAAATGTCGGAGTGCATCTTGAGGTATCTTGAGTATCATTTGGATTCTGCGGTCAATATCCGTTCTCTGAAAGTGCTCAGGGAGTTATTTCAATAAAAACTGCTATATTTGTGGCATCAGGTGTTTCTTATGGATAATAAAGACGAAAAAGATATAATTGCAGATCTTGCGGAGAAGGAATACGAGCACGGCTTCGTCACGGAAGTTGATCAGGAATTCATCCCGAAAGGTCTCAATGAAGATATAATAAGACTGATTTCCTCAAAAAAGGATGAGCCTCAATGGATGCTTGATTTCCGTCTTGAGGCTTTCCGTCGCTGGCAGAAGATGAAGCTGCCGACTTGGGCGCATCTTGATATTCCTGAGATTGATTTTCAGGATATCATCTATTATGCTGCACCCAAGATGGACAGTGACAGGCCTAAGGAGATCGATCCTGAGCTTGAAAGGACTTTTGACAAGCTGGGCATTCCGCTTCACGAAAGGGCGGCTCTTGCAGGAGTGGCGGTGGATGCTGTCTTTGACTCGGTTTCGGTCAAGACGACATTCCGTGAGGCTTTGTCTGACAAAGGCATAATTTTCTGCTCCTTTTCAGAGGCTGTCAGAGAGTATCCGGATCTTGTCAGGAAATATCTGGCTTCAGTGGTGCCTGTGGGAGATAATTTCTATGCCGCTCTCAATTCTGCCGTTTTCAGCGACGGCTCGTTCTGCTATATTCCCAAAGGGGTACGCTGTCCGATGGAACTGTCAAGCTATTTCCGTATCAATGCGAAAGGGACCGGCCAGTTCGAGAGGACGCTGATTGTGGCTGATGAAGGTTCGTATGTGAGCTATATGGAGGGCTGTACGGCTCCTATGCGTGATGAGAACCAGCTTCATGCCGCTGTTGTGGAAATCGTGGTGGAGAAAGACGCCGAGGTGAAATATTCCACTGTGCAGAACTGGTATCCAGGTGATGCTCAGGGACGTGGAGGTATTTTCAATTTTGTGACCAAAAGAGGTATCTGCAAAGGCGAGGGAAGCCATCTTTCGTGGACCCAGGTTGAGACCGGCTCTGCGATTACCTGGAAATATCCGTCCACGATACTCAAAGGGGACAATTCCTCATCTGAGTTCTATTCGGTGGCTGTGACCAACAATTATCAGCAGGCGGATACGGGAACCAAGATGATACATATAGGAAAGAATACACGCAGCCGTATAATAAGCAAGGGTATCTCGGCCGGTTATAGCCAGAACAGCTATCGCGGACTCGTCAAGATGCTTCCGGGTGCGGACAATGCGCGCAACTATTCGCAGTGTGACAGCCTTCTGATAGGCAACAGGTGCGGGGCGCATACTTTCCCGGATATACAGAATGCAAACAGGACAGCTGTAGTTGAACATGAAGCCACGACTTCAAAGATCAGCGAAGATCAGCTTTTCTATTGCAACCAGCGTGGAATCGCTCCCGAGGAAGCTGTCGGACTGATTGTAAACGGGTATGCGCGTGAGGTACTGGCCAAGCTGCCTATGGAATTTGCGGTTGAGGCGCAGAAACTGCTGTCTCTCTCATTGGAAGGCTCTGTCGGATAGACTGTATATGGTCATTCCGGTTCGCTTGGGTGCTTTCCCGGTATGACTCCGGGGCCTGTGTAGAACAACCGTAAGATAATTGACTGGAAAAATGAACGAAATAATAAACTATACGGTATTTGCAATCGGTGGGGTTCCTGTGCTGCTGATAGATCTGGTTACTTCTGTCATCGGCCTGACCTGCGTGTTCCTTGCAGGGCGCAACAGCAGATATAATTTCTGGGTGGGATACCTGTACACGTTCCTGCTTTTTCTGATGTTCTGGAACAAGCATCTGTATGCGAGTCTCCTGCTTCAGCCGATATCGCTTGGCATAAATATTCTCGGGCATTACCGCTGGACTCATCCCAAAGAGGGCGAAAAGAGTTCGGAGGACCATACGGCACTGAAGGTTACTATGTTGAGCTGGCCTCAGCGTTTTGCCGCCATTGCATCGGTTTTTGTCCTAGCTGGATTTTGGGGATGGCTTCTGAGCATGATGGGGAACCGGTGGTTTGTCGGTTTGTTCCCGTCGGATCCGATACCGTATCTTGATGCCTGTGTGACTGTGCTTATTCTTGTGGCCCAGTTCCTCTCGGCTCTCAAGAAATGGGACTGCTGGATAGCCTGGCTTATGGTGAATGTTACCCAGATGATTCTGCATATATCTGTAGGACACGTATTTATGCCGATAGTATGCGGACTGTATCTTCTGAACGGCATATTGTCATTGTACAATTGGTATAAGCTGTACAGGAAAAAGGCCTGATCAGCGTAATGACTGTAAAAAATAGGAAAAATGAACGATATATTACTTGAAATAAAAGGCCTGAAAGCCGGAATAGAGGGGAAGGAAATTCTCCGTGGGGTTGATCTTACAATCCGTAAAGGCGAAATACACGCTATTATGGGACCTAACGGTGCCGGAAAGAGTACATTGTCAGCCGTGCTTGCGGGAAAGGAGAATTTTACTGTAACTGGAGGAAGTATAAAGTTTCTCGGGCAGGATCTTCTGGAGATGTCTCCTGAAGAACGTTCCTGGGCAGGTATTTTCCTTTCTTTCCAGTATCCGGTTGAGATTCCGGGGGTTTCGATAACCAACTTTATGAAAACTGCCGTCAATTCGCACCGCAAGGCAAAAGGACTTGAGGAACTTAAGGCAGGGGAGTTTCTGAAGCTTATGAAAGAGAAGATGGCCTTTGTGCAGATGAAGCCGGAATTCTCAAAAAGGGAGGTTAATGTAGGCTTTTCCGGAGGAGAGAAAAAAAGAAACGAGATTTTCCAGATGGCTATGCTGGATCCGGTGCTTTCAATCCTTGACGAGACCGACAGTGGACTTGATGTTGACGCGCTTCGGATTGTTGCAAGCGGTGTGAACGCTCTCCATACACCGGAGAAGGCTGCAATTGTGATTACCCACTACCAGCGTCTTCTTGATTATATCGTACCGGATGTGGTCCACGTGCTGAAAGACGGACAGATCGTCAAGACTGCCGGACGTGAACTTGTCGCTCAGATTGAGGACAAAGGCTATGACAACATATAGGAGGAAGCTATGTCAGGTCAATTGCATATTTCTGAAGGACAGGCCTTCCGCCAGACCGTAGTTGTCAGTCCTGGTGTGTCGGAACAGGCTTCCATTACGCTTGAAAAGGATTCGAAGCTCTCTCTTGTCTTTGTTGTCCTGCCCGGTGCCGGCGGTGATATCTCATTGACGGTTGATCTCGTGGGAGAAGGTGCTGAAGCTGAGGTGTCAGGCATTTATATTTGTCCGGGAGAAGAAAAGGTCAATATATCATTGGCTATGAACCATAAAGTGCCGCACTGTCTCTCCCGCCAGCTTTTCAAAGGTATAGCTGGAGGAAAGTCGAGGGTTGATTTCTACGGCAAGATAACTGTTGCCATAGATGCACAGAAAACTGAGGCATATCAGGAGAACCATAATCTGTTGCTTTCCGAGGATGCGAAAGTCAATACAAAACCTCAGCTTGAGATATATGCTGACGATGTGAAATGTTCGCACGGGGCTACTATAGGACGTCTTAATGAGGATGAGCAGTTCTATATGCGTTCCAGAGGAATTTCCATTGATGACGCAAAAGTGCTTCAGATGATTTCGTTCCTGTCTCCCGTTCTGGATTCCATATCTGATGATACGGAAAGGGAATCATTGTCTTCAGCTGTTGAGGCTGCAGTCCGCCGATTCTGATTGTCCCCGTGTCCATTAAAGGCGGATCACCAGAATGATACTGATGTGAAACATCCGTTGAAACTGTGTTCTGTTATCACACCGTCTTCCCATAACGCGGGCTTGTTGCCTGCGTACCTGTTGCTGATTATTGCACAGCAGTGACCGTTGTGGCTGCTGATTCCGTCATTGTATATGCAGCCATAGCCTGCAGGAAGGCTTACAGACTTGCTTCCGTCATATATCGTGGCGACTGCATCATCTGTCGCCGGGTTGGATATCATATATATATAGTCCCTGTCTGCGCATACGCCGTATGATTTTGTCATACCGTCTGTGGAGGCGACTATGTAGCCGTTGCTCCATATCCATCCTTCTTGCCTGTAGCCTGAAACCGCTTCACCGAATGTGAATATGTTTCCGCCTCCATATATGATCCGGCATCCGGATATTGAATATCCGTTGCGTATCTGGTATGGTGTAGTATGGCTGCCCTGTATGAAGGAATATGCCGTGCCCCATCTCATACGTGCTGTCATACAGAGCTTGCCGTCAATGATCCTGGCATCATCTATTCCGATGGCATCAGCAGGAGGCTGTATCATATTCTCGGTCCCGTTCCGGATGATATAATACTCGGCCGGTGCTCCGGCGCTGCTGCCGGACGGTTCCGCACAGCTGAAGAACAAGTCCTTGCCTGACTGGTGGAATCCGGACATAAGCACAGCATTCCTCCTGTGTATGATTATGTTCCCGTTTATCCTGTATGTCAGACCGTTGCCGCTTCTTGGCATCCCTAATGTATGTACCTCGCCTGTTATGACGGCCATATCGGCAATCATTTCCCTGCCGGAGTACCTGAATCTCTCCGTCCCGTCACATTTTATCACGGTCTCGGTGTCTGTGGAGAAGTCCGTGTAGAGATGCCCTCCTATGCACCTGTGCATATCGGCATCTGATGATATGCAGTTGGCCTGTCCTACAGGCAGTTCCATAATACGTTCCTTCCCTTTCATAAGAAAGAGTTTACCGATGTCGTCATTTGTACCTATGCTATGTCTCCAGTCATAGCCTTCAGGGTATTCCACGCCTGTAATGTAAAGTTCTTTAGGGGTTTCAGGATCTCCGTCATCCGGATTTCCGGTCTCTCCGGGCCTTTCAGTTCCTCCTCCAGCCCATTCCTGTCTTGTCCCGTTCAGCTGCCTGTCCATCTCGACAGGTCCATATCGGCATCCCTGTACAATGGATATCACTGCCATAGACATTCCTGCAATTCTTCTCTTCATCGCTCGCTCCATAGTCATTCTCTTTTCGGCCTGTGCCGCAGGTCCTTGTTGTAGTGTCTGCAAAATTATCATTGGAACCGTTAACGGCAAATATAATGTGGTGAACTGCTGCTGTTTTTTATCTTTTTATAGATTTTTTCTGTTTTTTGTGGCCGCTCCGGATGAGTTTGTGGATTTTTGAAGAAAAGTTGAGTCCAAATCTGCTATATTTGCGGCTTGATACAATATCATATTATCCTCAAAAGGACATTGGAAATGAAACATCAGATAACCATAAAGGATACGGCGGACCTTGACCGTGCAGCCGGGGAATTCCTTAAAGAGATCGGACAGCACAGGCTTATTGCATTCTTTGCTCCTATGGGTGCCGGCAAGACTACTTTTACGACGGCGATATGCCGTATGCTCGGTGTGGAAGATGCCGTATGCTCTCCTACATTTACTATTGTCAATGAATATATGACGGAGTCCGGGGAGCCGATGTATCATTTTGACTTCTACCGCATCACCAGATTGCAGGAGGCTGTCGAGATCGGGCTTGACGACTATCTTTACAGCGGTTGTCTATGTATCATGGAATGGCCGGAAAACATTGAGGAACTTCTGCCTGAAGAAACCCTGAAGGTGACGATTTCCGTAAATGATGATTTGTCCAGGACTGTGAGCTGGGAAGACTGAAAGCCAAAAGCGGATTTGAAATGATAAGCAGACCCAACGTAAAAATAAATCTCGGACTGAATGTCCTCAGAAAGCGTGCAGACGGATATCACGATCTTGAAACGCTTTTTGTGCCGTGCTTTGAAATAAGCGATGTCCTTGAAATCGTATCCGGAGATGATTACAGCAGGACTTTGTCGCATCTGATGTCTGCGTATGGAGAAGGCTCCATTGCCCAGGCTGTTTCTCCTGACGGGAAACTGATGATAACCATAGCTCGCCGTGAAGGGGTTGACTGGGATCCTCTTCAGGATTTGTGTGCCAGGGCATATTGTCTTCTTGGAAGGGATTACAGCCTTCCGCCTGTCAAGATCTTTCTGGAAAAGCTTTCACCTGTCGGAGCCGGGCTTGGAGGCGGTTCGTCTGATGCTGCGTTTGCATTGAAGATGCTGAACAGCATATTCTCTTTGGGTCTTGACGACAGTTCCCTTGCAGGATATGCGTCTGAGCTTGGAAGCGACTGTGCATTTTTTGTCCATAACCGTCCAATGTTCGGTGAAGGCAGGGGTGAGAAGCTTTCCGCATTTCCCATAGATTCCATAGATTTCGGTCAGGAGGATGGCTCATCCTGCAGATATGTCCTGAAACTTGTTGTCCCGGACGGGGTAGCCGTGTCGACGGCTGAGGCATATAAAGGTATAGTTCCGGGGATTCCGGAAATTTCTCTCAGGGAAATACTTGCAATGCCTGTGGAGCAGTGGAAAGGTCTGCTGTCCAACGATTTTGAAAATACAGTGTTCAAGGCACACCCTGAACTGGAACGTATCAAGCAGTCTCTGTACGACTCCGGAGCCGTATATGCCTCTATGTCAGGCAGCGGCTCGTCTCTGTTTGCCTTGTACGACAGGGAATAATCTTATATCGTGAGCTCCTTTTTGTCAAGGAAACGGTAGCCTGCAGCCTCTGAAATATGCCCGAGCTCTATGTCTTCCGCACCTTCAAGGTCGGCAACCGTACGGGCAAGACGTATGATGCGGCTATAGGCGCGTGCGGACAGCCCGAGTCTGCCTATCAGTTTTTCCAGAAATGTTTTGCAGGGTGCTGAAAGCCTGCAGTATCTGTCCGCCATCTTGTTTGTCATGGCGGCATTTGTGAATATCCCTTCCCGGATGAACCTTTCCTTCTGTATGTTCCGGGCAGCTGTTACTCTTCGGGCTATATCCGCGCTTGATTCGGCTTTTATGTTTTTTACTATATCTGCGGCAGGCACCGGCTTTATCCATAGATGAATGTCTATCCTGTCCATAATTGGGCCTGAAAGCTTTGTCATATATGCGGCCCGCCTTGACGGCTTGCAGGTGCATCTGTCGCCTTCTCCGTAATAGCCGCAGGGACAGGGGTTTGTGGCTGCGACAAGCATAAACGAAGAGGGATATTCTATTTTTGTCCGCAGTCGTGATATTGTTATTTTCCTGTCTTCCATAGGCGCGCGCAAAGCCTCGATTACCCTTTTGGGCGCTTCGCAGAATTCATCAAGAAACAGGACTCCATTGTGCGCAAGGGATATTTCTCCCGGAAGTATATTGTCCGAACCTCCCCCGAGAAGCGCGGCTGCCGATGCGCTGTAATGAGGTGCCCTGAAGGGTCTGCGTCTGTTGAGCCCGTGCCTTTGCCATCCCTTTCCTGCGACAGAATAGATTTTGCTTGTCTGAAGAGCCTCTTCCAGTTCCATAGGAGGCAGAATGTCCGCCATAGCCTTGGCCAGAGAACTCTTCCCTGCGCCTGGAGGTCCTATCATTATCACGTTGTGTCCTCCGGCTGCTGCTATTTCCAGGCCGCGCTTGGCTCCTTCCTGTCCGATGATGTCCGAAAAATCCATCATATTTCCGGTTTCTGTGCGTGGATATGCCTTTGTGGATCCGGTATCGCGTACCAGGAGACTTCTGCTGTCCTTTTCTCCTGACAGAATGCTGATGGCTTCGGAAAGGTTGCGTACTCCATATATTTCCGTACTGCTGTATTCTGTGGCTCCGTCTGCCGATTCCAAAGGAAGGATACATCCGGCAAACCCTTTCTTGGATGCAAGTTCCGCAATCGGCAATGCCCCCGGAATATCACGTATTGAGCCGTCCAGTCCAAGCTCTCCCATTATGATATATCTGCCTATAAGCGGCATCTCCTTCTGCCCGGATGCCGCTATTATGCCAAGTGCTATCGGCACATCGTAGCCGCTGCCTTTTTTGTGCATGTCTGCAGGAGCAAGATTGATTACTATTTTTCGTCCGGGAATTTTGAATCCCATCGACTGCAGGGCCGTTATTGTCCTCAACAGGCTTTCCTTGACCGCCGCGTCGGCGAGTCCTACAAGATGGATTCCAAGCCCTGCCGTTATATCCACCTCCACTGTGACCGGAACCGCTTCGATTCCGACACATTTCGCTCCGTAAATGTTGGTCAGCATATATGAAAAAATTATTTGTACGTCAAATGTGCTGTACAAAAACGTAAAAAATCATAAAAAACAGAAAAATGTGGTGAAATGGTCACAGGTGTTGAAAAATACGTAACTTTGCCGACCAAACTTTATGGTATGGTCAGAAATTTCGTTGAATCTATAGGAAGATATTTTCTTTTTCTGAAACAGGTCTTCAGAAAACCTGAGAAATGGAAAATTTTTCTGAAGCAGTTTGTGCTTGAGACGGACAAGCTTATCCTGTCCTCTATAATTATAGTCGGAGTGATTTCAATATTTATCGGAGGCGTGCTTGTGATACAGACTGCCTCGAACCTTGAAAACCCTCTCATAGACAGGATGTATGTCGGCTATATGGTCAGGGAAAGCCTTGTGCTGGAATTCTGTTCCACTATGATAGCACTGATTCTTGCCGGCAAGATGGGGTCCAACATCTCCTCAGAGATAGGAAGTATGAGGATTACCGAGCAGATAGACGCTATGGATATGATGGGGGTGAATTCCGCCGGATTCCTTGTCCTGCCTAAAGTCGTAGCAGCTACGGTCCTGAGCCCGTTTCTTATGCTTCTGAGCTTTGTGCTCGGCATATTGGGAGGTTATATTGTAGTTTCCGCGACCGGAATCATAGCTACGGCCCAATATGTTACGGGTCTCAAATTCTGCTATAATGGATTTTACGTGTTCTACAGCTGTTTCAAGATGTCCCTGTTCTGCTTCTTGATATCTTCAATCTCCGCATTCAACGGATACTATGCAAAGGGAGGCTCTTTGGGTGTAGGACGTTCAAGCACGAAGTCGATAATCAGCACAAGCATTCTCATTCTTATGTTTGACCTTATTGTCACCCAGCTTATGCTTTATTAGGATCCGGCTTCAACATTTTGTAAAAAAGGGAATTATGATAAAAGTAGAGAATCTGTACAAGAGTTTTGACGGTATTCCGGTACTTAAGGACATTTCTGTCACATACGAAGCAGGGAAGTGCAATATGATCATCGGCAAGAGCGGCTCCGGCAAGACAGTCCTTCTTAAGAACCTGATCGGTCTGCTTGAGCCTGACAGCGGAGAGATCTGGTACGGCGACCGCAGGCTTTCCCTTATGGACTATAGCGAGAAAAAACAGCTCCGCCAGCAGATAGGAATCCTTTTCCAGGGCAGCGCGCTGTTTGATTTTGCCACAGTCCTTGAGAATGTAATGTTTCCGATGGATTTCTTTACGGACTGGAGCAAGGCCCAGAAGATAGAGCGTGCGCGCTTCTGTCTCAACAGGGTAAATGTCATAAATTCCGACGGCAAATATCCAAATGAGCTGAGCGGTGGTATGCAGAAAAGGGTAGGCATTGCACGCGCTATCGCATTGAACCCTTCGTATCTGTTCTGTGATGAACCAAATTCAGGACTTGATCCGTACACTTCTATTCTTATAGACCAGCTGATTTCGGATCTGACAAAGGAGTACAATATGACGACAGTAATGAATACCCACGATATGAACTCCATTCTTGAAATAGGGGACAGGATAGGATTCATCAGTGAAGGGACATTGCTTTGGGAGGGAGACAAGAATTCAATCCTCGGGACAGACTGCCGGGAGCTGAAGGATTTTGTCTGTGCAAACACCCTTGCCCGCAATATCATAGAGGGAAAGCATTAAGTCTGTCAGAGCCTTACGCGGAAGCCTATTTCAAAGCCGAAAGACAGCGGATTCCTTGTCCTGATGCTTTTCGGCTGGTTCTCATCCTTGAAATAATATCTTATGCTCGGATCAATGTATATTCCGAGTATGTCGGCGGCAATGAATTCAACTCCGATGCCGGCATTTGCTGAGAACTGGAATCCTTTTACTTTTTCCGTGTAGTCCTTATGCGGCTCAAGGAAGAATCTGTTGTCGACGCATTTTTCCGCCGCGCCTCCTGCATACGCATAGAAATCGATTATGTCGTTCTGGATAAAACTGAAATAGACATTTACCGGGATTCCTATATAGCTTTGGCTGTTGCGTATCTTGGAATATTGTTTTATGTCAGGACGGTTGTTCCCGTCCATCTGGGTGTAGGTTCCGGAGAATGTTCGTGTGAGCAATGTGTAGCTGATGCCTGCTCCGAGTGCCCAATGCGGAGTGAATTTTACTTTTGCTCCGATACCGAAGGATACGGGGACTCCGTAGGTCGATTTCCCTGTTTCATTGAGCGGACTTGTCTGCTCTTTTTTCTGGGACATCATTATGGGATGTCTTGTGGTCCTGGCTCCGTTGTTTGATCCGTTGTTGCTCAATGCGTTTCCGAACAATGCTATTGATGTGCTTGTTCCGGCTCCTGCATTCTCCTCTTCATCTTCGAACCGGAACAGGTCTTCATACTGCTGCTCTGCGGACTTCCCACGTGGGGTTACGGATTCGGCGACATATTTTCCTGCAATTTCGGCACTCGTTTCCACTATGGTCTTTTCCTCAGCGTCTCCGGTGTCCGGTATCGCGGTTTCTTCCGTCGGAATTTCTTCAACGGCATCATCGGCAGGCTGTACTGTGATGCTGGCCGGTTCATTTGCGGCTTCCGTCTCCTTCGCTATGATGACATTCTCTGTATTGGACGCAGTCAGGCCGGTGTCGCTGCCCTGAAACAGGTCCGGCTTTTCAATATGCTTTTCCGACAGGGCTATGGCATTGTCGGAATACGGGTCAATGATATTGTCCTGTGTGAAAGTTCCGGTGAGGAAAAGAATGAGAATGACTGCGGCAGCCGCTGCAGTAGCGATCCCGGCACTGCGCAGCCATAACAATACAGGCCTTCTCCTTTTGGCGGAATCCATACTGTCCAGTCTGTCCTGTATGGATTCCCAGATATGTCCGGGAACATCTTCCCGGGCATCATCAAAGAGAGACCTTATTTCAAGATCAAATTTATTATCGTTCAATTCAGACATTCTTCAATTGTTTTATCTTGTCCTGCAATATGACCCTTGCCCTGCTCAGCTGCGTCCTTGAGGTCACTTCTGATATGCCGAGCATATCACCTATTTCCTTGTGTGAGTATCCCTCGATGACATTGAGGTTGAAAACGGTCCTGAATCCTGTCGGGAGGGACGTTATCAGCTTCATAAGTTCCTTGTATCCGATGTCCTGGAGCTGGTCTGAAGACTCGGAGCTCAGGTGACGTGCGTATTCGATGTCATCGCTTTGTCTGATGGCATCGTTTTTTCTCAGATACATAAGTGCAGTGGTGACAAAGATCTTTCTTGCCCAGCCGTCAAAGGAGCCGTTCCCCTTGTAGCTGCCGATCTTGGAGAACAAGGTGACAAAACCGTCCTGCAGAAGGTCCTCTGCAAGATTCCTGTCACAGACATATCTCAGACACAAAGGAAACATACGCGGAGCCAACTTGTCATATATGGCGCGTTGGGCCTTTCTGTCTCCTTTCTTGCACAGGTCTATCAGTGTCTGTTCTGAAACTTCGTTCACTGCTTTGTTCTCCTCCTATGCGACACATAAGATGCTTTTTCGGATTAAAATGTTGCATCGTGCCGTGAAAAATCTTCGTATAGATATAATCCAAACTACAAAAATAAATATTTTGTACTATTTTTGCACAAGTTTCTCCTTGGAGGTTTTATGAATATGAGAAGTATTATATTTATGTTGGCCGCAGCGTTGCTTTTTTTGCCGTTGCAGCCGTTGTGCGCGCAGTCATACAAGGCTCAGCGTGAAAAGGAGAATACTCTTCTTGAGGCCGTAGGCAGCTATACTGACGGTGATTATGCCAAGGCGAAGAAAATATTGAAAGGGCTGGTTTCCGCTCCGGATGCCGACCCTGCCGCATATTATTATCTCGGACTGACGGAATTTATGCTCGCGGACTATGATATGTCGGAGGAGGCTCTTAAGGAGGCGGCCAGGCGTGACACGACAAATTTCTGGTACCGTTACCGTCTTGCCGGCCTTTATTCGGTTACAGGAAGGCCGGAGCTGACCGAGTCAATCTATGAGGCCCTGCTTCGGGACTTTCCGAAAAAGAGCGACATATACTACAACCTTATAGAGCTTTATATGGCCCAGGGCAAGATGAATGAAGCTCTTGAGACTCTGGACCAGATAGAGACCGTATTCGGCAAAAGCGATGCGATAGCTATGACAAGGTTTGACATCCTTCTCCGTCTTGAGCGTCAGCGTGAGGCGTATGAAAGCCTTGAGGCATACAACAAAGAGTATTCTTCTCCTCAGGTTCTTGCCGTATTGGGGGATTATCAGATGTCAATGTACAATGATTCCACCGCTCTCGCATTTTATGACGAGGCTCTTGATATTGCTCCGGACTATGCTCCTGCTGTTCTCGGAAAGGCCGAGACATTCAGGATTACAAGGAAATATGACAGATATTTTGAGACTATGGACCAGTTTGTACAGGACAAGAACATCTCTCCTGTCGGCAAATCCGACTATCTCAAAGCCATAGTCCAGAGGTCTGACCCCAATTTTCTCCAGACGTTCCGTCCCCAGCTCGATTCCATGATGGAAAAAGGCGTGGCAGCCCATCCTAAGGACAGCTCGATGATGACTGTTGCCGGGATATATTATTACGGTTCATCCCGTGGTGAAAAGGCGAAGGAATATTTCAGGGAAAATGCTGAAAACTGGCCGGAAAGCATTTCTGCCGCCGCTACCTATGCTGAGGTCCTGATGTATCTTCACGAGTGGGAGACACTTTCCTCTTATGCTGTGTCTTCATACGACAGGTTCCCGTCAGAGCCGTCTTTTCTTGAACTTGCTGTCCTTGCGGACTACAATCTTAAGGATTATGACAGGGTCCTGGCTGTATGCGAGAGGATTCTGGCTGTTTCTCCAGGGGATACGGCGAGGGTCGTGAGCGCGTACACTACGATAGGTGACATATATCATCTTGAAGGTGACAACGCAAAGGCATATAAGGCTTATGACAAGGCATTGAAAATCAATCCTGATCATCTCCCTGTGCTCAACAACTACGCATATTATCTCAGTGTCGAGGGCAAGAAGCTGAAGAAGGCGTATGCGATGAGCCGCAAGACAATCGAGAAAGAGCCTGACAATCCGACTTATCTTGATACGTTCGGATGGATTCTGTATCTTCAGGGAAAGCCTTTGGAGGCAAAGCCGTTTTTCAAGCACGCGATGCTGTATGGCGGCAAGGACAGTGCTGTGATACTTGACCATTATGCTGAAGTCCTTTATGCTCTCGAGGAGTATGACCTGGCTTTCGTATATTGGAACCAGGCTATGTCCAAGAATGAAGACAAGGTTGAGGGACTTGAGCAGAAGATCAAGGAACGTAAAGCAGCTATGAAGAAGAAATGAGGCGTATTGTCATTGGAATAATTTTCGTTTTTGTGCTGCTCGCAGGCGGCGCAGTGTCTGCTGTTGCACAGAGCATCAATGACCACAAGAGCAGAAAGGCTCAGCTTGAAAAGGAGATCGCCCTGATCGACAGCCAGCTGAGGTCAAATGCGGCGGAAAGCAAGGACGCCTTGTTCCAGCTGTCTCTCGTACAGAAGAAAATATCCAACAGGAAGGAGCTTGTCGCTGAGAATGATGCCCAGATAAGGATGTATTCAGGCAGGATAACAGAAACCCAGAGACAGATAAACAGGCTTCAGGCACGTGTTGATACTCTTTCTGCATATTATGCCAGGCTGGTAAGGGCCGCATATAAAAACAGGGATGCCAAGATATGGTATATGTATATCCTTGCCAGCGATGACCTGGGACAGGCGTTCCGCAGGTACAGCTATTTCAAGAACCTGTCGTCCCAGATGAAGGATCAGGCGGAGAAGATACGTGTCGCTCAGGCGGAACTCGAGTCGGAGAAGAAGCAGCTTCAGGAACTGAAGCGTGAAACGGAGAAGGTAAGGGCTGAGAGGCAGAAGGAACTTGATACCCTGGCAAAGGAGGAGAAGCAGTCCGCCGGCGTGATAAGCCAGCTTAAGCGTAACAGGAAGAAATATGAGACCCAGCTGGCTTCAAAAAAACGTCAGGTCGACGCTCTCAACAAGGAGATACAGCGTCTGGTCGAGGCGGCTATGAAGCCTACGGATACGTCGAAGAAACCTCAGCCGATAGACTATAAGCTTGCGGAGAGCTTTGCCGCCAATAAGGGAAAGCTGCCGTGGCCTGCCGAAGGTCCTGTTGTGGACAAGTTCGGCCAGCATTACCATCCTGTGTTCACAAGGCTGAAGCTCCCGTTCAACAACGGTATCAATATAGCCCTTGCGAAGAATACTGAGGTCAAGGCCATATTTGACGGAGTGGTAAAGCAGATTGTGGTTATGCCGGGATACAACCAGTGCGTACTGGTGCAGCACGGAAATTATTTCTCTTTCTATTGCAAACTAAAATCTACCGGAGTCAAGGCCGGTGACAAGATAAAGACAGGGCAAAAAATAGGAATTGTAGATACGATCAATGGTGATACGCAGCTGCATCTTCAGATCTGGAAAGGACAGTCTCCTCAGAATCCTGAACTGTGGCTGAGAAAAAGATGATTATAAGTTATGGACAAACATACTGTGTTTTTGACCGGTGCGACCGGTAATATGGGATGGGCAGGATTTCAGGAACTGTATAAAAAAAAGGACAGGTTCAATCTCCGTATTCTTGCCCGCCCGAGCAAGGTAAACAGAAAGAAGCTCAAACCATATATGGATGATCCGGCTGTGACTGTGATCTGGGGTGATCTTACGAGATATGAAGACATACTTGAAGGTGTAACCGGATCCGATTATGTGCTGCACGTAGGAGGTATGGTCTCGCCTGCGGCTGACTATTATCCGGAGAAGACATTGAAGGTCAATATATCTGCCGCGCAAAACATAGCCAAGGCCGTACTCGCGCAGCCGGATTCGGATGAAATAAAGGTTGTATATATAGGCTCTGTCGCACAGCTCGGTGACAGGATGCCTCCGCTTCATTGGGGGCGTTCCGGTGATCCTGTGTATGCAAGCAAATATGACAAATATTCGGTCTCCAAATGTGTTGCCGAGAAAATCATAGTTGATTCGGGAATCAAAAAATGGGTTTCCCTGCGTCAGACGGGCATACTTTATCCGGGCATTCTCAAAGTCGTGAATCCTACCGCTTTCCATGTCCCTATACAGGGAATGCTTGAGTGGGCGACGATAGATGATTCAGGAAGACTGCTTGGAAATGTTGTCGAGGACTGGGTTCCTGAAGAATTCTGGAACAGGTTCTATAATATAAGCAGCGGCGAGCAGTACCGTATGACGAACTATGAGTTTGAACATCGTCTGCTCAAGGCTCTCGGACTTCCGGAGCCGGAAAAGGTATTTGAGGCGAAATGGTTTGCCACAATGAATTTCCACGGGATGTGGTACACTGACTCCGACTTGCTTGAGCATTATCTTCACTTCAGGGCGAATGTGCCTGTGGATGATTATTTCAAGGGTATGATGGCGCGTCTTCCGTGGTTCTATAATCTTGCTTTTCTTGTGCCTGGCTTTGCTGTAAAATGGTTTATGAGACCTTATGCCTTTGAAAAGGGACTCGGCACACAATGGTGGGTGAAGCACGATATTGACAGGATAAACGCCTATTATGGCTCTCTGGAGAAATATTATGCGATAAAGTCCTGGAAACAGATGCTGCCTCCTGACTGGGAGAAGAACCAGGAACGTGCTGAAAGCAAAGGTGAAATCGTGCCGCTTGACCACGGCTATGATACATCGAAGTCCATTTACAGCCTTTCATACGAGGAAGTCTGCGCTGCTGCGGAATTCCGTGGTGGACGTTTTGTCGGTCCTGCAGAAAAGCTCGGGACTAAAGGGGCTCTGTATGAATGGGAATGCGAGCACGGACACAGGTTCACCGCATCACTGGAATATGTCCTGCTCGGAGGCGGATGGTGCATAGAATGTCCGCTGGAGGGAGTCTATGAGAATGTCACTCCTAAAAACAGATTCATTTCACAGGTTTTAGAGGTACAGTCCCTTCTATAGGGACTTCCTGTTTTCCGTTGAGATAGATTATCCTTTGGTTTGAACTGCCTCTGAAAAGCAGTTCAGGGTCTTTCTTTTCCATAATGAACGGTCCGTCAACCAGCACGTCAAGATACGGGAGCATTGCGGCAAGCCGTTTGTCCGCTATGATTTCCTCGTATGTGAATCCTGTCCAGCACCAGATGGTCTTGTCTGTCTCTTCCTTTATTCTTCTGGCGAGTTCCGTGAATGCCTCCACCTGATAGAACGGGTCTCCTCCCGAGAATGATACGTTGCTGAACTCATCCGATATGATGATGTCCATAATCTCATCGATGCTCATTTCGTGGCCGCCGTTCATATCCCATGACTGTGGATTGTGGCATCCGGGACAATGATGCAGACATCCTGCGCAATAGATGGACGTGCGCAGTCCCGGACCGTCGGCCATCGTTTCCTCCAGGATGTCCAGAACCCTTATTACGTGCGTCCCGTTGAGATTTTTTGCGTCAAATGTCTTTTCCATATCTATAATAATAATCCCCGTACTTAAGCCGGGGATTGAATATGATTTTAATGATCTGTTGAATCTGGATTATTTGTGGACAACACGGTCGTGCAGCTCCGCGAGCTTGGCATTGTTCCATCTTCCTGTGGTGCCCACGAGATAGCCTGTGATTCTCTGGAGCTTGTCGATGTTCCTGCCGTGGCAGTGAGGACATTCCTCAAGGTTTTCATCGGCATTCTCGTAGCCGCAGTCCATACAGCGGTTTCTGTTGTGGTTTACGGAACCGTAGCCTATATTGTATCTGTCCATAAGGTCTACTATAGCCATGATAGCCTCAGGGTTGTGTGTGGCGTCACCGTCGATTTCCACATAGAAGATATGTCCTCCTCTGGTAAGATCGTGGTAAGGAGCCTCTATCTCAGCCTTGTGCTTAGGTGTACATTTGTAGTATACGGGGACGTGGTTGGAGTTGGTATAGTATTCCTTGTCCGTAATTCCCGGAAGGATACCGAATTTCTTCCGGTCAAATCTGGTGAATCTTCCTGACAGTCCTTCGGCAGGCGTCGCTATCACGCTGAAGTTGTGTTTGAACTTCTCTGAATATTCATTTGCCTTGTCCCTCATATATGTGACTATGCGGAGACCGAGCTCCTGGGCTTCGTCTGATTCTCCGTGATGTTTGCCGATGAGGGCGATAAGTGCCTCGGCAAGACCGATGAATCCGATACCGAGTGTTCCCTGGTTGATTACAGATTCGATAGTGTCGTTCTCCTCCAGATTCTCGCTTCCGTTCCAGAGTGCTCCCATAAGCAGAGGGAACTGTTTTTTCAATGCGGTTTTCTGGAAATTGAATCTTTCGCAGAGCTGCTTTGCAGTTATGTCGAGAGCCCAGTCAAGCCTGTGGAAGAATTTCTGTATCCTGTCATTCCTGTCAGGCTCGTTCATACACTCTATTGCAAGGCGGACGATATTTATCGTCGTAAAGGACAGGTTGCCTCTGCCTATTGAAGTCTTCGGCCCGAATCTGTTCTCGAACACACGTGTACGGCATCCCATAGTGGCGCACTCGTATTCATACCTCTTAGGGTCTTCCGCATTCCATTGTTCGTGGTGGTTGAACGGAGCGTCAAGGTTGATGAAGTTAGGGAAGAATCTGCGTGCCGATACCTTGCAGGCAAATCTGTACAGGTCATAGTTGCGGTCTTCTGGCAGATAGCTGACACCTCTTTTCTTTTTCCATATCTGAATAGGGAAGATGGCCGTAGAACCGTTGCCGACTCCTTCGTATGTGGTATTCAGGATTTCGCGGATTACGCATCGTCCTTCGGCTGAAGTGTCTGTACCGTAGTTGATGGAACTGAATACGACCTGGTTGCCTCCGCGCGAGTGGATGGAGTTCATATTGTGCACGAATGCCTCCATTGACTGGTGCACCCTGCTGACTGTCATATTGACTGCGTGCTGGATTACCCTGTCATTGCCCTGGATTCCCAGAAGGTCGCGTTTTATATAATCGTCAAGCTGGACATCCTTGAGCGCCGAGTAGTCCTCTCCTGTGATTTCGCTGATTTTGTCTATCTCCTCCTTGAATGCCTTTCTCACGAAAGGAGCCATATAGAAGTCGAAGGCTGGTATTGCCTGGCCTCCGTGCATTTCATTCTGCACAGTCTCCATAGAGATGCAGCCGAGTATGCTGGCCGTCTCTATCCTTTTGGCCGGACGTGATTCCCCGTGTCCTGCAAAGAATCCGTTTTTAAGAATCCTGTCAAGAGGATGCTGGACACATGTAAGACTTTTTGTCGGATAATAATCCTTGTCGTGGATATGTATATACGCTCCCTGCACGGCCTCTTTGACATCTTCGGAAAGCAGACATTCATCAACAAACGATTTTGTGGACTCGGACGCGAACTTCATCATCATTCCTGCAGGGGTGTCCGCGTTCATATTCGCGTTCTCCCTTGTGATGTCAGTCGCCTGCGCCTCGATGATTTCTTTGAAGATCTCACGTGACTTCGCCTTGCGGGCGAGGTTTCTCTGGTTGCGGTATGCGATGTATTTTTTTGCGACCTCTTTCCTCGGACTGTTCATCAGTTCCATCTCGACGTGGTCCTGAATGTCCTCCACGCTCATGCTTTCTTTGCTGATTTTGGCAATGGCGGCCGCGATTTCCGCAGCGAGCACTATATCTTCTCCTTCATCTGTGACATCCATAGCCTTTGTCACAGCATCAATAATTTTCTTCTTGTCAAATTCAACGATTCTTCCGTCGCGTTTAATAACACTCTTAACCATAATTGTCCGAGGCGAATTACCATTGTCCGTAGACTGATATGCGCTGCGGACGATGAGGATTATTTAAAATTGATTGTTGATGCCGGTATGTTGTCCAAACCGGATGACAAATATAATTTCATTTTGGATAATCTGTATGTAAAATCGCAATAAAAGTTATTAACAATATCAAAAACTCCCTGTTAACTTGTTTGATAACAGGGAGTTATGATGAGTATTAAATTGGAAAAATTCAAAATTGAACAACAATGATGTTACATCGGCCTTCTGGTGCCTATCCTACGACCCATACAAGAATATGCCTGTCAAAAGTAATGTATTCCAGGTCAAACTCTTCTTCGTGCCCGTCTTTGTGGATAAAGGTGGCCTCCAGTTCTCCTTCTCCTTTAGGACTGAATTTCTCGACTTCAATCTGCTCGGAAAAATCGACTCTGTTCTGGGACATCCTTTTGAAGATGGCTTCTTTTGCGCACCAGTAGATTGCAAGCTGTTCGTTTTTCCTGCCGCTGTCAAGATCCTCTATCTCTTCTTCTGAAAGAGCCTTTTTCTCTACGGCGGAAAAATCCCTGTCCAGCGACTCTATGTCTATGCCGAGGTCATCTTCATTGTGCGTGATGATGGCGACATATCTGTCCGTGTGGGTAATGCTGATGTTCGTTATGCAGTTCTCAAGGTACGGCTTGCCGTTGTCGTGATGGTTGAGATACATCTTTTCTTCAAATATCTCATTAAGCAATGCCCTTACGGCGAGTTTCTGTTTACGCTGAGCCTCGCTGCGGATCAGAGAAATCTCCTCCATCTCGTCAGTCGGCACGGAGCAGAGATTCTTCAGCTCTTCTTCGGTCTCTGTGATCTGCCATACGGAAACTTCCGCTTTGTTGTCAAGGGTTTTTCTTAAATATAGTCCCATATATAATTATGAATGTTTTTGTTTTCCTGTGCTGTGGAGCCTATGACCTTGTCATTCCGGTCCTGCCGAGATACGACAAGCCGGTGCGTGCCGAAAAGGCGCACACCGTATACCCTTCATCTTCTTCGGAAGGCATATCTGTTATAATGAAAATGTGTCCCGACAACGGATCTTCAGATGATGAATCCGTCAGGTTGCCGGTTTCTGTCAATATTTGACTGGGAGGTTCCACTTTATCTGTTCTGTGTTAATTCTCTGCAAAGATAGCATTTTTTGGATATCAAACAAAAATACGGTCGTTTTTCAGATGCCTGCATTGTTTTGGACTCTTTGCTTTATGCGGTTTTTGTCAAAATATCAAATCAATAAGACATAATATCGTATATTGCGTATCGGGTGTTCTTGTTATCTTTGACGGAACAAAAAACAGAAAATCATGCGGAAAATAACAATTGCCTTTGTCGGCGTATTCCTGTGTATCGCTATGCAGGCTAAAACTTTTGACCTGGTCTCTCCGGGAGGTAACATGAAAGTCTCTGTCAATGTTACGGACAGGATAACGTATTCCGTGTATGCGGACGGAGTGGAGATAATGAAGGACAACTCGGCTGCTCTGTCTGTGGACGGACAGGAACTTGGAGCAAGACCTGTGCTCAAGTCGCACAGATATGACAATTGTGATGTAGTATTCTCTCCTGCTGTCGCATACAAGTTCTCGAGTATAAGGAATAGTTTCAACAGCCTCAGGCTGGATTTCAAGGGAGGATGGTCTTTGCTTTTCAGGGCCTATGACGATGGTGTCGCATACCGTTTCGTCACGGATTTCAGAAAGACTGTGGATGTCAGGGATGAGATGGTCAGGATAAATTTTCCCGAAGGGACATCGGCTGTAGTTCAGAGGTCCGACAGCTTCGAGACACCGTATGAAGAACCTTACAGCCAGATTCTTCTGGATGCCTGGCAGGTTGAGAGGAAGAAGGTCCTTCTGCCTTTCCTTGCTGATCTTGGCAACGGATACAAAATGCTTGTGAGCGAATCTGCGCTGACTGATTATCCGTGCCTTTTCTTTGAAAGTGCGGGCAACTGGGTGCTGAAGGGAACTTTCCCCAAGGTCCCTCTGGAGGGCAGGCAGCTTGGCGACAGGTATATCTATACGACAAAGGAGGCGGACTATATTGCAAGGACAGACGGTTCCCGCCAGTTCCCTTGGAGATATTTTGTTATTGTAAATGAAGACGGCCGGCTGATAGAGAGTACTATGACCGCAAGGCTTGCGGATAAGCCGGTTGAGGATATGTCCTGGATCAGGCCCGGGCAGGTGAGCTGGGAGTGGTGGAATGCAGCCGCTCCATACGGTCCTGATGTGGATTTTGTATCCGGTTTCAATACCGATACCTATAAATATTATATTGATTTTGCCTCAAAGTACGGGATACCTTATATTATAATGGATGAGGGATGGGCCAAGAGCACGGAAGACCCTTTTACGCCTTCATCTTCTGTGGATCTTCCGGAACTGCTCAGCTATGGTGAGGAGCGCGGCGTAGGAATAATCCTTTGGATGACCTGGCTTGCTGTGGACCGGAATCCGGATGTGTTTGAGAGATGGAGCGCGCAGGGGGTCAAAGGGTTCAAAATAGATTTTATGAACAGAAGCGACCAGTATATGGTGAACTTTTATGAACGTGTCGCGGAAGCTGCCGCAAAGCATAGGATGGTGGTTTCCTTCCACGGTGCGTTCAAACCGTCCGGACTTGAATATAAATATCCTAATGTCCTGACATACGAAGGAGTAAGGGGTATGGAAAATATGGGAGGGTGCCTGCCTTCCAATTCGATATGGCTGCCTTTCATACGTAATGCCGCCGGTCCTATGGACTACACTCCAGGGGCGATGATAAGCATGCAGCCAGAATCCTATTGCGGCAACAGGCCCAATGCTGCGAGCATAGGCACAAGGGCTTATCAGCTTGCTTTGTATGTACTGTTTGAAAGCGGGCTTCAGATGTTGTCCGACAGCCCTACAATGTATTATTCCAATCCTGAGTGTACTGAATTCATCAGTGATGTACCTGTAGTATGGGATGAGACCAGGGCTCTTCAGTGCAAGGCCGGAAGATATGCGGTGGTCGCAAAGAGGTCCGGAGACAGATGGTATATAGGGGCTGTCAACGGTACGGATGACAATATGGAAGTTGAGGTAAGCCTGGACTTCCTGGAAAAAGGGAAGACCTATGATATGGTATATTTCAAAGACGGTCCGAATGCTTTCAGGCAGGCTATGGACTACCGCAGGGGAATGGACAAAGTTACATCAGGGAGCGCCGTCAAGATAAATATGGCGCGCAACGGAGGCTGGACTGCAGTGATGGAGCCGCAGCAGTGATCGTTTGATTCAGGATTCATAATATGAAAATATCATTTGCCGGCGGGAGAGATATTAACAAATTTATTATATTTGCCCTGACGGGCATATATACATTTTTGTCTCGGCATAATCAAAGTAAAACTTTGCTTCTGCTCTTGACTTTTATTATATTTGCGAATATTTGACCTGAGAGGTCTTCTTATGGCATTTGAAATAAATTAAAAACCGTTTCTGAAACGACAAAAGATATTTGTATTATGGAATTTTTGACAAACGAGAAATTGACCATAGTAGGTGCTGCCGGTATGATCGGCTCCAATATGGCACAGACTGCTATGATGATGAAGTTGACACCGAACATCTGCCTTTATGATGTGTATGAGCCTGGTCTCAAGGGTGTTGTAGAGGAAATGTACCATTGTGCATTTGAAGGTGTGAACCTTACCTGGACAACAGATCCGAAAGAGGCGTTTACAGACGCAAAATACATCATTTCTTCAGGTGGAGCACCTCGTAAGGAAGGTATGACACGTGAGGATCTTCTCAAAGGCAACTGCCAGATCGCGGAGGATTTCGGAAAGAATGTCAAGATGTACTGCCCTGATGTAAAGCATATCGTTGTTATCTTCAACCCTGCTGACCTTACAGGTCTTGTAGTGCTTCTCCACTCCGGTCTCAAGCCTTCACAGGTGACTACTCTTGCAGCTCTTGACTCTACCCGTCTTCAGAGTGCTATCGCAAAAGAGTGCGGTGTACAGCAGAGCCTCGTGAAGAACTGCCATACTTTCGGCGGTCACGGTGAGCAGATGGCAGTATTCGCATCTGATGTCACTGTCGACGGTGTTCCTTTCTCTGAGATTCTCGGAACAAAGATTTCTGCAGAAAGATGGGCTGAGATGAAGGTTGAGGTAATCCAGGGAGGTGCCGCAATCATCAAACTCCGCGGACGTTCTTCATTCCAGAGCCCTGCATATTGCTCCGTACGTATGATTGCTGCTGCAATGGGCGGTGAGAACTTCCCTTGGCCTGCAGGCTGCTACGTGAACAATGAGAAATATCAGAATGTAATGATGGCTATGCCTACAGTAATTGACGCTGAAGGCGTGCACTATTCTGAGATCAAGGGCAATGAGGAGGAAATGGCTGCTCTCGACAAGTCTTATGCTCACCTCTGCAAGATGCGTGACGAGATCATCGACCTCGGTATCATACCTGCAGTGGCAGACTGGAAGACAGTCAACCCTAACCTTTAACGGACAGTTTCCGTATAGCATAGAAGAGGCCGGCTAAAAATTGTTTTTAGCCGGCCTCTTGCTGTGAATCAGCCTTTGCTGACCTTCTTATATTATATCTTTTCCGATTCGGACCAGATGTAGACCTTGTCCGAGCGGCGGAGTTTTGACGGTAGCTGCCCAGAATCTTTTTCTGACTGTACTGATGTACCTGACTGTTCTTCCCCGGCTCCTTTGGCTGCCTTTTTGAAATCTACCGGTACGGAGCACAATGTCCCTTTCACGGCTTCAGGGACAGGTTTGAGGTCCACACGTATTTCAGGTACCGTATACTCTATTACTCCTGTGGATGAGCCTATTATGAGGATGCGGTCTCCTGCTTTCAATGATGCGGATTCCACAAGGATTTCAGCGACTCCGAGCTTGCTGAACCAGTTGGTTATCTTGCCGCTGTACACTTTCTTTCTTGTGGCCTTGCTTCCGTAGACTTCGCTCCACTCTCCGAGTCTTGCTCCCTGGTAGTATCCGTCCCAGAATCCCCTGTTGAATACTTCGGAAAGTTCCGTCTTCAATGATGCCGCGAGCTCCCGGGTATATGTGCCGTCGCATACGGCATTCGCCGCACGTCTGTAGCAGGATGCTACTTTCTTTACGTATTCAGCGGAACGGGCACGCCCCTCAATCTTGAATACGGTGACTCCTGCATCTATTATCTTATCCATAAACTCTATGGTACAGAGGTCTTTCGGCGACATTATATATTTGTTGTCAACGTGAAGCTGATTGCCGGTCTCCATATCTGTGACCTCGTATCCGCGGCGGCAGATCTGGTAGCATGACCCTCTGTTGGCTGATGCTCCGTATTCGTGAAGGCTAAGATAGCATTTCCCTGAAATTGCCATGCACAATGCTCCGTGCGCGAACATCTCGATCTCCACCTTTCGCCCGGAAGGGCCCTTTATATCATCCCTGTCGATGATCGATTTGATTTCTTTGACCTGGTTCAGGTTCAGTTCGCGTGCCAGCACTATCACATCGGCAAACTGTGCATAGAATCTCAGCGATTCCGCGTTGGATATGCTCAGCTGCGTTGAGATGTGCACTTCAAGACCTATGTTTCTTGCGTATATTATGGCCGCCATATCAGATGCTATGACGGCTGTGATTCCTGCTTCCTTTGCCGCTTCAAGCGTCTTGCGCATATCTTCAAGATCCTCATTGTACAGCACTATATTGAGAGTAAGATATGTCTTGACTCCGTTGCTTCGGCATATTTCACAGATTTCCTTGAGGTCGGACATCTTGAAATTGTTTGCCGAGTGGGATCTCATATTAAGCTTTTCGACTCCGAAATATACGGAGTCCGCCCCTCCCTGTATGGCAGCGTGCAGACATTCGAAATTGCCTGCCGGTGCCATAATTTCCAATTCTCTGTTGTTCATCTATAATTTATTTGTTCCTTCCGAGAAGTTTGTCCGCATATCTGTGGAGAACTTCATATCTTACTCTTCCGAGACCTATCATACCTGCATAATCCATAGCCTGGGCGTGCAGTTTGATGATTTCATATTTTGCATCCTCGTCTATTCCGATGGCCTCGTATATCTCTTTAACCCTGCTGATTTTTTCTTCACGCTCCTTTTCTGTGCCGGTAGGCATTTCCATTGCCCTCAGCAGAGCTTTCTTTCCATATTTCTCAGGGATGACACCGGATTTCTCCATCTCTCCGCTTTTCTCAAGGGCACGTGTAAGAAGCCAGCTCTTTTTGTTGTTGACGATGTCGCCCCCGATCTTTTTGCCGAATACTGCTGTGTCTCCGAAAGTATCAAGGTAGTCGTCCGTGATCTGGAACGCCAGACCGAGGTCGTATCCGAATTTGTACAGATAATCGCAGGCTCTCCTGTCTGCTCCCGCTATGATTGCTCCCATTTTTGCCGAGCAGGCTATGAGGACGGCTGTCTTGAGGCCTATCATCTTCATATATTCCTGCATAGGAACTTCCTTCTGAAGTTCGAAGTCCATATCGTATTGCTGGCCTTCGCAAACCTGTGCAGCTGTAGTGGTAAACAGGTCAAGTATTTCCGGAAGCACAGGCACAGGGGCTTTCGCTATCCTTCTGTAGCTCTCTATCGACATCACGTCTCCGGACAGGATTGCGGTATTGTCGTTCCATTTCCTGTATACTGTCGGGAGTCCGCGCCTGATGTCGGATTTGTCCATCATGTCATCGTGGATAAGCGTGAAAGTATGGAAAACCTCAAGTGCGGAAGCCGGCTCAAGTATTTCGTCGCTGAAGCTGTCCTTGAAAAGCGAATATACGGCCAGACACAGACGCGGTCTGATGCGTTTGCCTCCTATGCTGATCATATATCTCAAAGGATCATAAAGCCCGGCAGGTTCTTCCGTGAATCTGATGTTCTCGAACATCCCTTTCAGAACATCCTCAATCTGTGTCTCGTTTATCATAATCTTGTGTTTTTAGATGTTGCCGGCAATTGTCCGCAAGCTCGGGACGGCTGCCGGAAATACAAAAATAAGAAACTGTTTTGAATTATATGGAACTGTGTCTGCAATTTCTTCAAAAAGGACATTTGAAAAATATGTATCTTTGCCGTCCAATTATAATGTACTGATATGAAAAAGTCGGAAGCTGTTGTCGTAAAACATACGGGAAGCCATTATCTGCTGACCGAACTCCCGGAATGGAATCTGTTTCCTGCGGTGCTCAGAGGAAAAATCCGTCTTAAAGGAGGGAATGCGACCAATCCGGTTGCAGTGGGGGATAAAGTGCAGTATGAGTCGGAAGGTATGGTCTCCGAGCAGAATCCTGCCGTGATCACCGGCATCGCTCCACGCAGGAACTATATAATCCGCAAATCCACGAATCTTTCACGTCAGGCGCATATAATAGCGGCCAATGTGGACAGGGCCTTTCTTGTCGTGACCCTGGATTTTCCGGAGGTGAAGCTTCCGTTTCTTGACCGTCTTCTTGTCACCTGTGAAGTGTACAATATACCTGCTACGATAGTACTCAACAAATGTGACCTTTATACGGAGTACCATCAGGAGCGCATTGAAGTATTCCGCAAGATATACGGTGACGCAGGTTATCCGGTAATGGAAGTGTCGGCGAAGACAGGAAAGGGAGTGGACCTGATCCGGGAACAGTGCAGGGACAGGATATCATTGTTCTCCGGTGTCTCCGGCGTCGGAAAATCCTCTCTTATAAGGTCGCTTGACCCGTCGCTTGACCCGAAAGTAGGTGAAATCTCGGATGCGCATCTCCAGGGCAGGCATACGACCACATTCTATGAAATGTACAGGCTTGAGTCAGGAGGTTTCATCATCGATACTCCCGGCATACGCGGATTCGGTCTTGTGGACCTTGAAAAGGAGGAGATACCATTGTATTTCCCTGAAATGCTGAAGGCTTCCGAGAATTGCCGTTTTACGCCTTGTACTCATACTCACGAGCCAGGGTGTGCAGTAAAGGAAGCTGTCGAGAACGGTACGATAAGCTATGAGCGTTATACATCCTATCTCGGGATGCTTGACGAAGAGACAAAATACAGGAAATAGAGATGAATATAAACAAGGATATTCTCAAAATAGCCCTTCCCAGCATATTGGCGAATATAACTGTGCCCATAGTCGGTATGGTGGACATTGCTGTTGCAGGGCATCTGGACGGCAGCGGAATCCTGTCGACCGCGACTTTCATAAGCGGAATAGCAATCGGTTCCATGCTTTTTGACCTGCTGTACTGGAATTTCTTTTTCCTCCGGGTCGGCACGGGAGGTCTGACGGCCCAGTCCTATGGCAGGGGAGATATGAGGGAATGTGCGAATCTGCTCAGCCGTGCCACAGGCATTGCGCTTGTTGTCGCCTTGCTTATCATAAGTCTGCAATGGGTCTGTGTAAAGGCGGCTTTCCTTGTTGTGGAATGTACTCCTCAGGTCCAGGAACTCGCCGCGCAGTATTTCTTTGTACGTATATGGGCGGCTCCGGCTACTCTGAGCCTTATGGCATTCAAAGGATGGTTTATCGGTATGCAGGACAGCGTGAGTTCTATGGCTGTCGATCTTGTGGTCAATATAGTGAATATCGCAGCCAGCATTGTCCTTACGCTCGGATTCCATTCAGGCGGTCTGGAGTATGAGGGAATCGGATTTGCCGGTGTCGCTGCAGGTACTGTCGTCGCTCAGTATTCAGGGCTTGTATGTGCCGTGCTTATCATCCTTTTCCGCTACAGGCGGAAAGTGTTTGCCGGGTACGGGCTGAGGGACGGTCTCGCTTCTATGAAAGGCGGTGAAATGAGGCGGTTCTTTTCTCTGAACACCAATCTGTTTATCCGTTCCGTCTGCTTTATCGGCATTTATATGGGATTCACTACCTTGGCGGCCCGTTACGGGGACCTGATGCTTGCCAGCGCGACAATAATGATGAAGATAATGATGCTGTTCTCTTATTTTACCGACGGATTCGCATACGCAGGTGAGGCTTTGACCGGAAAATTCATCGGAATGCAGGACAAGCCGTCTATGATAAAGGCCGTCAGATATACATTTATATGGAGTATGGCGATAGGAGTAGTGTTTATGGGGATATATGCGGTGTCGGGAGTGCCTATGCTGAGGCTTATGACAGCCGACAATGACGTTGTCGAGGCTGCCGGACAGTTCCTGCCATGGCTGCTGCTTATGCCTGTGGTCGGATGTGCTGCATTTGCCTGGGACGGTGTATATATAGGGGCGACTGCATCAAAGGCAATACGTGACGCGATGCTTTGGGCTACGGCCGGATTCATCGGGTTCTATTATGCCGGGGTGTTCCTGCTCGACAGGTCTGAGTTCTACGGGACTTCGGGCTACGGCCCGATGGGGATACATATACTTCTGTTCGCATATTTTGTGCATCTGGTGATCAGGACGGTCTATCTGTCGGTGAAATACCGCAAAGTTGTCAGGACGGAGCCTTTCCTGGAACATAATCTTTAAAAATCAAATGAGATGAGTCTGTATTCATTCTACAGGATAAGCAAGCCTTCTTCCGCCAAGATACCTTCCGGTGAGGTGCAGTCAGAATATAAATCGCTCCGTAACAGGACGTTCTGGGGAGCCACAGTGGCATATAGCCTTTATTATGTCTGCAGGATGAGCCTGAGTGTGGTCAAGCAGCCTATTATCGACGACGGTGTCCTGACGCCGGGACAGCTTGGAATCATAGGTTCGGCTCTCCTTTTCATATATGCGGTGGGGAAATTTATGAACGGCTTTATTGCGGACTATTGCAATATAAGACGTTTTATGGCGACAGGTCTGATCGTGTCGGCTCTGATAAATCTGCTGATGGGTGCTTCCGGCCTGCTGTACGGTACGGCAGGGATCGCATCAGGACTGCTGTTTGCCGTTTTCGCTGTCGTATGGGGAATCAACGGATGGGTTCAGTCTATGGGTGCGCCTCCGGGTGTGATCAACTTGTCGAGATGGTTTCCGATGTCCAAAAGAGGAACATATTACGGGATTTTCAGTTCCAGCCCATATATCGGCGAATTCCTTTCATTCATTATCGTAGGAGTGGTTGTCAGTGCCTTCGGGTGGGAGTACGGTTTCATCTTCTCGGCAATAGGAGGACTTGTCGGAGCAGTGATTATACTTGTTTTTGTCTCCGATACCCCTGAGAGCAAAGGGCTTCCGTCTGTACAGGAACTGTCCGGCGAGAAGCCTGTCAAGACTGATTCGCTCCCGACGGTACAGCTTCAGAAGATGGTCCTTACACATCCGGGAATATGGATAATAGCTGTTTCAAGCGCGTTCATATATATTACGAAATATGCTGTGGCCGGTTGGGGAGTGCTTTTCCTCCAGAAGGCAAAGATGTTCTCCCTTGAGAGCGCGACACAGATAATCGCTTTTTCCGCTGCATTCGGTGTACTCGGTACGGTGATGGCCGGATGGCTGTCGGATACGGTATTCAAAGGTGACAGGATCAAACCGGCTGTCCTTTCCGGTCTTCTGAGCTTTCTGTCTCTCGGACTCTTCCTGCTGACGGAAGGGGGATATATTCTCAATATCGTATATGTGTCTCTTTTCAGCCTTTTCATCGGGGTGCTCTATTGTATAATAGCAGGGCTTATGGCTGTGGACATAGTCCCCAGGAAAGCTACGGGTGCCGCGCTTGGGATAGTCGGTATATCAAGTTATGTGGCCGCGGGTATTCAGGACATAGCGAGCGGCTATCTTATCGAGGGGTTTGCCGTGAAGCCTGAGATGGCGCCTTCGATGACAGATGCGGAGATTCTTGCCGGTACTGTCTATGATTTTATTCCGGTCTCCATATTCTGGCTTGCTGCAGCTCTGGTTGCCTTTATTCTTCCGGTATCATTCTGGAACCGTATGAAGGTAAGATAACCCTTGTGTACTTCTCTCAATAAGAGAGGGACGGAGTATGCAGAGTGCTGAATGTCAGTAACTTCTATGTTACATTTGCTGCTTTTGCTGAATTTTGCGTCTGTCTGCTAAGCAAAACATATAAAATTCAAAAAAAATAATTCTATTGTTTATTGGATTTATTTGTTTTTTATATATTTGCGGAAATTTTTGTCCCTCTCTTATTGAGAGATACGGATTAAAAGTCCTTTCAGAAAATCAAATATATTTAGTTACCTCTCCCGTGTTGAATGGGGGGGGGTATAATAGTCTAGAATTAATTGATTTGACAGGAAGGGCGACAAATTTTAAAACAGAACATAAATGAGACGAATGTTTTTTCTGTTGGTTTTGCTGTCTGCAGGGGTGCTGAGCAGCAATGTCCGGGCTCAGGATGTTGGTCTGAAGACTAATGTCCTCTATGACGCGGCGGCCACCGTGAACCTTGGCGTCGAGGTCGGTCTCGCTCCCCGCTGGACTCTGGACCTTTCCGGCAACTACAACGGCTGGACGTTCTCCGGCGGTCGCAAATGGAAGCACTGGCTGCTTCAGCCTGAGGCCCGCTGGTGGTTCTGTGACCGTTTCGCCGGTCATTTCCTTGGTGTCCACGCTCTTGGCGGCCAGTGCAACGTTGGCGGTCTGAAGAACAACATCCGCTTTCTTGGCACTGACTTCTCTCGTCTTGGAGACCGCCGTTACCAGGGCTGGTATGCCGGGGCCGGTGTCGCTTACGGCCACTCCTGGATCCTTGGCCGTCACTGGAACCTTGAGGCCGAGCTGGGTGTCGGCTGGATCTATACGCGCTATGACGTGTTCCCCTGCGCCCACTGCGGTACGAAGCTGGCCTCAGACCGCCAGCACAACTACTTCGGTCCTACAAAGGCAGCGGTCAATCTGGTATATGTGTTCTAATACCTTGGATAGCAATGAAAAAGACAGATAGTATAATAAGAATCCTGCTGTGCGTCCTTCTGCCTCTGGCAGGCGTCTGCGCGGCAAACAGCCAGGAACGTACCGGAGACATTACTCTTGCTGACGGCCGTGT
>VSOK01000100.1 GCA_009774765.1 Bacteroidales bacterium
ACAGGGTCATTTCTCCTGATATGGCGTAACCGTTGTTGAATGATGCGGTGGAGACGTATGTGTTGGTCTCGGGGTCGACGGACCGTCCGAAGTTTGAATATGCGTGTGTGCCTGCCGATATTTCCGGAGTAAATGCTCTTAGGACGGCATCCCTTCGTGCAATCCTTGCATCGTCGATGTCCGCTTGCTGTATTTTGATTTTTGCGGAATTGTTGACGGCATACTCCATACAGTCCCGGAGTGTCATCACTTCCTGCGCGTTGAGCAGAGATATGCTTAAAAGCAGTCCTGCCGCAATGGCTGTTGTTCTTGTCATATATGTTAGTTTTTGTTGTAAAATGGTGTTCCGTGCCGGATTATAGCATTGCAAGTGCCATAATGTGTAATTTGTTGATATGATGATTTTTGACGTATTTGGTGTTTTGCCATTAGTGTAAAGTTTCTTTACATAAGTGTAAAATGGCTGCCGGTCTTGTCCGTGATTTTTTCATCAAGCGAAACAAATCATTATTTTTGCAGAATGTCCAAATATCATAAAAATGAAAGTTGTATTGAATATTATTGCACTCCTTTGCTATGGGATGCTGGTCTTGTCGTCGTGCTGCGGTTCCGGTAATTCCGACGGATATATAGAGTTGAAGAGACAGTTGGAGGAAATTGTGGGGGACCAGCCGGGGAAGTTCGGAGTCGCGGTGATAGTTGACGGTAAGGATACCGTGACGTTCGGCAATTCATCGTATTACCCTATGATGAGTATGTTCAAGTTGCACGAGGCCATAGCCGTGTGCCATGCTCTTGATGTGCGCAGGTTGGGTCTTGACGAGGAGATAGAGGTGCGTAGGGGAGAGCTTGATCCGGACACCTGGAGTCCGATGCTGAAGGAGTACACGGAGGATAGTTTCAATGTGACGGTCGGGAAACTTATAGACTATATTCTTGTGGACAGTGACAACAATGCGAGCAACTTGCTGTTCGATAGGGTGATATCCACTTTGGAGACTGACAGGTATATCCGTTCGGTGTTGCCGCAGGATGACTTCAGGATAGTTTACAGGGAGGCTGATATGAAGGCGGATATCTCCAGGAGTTATGACAACCGTACGTCTCCGCTGTCATACGCCTGTCTTGTGGACAAATTGTTTACTGAAAGTGTCGTGAGCGATGTGAAGCAGGAGTTCATCATACAGGCTATGGGAAGATGCAATACCGGTATGGCCCGTATCGCGGCGGGGTTGCCGGAGGGAGTGTCCTTTGCCCACCGCACGGGATCGGGATATATAAATTCTCGCGGCGAGGTGATTGCGGTGAATGACGGGGGATATGTGCTCCTGCCTTCGGGAATGGGGTATTCCATCGCTGTGCTTGTAAAGGATTTCGGAGGAGAGCCGGAGGAGGCGGAAAAGGTCATCGCACAAATTTCAAAGGCTGTATATGAGTTTATTGCGGAGAGGTAGGATAAAGATAGTGCTTATTTCTGTCCTTGCTGCTATGGGATGCGAGGTTTGCAATGCAGATGGCTTGAGGGACAGGCTGATGCGTGAGCAGGCGGATTCGTTCTTGCGTGCTATGCCTGACAGTCTGCAATATAGGCAGGCGATGGCGGTGTCCAGGGCGATTGCGGGAGACTTGACAGATCTGATTGCGGTGAGGTCTTCGCGCGACAGGCGTCCGGCCGTTTCTGAAAATGTCAGGACAAGGGAGCTGTCACCTGTCTTGAGGCTGTATGAGCCGGTATCGGACACTGAGGGGCCGTTGCCTTTGCTGATATATCTTCACGGGGGAGGCTGGGCTTTCGGAAGCATCAACAGTTGCGGACGGTTCTGCGACGCTATGGCCGCGACTGGCAAGATGAAAGTGATGGCAGTGGAATATAGGCTGGCTCCTGAAAATCCTTATCCGTGCGGATATCTTGATTGTGTGGAGGCTATCGGATATGCCGTGGATAATTGCGAGGAGTTGGGTATAGACAATGACCGCATTTCAGTGGGAGGCGACAGTGCCGGAGGGAACCTGGCGATAGCTGCGTCATTGAGTCCGGAATGTGCCGGCAAAGTGGAGTCCCTCGTGCTGTTCTATCCTGTAGTCCTTGCCTTTGCTGACGATTCGGATTCTTGGCGGGAGTTCGGTGAGGGGTATGGTCTTGATGCTTTTCTGATGGAACAGTTCAACTTGGCTTATGCACCTGAAGTCCCTTCCGGTATACCGCAGATAGATGTCGGGACGTTTCCCGTCGACGAACTAGAGCGTCTTCCGCGTACATTGATGGTTGCAGCGGGGCGCGATATCCTGCGTGACCAGGGGATCCGGTTTGCGGAGAAGGTGCCTTCTGGCAGAATACGGAGGGTGGAGTTTTCTGATGCGGTCCATCTTTTCATCACTGTTTCCGGCCAGGAAGAGGCTTTCCGCTCCGCTGTAGACATTGCTTCCGGGTTTATTGCTGAGAATGTTGTGTATTGACTGCTCCCGTCGGCCATTTTTTCGTCCGATGGGAACGGTTGCTTTGTGGTATATGCTTGATAATTAGTGATTTATCGTTTTGATAGTGTTCCCGTCAGCCATTTTGTTGTCCGATGGGCACGGTTGTTTTGTGGTATGTGTTTGATGGTTAGAGGTTTATCGTTTTGGTTATGTTCCCATCGGCC
>VSOK01000101.1 GCA_009774765.1 Bacteroidales bacterium
CCGCCGTACCGCTGTTCGTTGTGCGCGCCGTAGCGTCCGTTGACATTCACCGACCACGGCTCCTGCGACTCGCGGCTGATGATGTTCACCACGCCGCCCACGGCATTCGAGCCGTAGAGTGACGACGCGGCCCCTTTCACGATTTCGATGCGCTTCACGTTGTCCATGTTCAGACGGCTGTAATCCACGTTGTCGAGCGTTTCGCCCGCCAGACGCTCCCCGTCGACGAGGAACAGCACCGAGTTGCCGCCGAAGCCCGCCATGTTGAGCGAGATCTGCTGGTTCATCGAATAGGAGAACTCGATGCCCGGCAGTTCGGTCTGCAACAGGTCTCCGATATTGGTGGCGTCCGTGCGCCGGATGTCCGATTCGGTGATGACCCGCGTCACGATGGGCACGTCCTTCAGCAGTTTGGGCGTGCGGGTTCCCGTCACCACGACTTGTTCGAGTATCGTCGGGTTTTCCTTAAGCTGGAAATCCAATGCGCCGCCGTGGTCGGCGGGCAGGGTCCGGGTGGCATCGAAATAACCTATATATGTCGCTGTCAAGGTATAGTCTTTCTTGTCGGGCAGCCGCAGTTCATAGCGTCCTTCGGCATCCGTCACCGCTCCGAGTCCCGCAATTTCCTTCACAAGAATTGTCGCCCCCGTCAAGGGTTCGCGCCTGTTGTCGGTCACAGTGCCGGATATACTGCGCTGTGCCGCTGCATCTACCGTAAGGAGCAGGCCGAGCAGTAAAAATATCGTCGTTCTTCCTGTCATGGCTGTACGGGGTATAGGTAGTCGATGGTCATGAATCCCTTGACGGCGGCATCGTTCATGAAGTCCGTCAGGCGTAGCGCGGCACAGGTGCCGTCCGGGAGGCGCAACAGGTAGATTTTCCCCGAGAGCGTATAGACGGGCGGCATGGTCAAGGTATCGACATGGAGCCATCCGGAGAGGCAGGGGTTATACCAGTCTTCGGCATAGCGGATGATACCGTCCATCATCTGCGACATGTCCACCGTTATCTTGTCGGTCGTCCACTTGTCGGTCACAAATGCCTCTGCGGGAATGGAGCTTATGGCGGGCAGCATGCCGAAACCGGTCGCCGCACTCTCCGTGACGGCGCCGCCGTTGGTCTTGGCGTCGTAACGGTGTATGGCAAGGTCCCAGTTCGCGGGTGCTTCGGTATCTACGGAGGCTGTCGTCACCGACTTGCCGTGCAGGTCGATGTAGTGCCACTCGGTGTAATCCGTCGCATCGAGGTATATGCGGCCCGTGTGCGTATTGTCATTGACGGCGATGAAACCGTAGGTCCGGGTATCTTCGGGTCGGGGCGTGTCGTAGATATCTTCCAATATGCCGTTACAAGCCGAGAGCGATAGCATGGCTATCACTCCCGACAGAATAGATGTTATTTTATGGCTTACTGACATCTCTATTCTTATTAAGTGATTACTCTGCGGTGGCGGGAGCCTTGCCCGGCATCAGCGTGACGGTAAGTCCGCCCATTACGGCAGGAACGTTGAATGCGATGGAATAGTCGTCCTTTGCGGCGTTGCTCTCTCCCGTCATGGTGAAGGCATAGTCCTTTACGTTGCCTCCATGCCCCATCGACACCGTCCCTTCGCCCGTGAACGTATAATTGTCGCCGTTCTTCCTGACGGTGGCTTTGTCAACCTTGAATGTGCCCCACGCTGCCGATTCGAAGAGGACCGCGAGGGTTCCGTCGCCGTTGGCCGTCACCTTCAGGCTTTCATCGTCGGTGTAGCGGTCCTGAAAATAGGTACAGTCGGCATCGGTATAGCCTTTGTAGGTCCCGGCCAGCAGCAGGTCGGCGGGAGCCTCCCCTGTGGTGAAGTCGAGGGTCAGGCCTCCCATGACACCGGCGACCTTGAACTGCATCTGTGCCTTTTCGCGTGAATGGATCACTGCGGTGTATGTGCAATCGTAGGAAGAGACGTTGCCGCCCATACCCATTTTTGTTTGACCGCTGCCCGTGAGGGTGCAGGTGCCGCCGTTCTCACTCATTTGCGCACCGGGGATGGTAAACTCGCCCCACGAGTCGGAGGTGAAGGTCACGTGGGCCGTGCCGTCGGTGTTTTCGGTCACGACGACGGTTTCGCCGGCCGTGCAGGTGTTCTGGAAATAGGCGCAACCTGCCAGTGTGTAACCCTCGTAACTGCCGGCGATATCGTCTACGGCCGGTTGTTTCTCATCGTCGCTGCACGCTGCCGAGCTGAACGCCACGACAGCGACTGCTAAAATTGTTTTCAATTTCATATCTGCTATTTTTTATTTGTTTATTTTTTCCGGCTGCAAAATTACCCCGGAATCTCAGGGTGAACAATACTCTCATTTTAGTATTTTGGGACTACATGATACGCTGTTATCATGCTTTTTAAGTATTGTCAGTTATATATTATATGAGTAATTTTGCAGCATCAAACAATTCGATAAAACTGTATTATGAGTAATAATGACATAGGATATAAACCCAATGAAAAAATGCGGGATATTGTCAAGAAACACAATTCGCTCATCCTTGTAATGGGACGGTTTGGGCTACCTTTGGGATTTGGAGACAAATCTGTCGGGGAGGTATGTCGTGCGCACAATGTAGATGAAAGGACATTTTTAGAAGTTGTGAACTTTGTAGTAAAGGGAATCTGTAATTATGACACACTCTCTTTGTCTTCTCTTATGGGATATTTGAAACAGGCTCATGAATATTATTTGGGATTCAATCTGCCTAATATCCGCCGGAAACTCATTGAAGCCATAGACTGTTCTGGCAACAATGATATAGCCGTACTAATTATTCGTTTCTATGACGAATATGTAGCGGAGGTAAAAAAGCATATGGAGTATGAAAATCAAGTTGTTTTTACCTATGTCGAACAACTGTTACAGGGTTTTCTTAATCGTAACTATAATATTTCAGCGTTTGCAGGAAAACATACTCCTATTGGTTATAAACTTAAAGAATTGAAAGATATAATCATACGCTATTATCCTGAAAAGAATAACTATTTGCTAAATGCAGTTTTGTTGGAAATCTTATTTTGCGAACAGGATTTAACATCCCATTGCAAGATTGAAGACAAACTATTTGTTCCTGCCGTTAAACTTGTAGAACAGCAACTACATAGAAGTGGAAAAATTGTTTATACCGATGATGTACAAAACAATTTCACTGGAAACGAAAAAGTGGAAGAATTGAGTGACCGAGAGAAAGATATTCTTGTTTGTTTAACCAAAGGCAAGAGTAATAAAGAAATTGCGGAAGAATTGTGTATATCTGTAAATACAGTTACGACCCACCGTAGAAACATTTCAAATAAATTACAGATACATTCTTCGGCAGGTCTTGTGATTTATGCAATCGCCAATAATCTGATAAATATTGCAGACATCAAATGAATAGCATTTGACACAAACTTTTTGAATAGGTACATCAAAAAGCCGTATCATGCCACTCATAAGCAATGATACGGCTCTTTTATAAATTCTTTTGATGGATTTTATTCTTAAGTAAAGTTTCAGATACCCAATTGGGATATGGTCAGCAATAATATTGTTTGGCAGCCTGAGTTTATCAACGATACTGGAAATCAGCTAAGTTTCTTCAATATGTTATGGAATTATTCTTTCCGTTGTTCCCACTTGGCATACATCTCCCTTGAAAGCTCCACAATTTCCCGGCTCAACTTCACAAGGTCGATGGTATGTTTCTCCAACTTGTAGAGCAACGCCATCGCCTTCTTCTCCGAAAAGTGGATGCGCAACTCTTTAACGACCTGATTGTAGTTCGTACCGATGGCACGGAACTGGGCGTGGAAGTCCGACAGTTTGGTGTAGTAGTCCACCAGCGTCTTGTCCACCTTCAGCACCCTGAACTTCTGCCCGAAGAAGTGCGCCTTCAGAAAGACGGCTTTCGCATACACGTTCGATTCCTCGTACATCGTCAGGAACCTGTTCCATTCCACATCATCGAAGCGCACCATCACGCAGTGCGTCTTCGGATTCAATTTGGGATTTCTCCCGTACTTGCTCTTCTTTTTCATTCTTCTTATTCTTTTAATTTTATGGCTTGTCCATTGTTTAATCTTTGATTAAGGAACCCCGAAATTATCCGACTGTGGAGGATAATTC
>VSOK01000102.1 GCA_009774765.1 Bacteroidales bacterium
AGATGTGTATAAGAGACAGGTACGGAGCCGTCCGCTTGTTTTACCGCGGTGGACGTTCCTTTTAGTTCTACATTGCCGTCAGTAACGTTAACCGTAAGTTTTAAGTTTTCGTGAGGATCTTTACAAAGGTCGTCCAAGCGGCCGAACATTTTGTTACAGCCGCACAGCGACAGGCAAACAATCAACGCCAAAACAATAAGTATTATTTTCTTTTTCATAGTTTGCCTCCTAACAGATTTTTGAGTGCTACCGCTACTATTGCCAACAGCGACAAAATCCCCGCCACCTGCAAAGTAACGTTGGTTGCCGTTTTTGTCACCTCCGCATTAACGGTGTTTATTGTTTTTACCAAAGTATTGTAAGACGTAACCGCCGCTTGCAGCTTATCGCTGTTTGTTACGTATGCCTTTTCTTCGGCAGTCAAAGCGTTAAATACGTTTAGCGCCTGCGATAGCCTGTCAAAACAGCTCTGCGCCGACGATACTTCGCCTATTGCGTCGATTGCGTCTATGGCAGCCTGAGCCGCCTTTTTGCGTTCGGCTTCTAACTCTTCGTTTCTTTCCTTAATTGCTTTTTCCAAGTCCGCGTTTGCTTTTACAAGTTTGTCGTAATTGGTTATTAAATCTTTTTCCTCTGCAGACAGTACGTTGTACGCGCTGTTTGCTTTTTCCACAAGGTTGATACTGCGGTCTGTACTGTCGATACCGACAAGCTTATTTATAGCGTTGATTGCCACGTCCACGTTATACGCGCTAAGTGCGGTTTGATAACGGTCGACAACCGATTTATCTACCGCTGCAAGCTCGTCCGTATGACGCTGCAGCGCGTTGTATGCCGTTATTGCATCGCCCATACTCTTTGCGGCAAATCTGTCTACGACGTCGGGCAAATTGTTTACCGCGTTAATAAACGCAATTGCGTATCCGCCCATAGGGGTAAACTGCGACTTTGTTATCGTGTTGAAATATGCCGTGTAAAGCGCAGAGTCGTAACCTTCGCTGTTAACGGGCAGTACGGCTTGTAAATTAGAAGCTTTTTTACTTGTTACAAAATCCACAAACGTTGCGTAATACAACGGATACGGAACACCGAACGAAGGTTTATAGTCGGGATTTGCCAACAGTTGCAGCAGTTGAGTGTAGTAATAGTAATCGTACTTGTACAGTTTGTCGAACCCGGGGAATCTATCCTTTAAGTCGCTGCCGGGCAAGATATCCAACTCGCCGCTCATCGTGCCTTCCAAAACGGGCGCATAATACGAACGGAACTCCACCGTAGCAAGCTTATCGCAGGAGTAGAACGACATATTACCTATGTTCGTCAGTGTTTGAGGCAACACGATCTTTGTGATGTTTTTGTTTCCGTATGCCGCCAAAAACTCGATGCGCACAACTCCTTCGGGAACTGCGTATTCCGCATCCGTCTTTGCCGCGGGATAGGACGATAACATATAGCCTTTATTCGTGGACGTGTACAAAACTCCTTTATCCAACATAACGTTGCTAAACGTAACGTCAAACACCTTTTGTCCGTTTACCGTCGCATAGAAAGTTTCAAATTTTTCTGCGTAAGTAAACGCGCCGTAATCTACAAACCTTAAATTGTCTGTAACTTCAAACTCTGTAATAAGCGAATCGACAAACACCATACTGCCGATTTCTTCCAGTTTGGGAGCGTTAAATTGCTGCAAAGCTCCGCTGCCGTAAAACGCGTTTTCCAACAAAAATCTAAGTTCGGGTGCGTTTACCGTTTTTAGGTGCGGGTTTTTAACGGGAACAAACTGCAATCCCTGAGATGTTTGCACCAACTCCGCCTCACAAAACGCTTGTACGTCGATAGATTCGACTTTCGGCAACGTCAACGTTTCGGGCACCTGCGTCCCCAAGAAAGACATTTTGCCTACCTTTGTGATGTTATCAAAATCAAACTCGGCAAGATTCAGCGACGAGCATCCGTAAAATACGCCGTCGTTAATTACGCTTAGCTTGCTGCCGAACGTAATGTTTTGCAATTTTTCGCAGAATTCAAACGCGCCTTCGCCTATTGTTTCAACCTTGGGCAAGCTTACCGTTTCAAGATCCATACATCCGTAAAACGCGTATTCGCCTATTTCTATTGCCTTAGGCAAAATTATAGTTACAATAGCGGGTCCTTCGTAAACAAACTGCTGTCCTCCGGAAACCAACTCGAATTGCGCAAACGCGTCGTGCTCCACTTTTTCCGCGTTGTCCGCAGTCACGTTTACCAATGACGCGCAGCCGCTGAAACATCCTTCGGGAATAACGGCAATATTGCCCAAGTCTACGCTTGCAAGCTTACTGCACATTGCAAACGAGTATGCGCTTAGTTCCGTTGCTTTCGTAAGATCGATACGTACCAAAGAACTGCTGTTAAAGAACGCGTACTGTCCTATAAC
>VSOK01000103.1:0-1382 GCA_009774765.1 Bacteroidales bacterium
GATATATACTGGAAGAGATTGAAATCGCATTCGCTCCCTTATTTGTAATTAATTTAATATCAGATTAATGAGATATAAGTTTATAGATTTAGCAAAGGGAATATGTATTTTGCTTGTAATAATGATTCATGTAGGTGTTCCCGAGTATATGCCTGGATTGTATGCTGCTAAAGTTCCCATTTTTTTTGTATTAGCATGTTTGTTTTTCTTAAAATCGGTTACTGGGGGGGGGTATTTTAGAAAGAAAATATACTCACTTCTTGTTCCATTCCTGACATTCTATATAATCAGTTATTCTATATTTTATATTTTGGAGTATCTCTTGTCAATAAATATAACTAACGGATTAATATTTTCGATTACTGATGTAATTCATCAACGAAATCTATTTAACGGTCCGTTATGGTTTCTATTATGTCTGTTCGAGGTAGAGGTACTTTTTTGGGCATTATGGAAATTTATTAAAAATGAATCATTAAAAGCTATCATAGTGCTTGCTATTGCAACCGTCGGTTTCACCTTAGCGCATTTTGAGATATTCTTGCCGGCATGGCTTGATACTGCATGTGTTGCTGCATTATACTTCTATTTGGGAATACTATTGAGCAAATCTAAATATATTTATGCAACTATTAAACCGCAATGGCTTATGGTTGGCGCTTGCATACTCTATTTGATTTTCATTTTATTCCCAGTAGCCATAAGTATGAGCACAAACCACTATAGTAATCCAATATTGGCAGTTATTTCCGGAACAGCCATTGTCGGTTGTATCTTATGTATATGTAAACTTGTTGATGATATCGCAATAATTACATGGATTGGCACCAATTCATTGGTATTATTATGTACACATCATTTAATTTATCGTCCAATCAAGTATTTACAGATTTATTTAGGTTATGAGTCATCATTGCTGTTATTTGCATTGACAATGATAGTAGAAATTCCTGTTGTTATTTTAATTAATCGTTATTTCCCGCTCTTGACAGGGCAATGGCGTAAGAAAACTCTTTGTGTTCAAAGAACTTAGGACTTATAAATAATGAAGATTGTAAGAATTATAGGCGGTCTTGGCAATCAGATGTTTCAGTATGCGCTTGCATTAAGTTTGAGGCAGCGCTTTCCTTCAGAGTGTATAAAGATTGATACATCGTTGTTCAATGGATATCCTTTGCATAATGGATTTGAGATAGACCAAATCGTTGGTTCTAATTTTGAAAGAGCAAGGTTCAAGGATATAATAAAAATAGGGTGGCCATTGCCTCATTATCGATTATGGCAGGTCGGGTCAAGGATTTTGCCATCCCGTAAATCTATGTGCGTTGAGCGTAGTGATTATACTTTAGAATTAGCAAGAATTACAGAACCAACCTCAATCC
>VSOK01000103.1:1392-4345 GCA_009774765.1 Bacteroidales bacterium
CCTCAATCCTCTATGATGGATATTGGTAATCTGAGTTATATTTTAAAGAGTACCGAGCGCAAATATTAGACGCATTTTCATTTCCTGAATTTAAGGATGAAAATAATATAGGATTGCTAAATCTCCTACAATCAAAAAAGACAGTTTCCATTCATATCCGCCGAGGGGATTATGTACAGCATCCGTTTTTTAAGGATATATGCACTATTTCATATTATAAGAATGCCATTAAATACATCCGTAATAATGCAGAAATTGATTTATTCTGCATCTTCTCAAATGATATCCAATGGGTGAAAAATAATTTTTCGGAAGAATTGACGGATATTGAAACTGTTTTTGTTGACTGGAATAAAGGCAACGATAGTTTCCGAGATATGCAATTAATGAGTGTGTGCAATCATAATATAATTGCAAATTCGTCATTCTCATGGTGGGGAGCTTGGTTAAATAATAATAAAGATAAAATAGTTGTTGCGCCATATAAATGGATGAACAAAGATTTAAAGTCAACACCTATTTGTGAGAGTTGGATAAAAATATCTGATTTATAAAATTTCCATGTCATTTTCTGTATTGATGTCGCTCTATGCCAAAGAGCGGCCCGACTTTCTGCGCCAAAGTCTCGACAGTGTTTTTAATCAGACACTTGTGCCGGATGAAGTGATTCTCGTTGAAGATGGCCCGATTACCACAGATCTATATAGAGTGGTTTCGGAATATTCGGACAAGCATCCTGAAATAAAGATGGTACTTCTGCCTGTCAACAAGGGATTGGGCCTGGCTTTAAGAGAGGGTCTGACACATTGTAGCAATGAACTGGTAGCTCGTATGGACACCGACGATGTATGCAAGCCCGACCGATTTGAAAAGCAGATGGCATTCATGCAGTCTCATCCGGATATTGATGTATGCGGGTCGTGGATTGATGAATTCATCGGCTCTATTGACAATGTGACATCGCAGCGACGGACTGCCGAAACCGCATCGGAAATAGCTGAGTTCGCTCGAAGCCGCAATCCATTGAATCATCCCTCGGTGATGTTCCGTAAATCAGCTGTGGAGAGAGCCGGAAGTTATCAGCATTTTCCATTGTTTGAAGACTGGTATCTTTGGGTCCGCATGATTCATAATGGCTCTCGGCTCGCTAACATTCCTGAGAGTCTGTTATGGTTCCGCACATCGCCCGATACATTCAAGCGCCGTGGCGGTTGGCGCTATGCCAAGGATAGTGCGAAATTTCAGATGGCACTACGCAACCTGGGCTTTATCTCTACATTGCAGGCGATAAAAGGTTCGGTAATCAGAGGCACGGTATATATGCTTCCGAACTCTCTTCGTGCATTTATATATTCCAAGCTACTGCGCTGAAAGACAACGTGTAAATAAATTAAACAATAATAAAAAGTTCTTATGAAAATAGCAATGATTGGTGCCAGCGGTTTCGTCGGCACCCGGCTGATTAATCTCCTTAAGGAGGAGCCGGCAAAATATACATGCAGCAATATCGACCTGCAGCCGAGTCATTTCTTCAATGAAATCACCACAATAGGCGATGTCCGCTCACAGGAGCAGATGGACCGCGAGCTCAAAGGCGCCGACATAGTAATTCTGCTGGCCGCGCAGCACCGCGATGATGTGTCGCCCGTGTCGCTATACTACGACACCAACGTCGGGGGCATGGAGGTGACTCTCAAGGCCATGGAGAAGAACGGCATACACCGTATAATATTTTTCTCGTCGGTGGCTGTCTACGGCCTCAACAAGAAGAATCCCGATGAAAACCATCCGGCCGATCCGTTCAACCACTACGGCAAGTCGAAGTGGCAGGCCGAGGAAGTGCTTCAGAAATGGTATGAGTCGCATCCCGACTGGAACATCAACATCATACGCCCCACAGTAATCTTCGGAGAACGCAACCGTGGAAATGTCTACAATCTGCTCAAACAGATATCCTCGGGCAAGTTCCTGATGGTAGGCAAGGGCGAGAACAAGAAGTCGATGGCCTATGTAGGCAATATTGTGGCATTTGTGAAATACATGATCGACAATATCACCGAGGGCTACAATGTGTTCAACTATATCGATAAGCCCGACAATAACATGAATCAGCTCGTGGCGCATGTGTCAAAGGTGCTGAACAAGCATATCCCGGCCACACACTTCCCTTACTGGCTCGGAATGACGGGCGGATACTGTTTCGATTTACTCGCGAAAATCACCGGAAAGAAACTTACCGTATCTTCAGTTCGCGTCAAGAAATTCTGAGCCACCACAGAATTTGACGCAACAAAAGTGCACACCTGCGGATTCAAAGCGCCATACACCCTCGACGAGGGACTCGCCCGCACGCTTGAGTTTGAATTCGTGCATCCTCGTCCCGACGACATCACATTCAAATCCGAATAATTATGCCACCTGTTCGTTTGGCATATATTGATTGCCAGAAAGGATTTGCAATCTTTCTCGTTGTCTTAGGGCATATCCTACAACATTATTATTCCGATGTAAATATTGCAATAAGGATAGTTTATTCTTTTCATATACCATTGTTCATGTTTATGAGCGGATATGTGTGTTTCCGCAAATATGACTGGGCAATGATAAAGAAAAGGTCAACCCAACTGTTAATTCCATTTTTTAGTTATATCCCTGTAAGGTATGTCCTTAATATCTTATTGAATGGCAGTATAGATTCTTCTCTTTTCCAATATTTTTGCCATGTCGTTTATCAGCCGGATATGGGGCTGTGGTTCTTATGGGCCTTATTTTTCATCACAGTGCTTTTTATAGCAAGCAGACGTATTGCACGGAGAATCAATCTCCCTGAATGGATTGTGTTTGCGGCTGTGGCCGGCTTATTAAATGGGATTGTCATCTTTGGCAATGTGCGCCAGTTCGGATTTCATTGGATAGCATGGTATTAAATCTATTTTTTTGACCGAGTGATGTG
>VSOK01000104.1 GCA_009774765.1 Bacteroidales bacterium
TGTTCCCCAGAACATGATGACCGCGATCGTCGAGAGCAACCGCACGCGCAAGGATTTCATAGCCGACAGGGTACTGAGGATGGCGGGATGGTATGACTACACCACCAACCCCACTCTCCATACATCCTCGCTGGAGCGCGACAGTCATTCGATACCCCCGGTGATCGGAGTATACCGTCTGACGATGAAATCGAACTCCGACAATTTCCGCCAGTCTTCGATACAGGGAGTGATGAAGCGCATAAAGGCAAAAGGCGCTACTGTGATTATCTATGAGCCCACCCTCGAAGACGGCAGCACCTTCTTCGGCAGCCGCGTTGTCAACGACCTCGCCGAATTCAAACGTCTCAGCAACGCCATCCTTGCCAACCGCACCTCACCCGACCTCGCCGATGTCTCCGACCGTGTCTACACCCGCGACCTGTTCAACAAAGACTGATAAAACAAGGAGCTCCTCGTTTTTCTATGTATAGATTGGCATAATATCATCCTTGCCTTTGTCATCAACATGATAATGGTTAGGAACTTTAACATAGAACTATAGACATAGAATCAATAATCGGTACAGCGTAGGCTCCTTCGCGCTCTCCGCCATGGAAGTCTAAGCAACATAAATGAGAGATAGGTTAAACTCGGGTTCCTGTATTTATAAACATCTATATTTATGGCTAAACTGTCAATAATAGGAGCTGGTGATTTGGGGGAACAGATTGCCAATCTGGCGTTAAGGAATGGATATGAAATTGAGGGATATTTTGATGACTTCATGCCTATAGGAACAATCCGTCAAGGAGGAATAGTAAAAGGAAGGATTGAAGACATTGATAATCAAATAGATATAAAATCGGGGGGGTGATTGTAGCGATTGGATATAAACATTTTAAAGAACGGCAGGCTATATTCGAAAAAATCTCAGGGAAAATCAATATAGCTACAATTATTGACCGAACTGCAATTATAGATGAAACAGTAACAATTGGAGAAGGGAGTGTAATAATGCCGGGAGTAGTATTGGATAAAAATGTCAGAATCGGAAAGAATGTCTTTGTTAACATATCTTCAACTATAGCCCACGATTCTGAGGTTGGCTCTCATAGCTTTATTGCTCCGCGTGTTGCCGTTGCGGGTTTTACAAAAATCGGGAAACGCTCCTTTATAGGAATAAACGCTACGCTTATAGACAATATATCGCTTTGCGATGATATTCAGATAGGAGGAGGTACAGTTGTCATAAATTCGGTAGCTGATAAGGGTACATATGTTGGTATACCGGCGCGAAAAATACGATGAATAATAGAATTATAAAAATACTTTTACTTGGAGTTGGAGGCAATGTTAGTCAAGGAATTTTAACAGCCTTGCGCCATTCTAACTTGAATTGCAGGATTATAGGGGCTTGTGTGTCTCCGGAATCGCTCGGTCTGTTCTTTTGTGACAAGGCTTATATCTCTCCGTACGCGAATGACCCTAAATTCATAGACTGGGTTGGTGAAGTGTGTCGAAAAGAAAACATAGATATAGTTTTGTCAGGAGTAGAAGAGAACCTTGTGGCATTAGAATCTAAGCGTCCTGAACTGAAAAAACTTGGTATTCCTTTTTTTAATACGCCATTACATTTGTTGGAAGTGGGGAATGATAAATTGTCTACATGTAGTTGGCTTAAAGAAAACGGATTGAATTATCCGAAGTTTGCTGATGCATCAGATCCTGATCAAGTTAAAGAGTTGGTTTTGGCAGTTGGATATCCGATTTTAGCAAAACCCGCAAAGGGTAAAGGTTCAGCAGGAATCTTTGTCATTAATAATGATGAGCAATTGTTATCGGCTCCACAAAAGGGATATGTGTATCAAGAACTTATTGGGACCCCAGATACTGAATATACAGTTGGATGCTATAATGACAGATATGGGGAGCTGAAAGGTCTTATCATCATGCAGCGATGGCTTAAGCATGGCACAACCTTTAAGGCAGAGATCGTGCATAATGAAGCTATCAAGGATGAATGTGAAAGAATCTGCAAATTGTTTAAGGCTGTAGGGCCGCTTAATATTCAGTTGAGGATGCATGAAGGGAAACCGGTATGTTTCGAGTTGAATGTCCGTTTTTCGGGAACAACACCAATTCGTGCACACTGGGGTTTTAATGATGTAGAAGCTTTTATAAGGGAATACTTGTTTGATGAAGAAGTCTCTTTTAGTCCTGCAAAAGAAGGGATTGTATATAGGTATTATAATGAAGCCTATGTTAATCCAGATATGATTCGGGAACTTGGACATAAAGGGTTTGTAGATACGGTTGAATCTTTTGGTAATGTAAAGGAATGAAAGACAAGATACTTATTACCGGGATAAATGGTTTTGTGGGTAATGAAGTGGCAAACTTGTTATGTAATCAATATGATGTTTGGGGTATAGGAAGACAATCTTATTCTAAAAATCCATTGCATACCAGTTATGAGCAGGTTGATCTTACTGATGAGAAATCTATGTTGGATTATGCGTCACGCCATAGGTTTGATCATATAGTGCATTGTGCAGCATCACTTTCTTTTAATGACACAAAGACACTATTTGATGCGAACATAGCAGGTGTTTATAATCTGTTGAAGGTGGCTGATATGACAGGTGTTAAATCCATTGTATATATATCAAGTCTGCCTGTAATTGGAGTTCCGCTTGTTTTGCCGATAACGGAATCACATCCGGTTAATCCGCGCACAAACTATCACCTGTCAAAATATATAGGGGAATTGTTGCTTCAAAACAATCCACATCTCAACGCAATCTCGTTGCGTATACCCTCCCCTGTAGGAATCGGGATGCCCACGAACAAGATATTACCTGTATTCATAAGGAATTGTATTGATAACACTACGATTGAGCTATTGGGCAAAGGTGGACGTAAACAGAATTATATAGATGTCCGGGATATTGCCCGAGCCGTAGCTCTGGCTTTACAAAAAAACTGTAGTGGAGTCTATAATATAGCATCTGATAAGTCTGTAAGTAATCTTGAATTAGCGGAAATGTGTAAAAGCGTTTTACATTCTTCTACTGAGATAGTTTTTAAAGGTGAAGATGCAGATGAAGATTTAAAATGGGATGTTTCAATAGAGAAGGCGAAAACCGAATTAGGTTTTATTCCACTTTATAAATTAGAGGATACAATAAAAGATATTGCCCGATCTTTATGAAAATTTTAGTTTGCAGTGACATACATGGCAATTATGAGGCATTGAAGAGTATTGTCCCATATTTATCAGATGTTGACATGTCCGTATGTCTTGGTGATATTGTAGGGTATGGGTGCGCTGTAAATGAATGTATAGACTTACTTCGTGATTCAGGTTTCAAATGTTTGCAGGGCAATCATGAAAGATACCTGATAGAAGGAATGGATGGTCAAAAGAAATTTCTAAACGAGTCGGTTCGTTTCGGTATAAATATAGCCGACAGTATAATAACTGATTGTAATCGGGAATGGTTGGCGGGATTGCCTGTTTCCTTAGGATATGTAGTTGATAAACGCAAGATATTGTTTGTTCACGGGAGTCCATTTGATCCTATTGATGAATATGTTTATGACAATACTTTTGATAAGGATCGTTTTTCATGTCTGGCTTATGACATAGTGGCTCTTGGTCACACACATAGGGAATTTAAGCAGTTTTTTGATGGAAAAATCGTATTCAATCCCGGCTCTATAGGACAGGCGCGAGATTTCGAAGGCAAGGTATGCTTTTCAATTATAGACACTGAAAGTCTCGAATTAACCCGTTTACGACTCCCTTATAACTATGAATCTCATTTGGCTCTGTCTTTTAAATATGGCGGAGGAAAGTGGATATACAAACATTTCCAGACTATAATAAATCAAAAATAAGATATAGCGTAATGATACCATTTAACAAACCTTTCTTGACAGGTAAGGAAGCTCATTATATCTATCAGGCTGTGTATTCCGGCAAACTTTCAGGTAATGGAGTATACACCAAGAAATGTCAGAATTTTTTTGAAGAACATTATGGTTTCAAGAAAGCTCTCATGACAACGTCGTGTACCGATGCTCTTGAAATGGCAGCGATTCTTTGTGATATTAAACCTGGAGATGAAGTGATCGCTCCCAGCTATACGTTCGTATCAACGGTGCTTGCATTTGTGCGCCAGGGCGCAAAGATCATGTTCTGCGACAGCTGCAAAGATAATCCTAATATCGATCCTGACAAGATAGAGGCGTTGATAACCGAACGTACCAAAGTTATCGTTCCGGTGCATTATGCCGGAGTTGCATGCGACATGGACCGGATTATGGCTATTGCTGATAAATATAATCTGCTCGTGGTGGAGGATGCAGCTCAGGCGATTGATTCCTACTATAAGGGGCGTCCACTCGGTTCAATTGGTCATTTAGGATGTTTTTCATTTCACGAGACCAAGAATATAATTGCAGGAGAAGGCGGATTGCTTACAATTAATGACGATAGGTTTATCCGCCGTTCTGAGATTATTTGGGAAAAAGGTACAAACCGCAGCGAGTTTTTCAGGGGGGAGGTAAACAAATATGGATGGGTCGATAACGGCTCATCTTTTTTGCCTTCAGAGCTTATTTCTGCGTTCCTTTGGGCACAGATCGAGAATATGGATATGATTCAGACTCGCCGTAAAGAGATATGGCAGCGATATTATCAAGGTCTGGCTTGTCTTGCGGACAAAGGTTTGTTGACATTGCCCGATATGCCGGAATATGCAACCAACAATGCCCATATGTTCTATATCGTGTGTCGCTCATTGGAAGAACGTACCAGGCTTATAAAGCATCTAAAGGATCATGAGATATTGTCAGTATTCCATTATCTTAGCCTGCACAAGAGTGGTTTCTACACATCGCATCCGGAGTCTCGTCCCGAGAATTGTCAGGAGTTGACAACTATTGATGAGGAATGTGCAGTTCTGGGACTTGATCTTGTCAATTGTGACCGATTCGCAGACTGTCTGCTTAGGCTTCCATTGTTCTATGAACTTCAGGATGATGACGTGGATAAGATATTGGCTGAAATAAACAGGTTCTATGAGGGATAAATTGCGTGTACTCCTGACAGATGCACACGGTTTTATGGAATATAGGAATAAGGTTTATGGCTTAAAATATCAATGGCCTAAATCGAAATGTCTGCAATGTAAATATGCATTTACATTGTTTCGCTACAATCTCAATGGCTATAGAGATCTTGTTTATTATAGGGTTGGATTGCGTTGCATTAAAAAATTATTTAAGCCTACGATAAATTGTTTTTTAGATGTAGGAGAAGTAGAAGAAGGTGGATGTATGTTTCATCATGCTTTTTCAACTTTTATTAATGCCGAGTACATTGGGAAGGGGTGCAGTTTCCGGAATAACACAACAATTGGGAATAAGATCTCTAATGGGGTGTTACAACGTCCGAGATTGGAACAACATGTGTTTGTCGGTCCTAATGTTGTAATAATAGGTGGGGTAACGATCGGTCACCATGCCGTGATTGGTGCCGGTGCTGTCGTCTCACAAGATGTGCCGCCTTATGGTGTAGTAGTCGGTAACCCTGCAAGAGTGATAAAAATTAACAAACCGGAATAATTATGTTGCTACACCTGTTATGGGATGAAAAAATAACCCATCGCATAATAAAGACCTTTGATGAAGTCTTTCCAGGAGAGAACGAGTATGTGTATTGGTTTGCACATTCGAATGAGCGACATTTTACTCAGGAAGGAGATCATTTACATGTTCTATATGACTATTCTTCGGATCCTGATATTGACTATCATCGTGTAAGTAAGGTTATAATTCACGGATTGGATTTTGACAAGATTCAGTTTTGTTGCAGGAATATTCCTGCACACGTTCCTGTTTACTGGATTCTTTGGGGAGCAGAGTTGTATAATAATCTTTTATTCAATAGGGGATACAGACTGTATTATAAAAGTAGACCTAAATTATCGTTGAAGGCGGGTCTGGGTTTATTCTTGAAACGTTTCGGCCTTTTATCCAAGAATGATAAGTTCAAGCTGGATTTCTTCAATACGAGGAATGTTACTATGGTATGCGGATCAGGAGAATATGATCTTTTCAGGTCTTATTATCCGAAAGAGACGCGAACCCTTCTAAATGAAACAGAGTTTTTTTATTATCCGATAGATGAAGTGTTGGGCGAGGAACTTCTGAGATCCAAGGCAGAAGGTAACATCATATTAATAGGCAATTCTGCATCATGGACGAATAATCATGAATATGTATTTGACCATATAAAGAATCTTGATCTGAAAGGGAAGCAAATAGTTGTACCATTGAATTATGGTGGGGATGCTGCATATCGTGACAAAATTAGTCGGCTTGGGGATAAATATTTTGGTAGCAACTTCAGCTCTCTTTCTAAGTTTCTTCCTTTGAGCGAGTATAATTCTTTGATGGCAAAAGCTGAGGTGTGTATATATGGAAGCTGGCGTCAGGAAGCGATGGGTAATATTGTGGTTGCCTTATATCTTGGTGCGAAAGTATTCATGTCGGGTAAGAGTCCATTGTATGAAGATTTGACAGGACGAGGTCTCATTATCTTTAAATTGGAAGATATCACACAAGAATCTTTGGATACACCACTTTCCCGTATGCAAAAGGATAATAACAGAAAGATATTGGTTTCATCAAACAGTTGGGAGCGTTTGAAGGAAATAACATATAATTTATTCAAATCGTAGTGGCAGAAAAGAATTTCAAGCAGCAACTGAAGTCCGGTTTCATATATACTGCGTTTGCAAAATATTCCGGTATATTAATCTCACTTGCAGTCACAGCTGTTTTATCGCGGATGTTGCCTCCTGAAGATTTTGGGGTCATAGCTGTTGCATCTGTTTTTATTGTCTTTTTCGGGATATTCAGTGACATGGGTTTGAGCGCGGCTATTGTGCAGAAGAGGAATCTATCTGTCTCTGATTTGAAATCACTATTTTCCTATACATTGTTTTTAGGTGTCATTCTGTCCGTATTTTTTTTCTTTTCCTCATGGCTGATAGCACGGTTTTATGATGACAGTCAGCTAATCATTATATGTCAGATTCTATCCGTGAATGTTCTTTTTGCCACATGGAGTATTGTTCCCAATGGGTTGTTGCTAAGGGATAAGCAATTCAAGTTTATTGGAGTAAGGACAGTGTCAATACAGATCATTCTTGCTGTGATTTCTATTGTTGGCGCTTATACAGGTATGGGTATATTTTCACTTCTTATTAATCCTGTAGGAAGTTCTATATTAATCTTTATACTTTCTTATATCAAGAGTCCTGTAGGATTCACTTTTCATCCAAGCTTTGAATCCGTTAGAAAGATAGCTTCATATTCAAGTTATACGTTCGGGTTCTCATTGATAAATTATTTTTTGAGAAATCTTGATAAATTATTGATTGGAAAGGTATTTGGTATGATTCCATTAGGGTATTATGAGAAATCTTATAGGTTAATGCTTTTGCCGGTGCAGAATCTCACACAAGTAATAACCCCTGTTTTACACCCTGTGTTGGCTGATTATCAAAGCGACATTAGTCAACAGACGAATAAATATCTTAAACTTTTAAAGATTCTTGCATTAATTGGATTTCCTATTTCTGCACTTTTGTACTTCACTGCAGAACCTCTTGTAATTCTTATATTTGGTTCCCAATGGATGCCCTCTGTTCCGGTTTTTAAGATACTGAGTCTAACAGTGGGTTTTCAAATAACGGGATCTTCAGTTGGAGCATTTCTACAGGCAGCAAATAAGACAAGAGAAATGTTTGTAATAGGCTGTTTGAATACTTTAACAAACATAATATGTTTGTTTGTAGGTGTATACGTGATAGGTTCAATAGATGGTGTGGCTTGGATGTTTTTCTTGGCTATGTGTATAGGCTTATGGAATAATTGGTATATAGCCCAAACAATCGAAATCCGGGCAATAGAAATGTTTAAACCATATGTACCTGCATTATATCCGACAGTTTTGAATATTATGATTCTTGCCCTGCTGCATAATTTTTGTCAATTCAGTTTAATTGTCAGTTTGGTAATCAATGTATTTGTAACCTCGGTTTTGATTCTTGTTTATTTAAGGCATTTTCATATAATTGACGTGGTTGCATATCTTAAAACTCGATTGATAAGGCAACGCAGATTATAAGATATTATCTCAGTATATTAATGTCTGTATTGGAATGGAGACTATTTAATGGGTTTAATAGTCACAAACTGATGACAATATGTTAAAGTTGCAGGTGATGAAATTAACGCAAATCCTTTGTACAAATATTGTTATTGGCAATCCATAAAAAGATCATAATAAAGGCATAACATGGGACAATCGCAGGATATATTGACAGACTCTATATTGGTTTCAGCTATAATAACTACCCACAACAGGCTTGAATTGTTGAAACGAGCCGTTGAAAGCGTATACAAACAGACTTATTCTAATATTGAATTGATTGTTGTGGATGATAACTCTACAGATGGAACAAAAGAGTGGTGTATGTTGCAGGGGTTTAAATATATCCATATTCCAGCATATGAGAGTCGTGGTGGTAACTACGCTCGTAATCTGGGAATTAAGATGTCACATGGAAGATATGTTGCATTTTTGGATGATGATGATTATTGGATTCCAGAAAAAACCACTAAACAAATTTCTATTTTGGAGTCCACAGGAAGTTATGTTGTAAATTGTTCTCGAAGATTGGAATTGGTTGATAAAGATGGCGAAATAGAATTCAAATGTTGTCCTTTGAGTTCGAATTATAAGGGAGACCTTAGTCGAAGGATATTATATCAGATTTCAGTTTTAACATCTGCATTGATGGTTAAGAAAGAAGCATTGATGAAAGTGGGCTATTTTGATGAACAATGTTGGTTTTGGCAAGAATATGAATTAAGTATTAGATTAGCACAATTACCAAAACCATTTGAATTGATTAATGATGAATTGATTGTATATCGCATAGATATGCGAGACAAACAAAGGCTCACAAATAAATATAATGGTTGGCAAGATAATGTTGAATATATATATAAGAAACACGAAAGTTTATATGGACAACTAAATCTACTTGAAAGGTTGAGAGTGAAAGTGCTATTCTGGAGAGAATCCTATATGAGGGCAGAATCAGCTGGATTAAATAAATTAGCGAAACATCATAAAAGATTGGAATTTTGGTTTAATATTCCATTCAGGATATATGATAAAATAAGAACCAAAGTAAGAAGATGAATTATAAATATGATTATTTAATAGTCGGAGCTGGGCTTTTTGGTGCTACGTTCGCTTATAAGGCAAAGCAAGCCGGACGCAGGGTGTTGGTGATTGACAAGCGTCCGCATTTGGGCGGAAATATTTATTGCGAGAATATTGAAGGCATTAATGTTCATAAGTATGGTGCACATATCTTTCATACGTCCAATAAGGAAGTATGGGATTTCGTAAATTCGATTGTTCCGTTTAACCGTTACACTAACTCTCCTATTGCTGTTGCTCCGAATGGAAAGGTATATAATCTTCCATTCAATATGAATACCTTTTACCAGATGTGGGGAGTGAGGACTCCGGAAGAGGCGATTGCTGAATTGGAAACTCAAAGAAAGGAAGCAATTGACAAAATGAAAGCCGATGGAATTTCAGAACCGCGTAATCTGGAGGAACAGGCTTTGACACTTATAGGCAAAGATATATACGAGCAGTTGATAAAGGGATACACGGAAAAGCAATGGGGACGTGATTGCAAAGAACTTCCGGCATTCATAATTCGTCGGCTGCCAGTAAGAATGACTTTTAACAATAACTATTTTAATGATTATTATCAAGGTATACCGATAGGGGGATATAATAAGCTGATAGATGGATTGCTTGAAGGAGTTGATGTGCAATTAAATGTAGATTTCTTTTCAGAGCGTAATTATTGGGAAGGTGTTGCAGCTAAAATTGTGTTCACGGGTAAAATAGATGAATTTTACAACTATCGCTTTGGGAAGTTGGAGTATCGTACTGTCCGGTTTGAATTTGAGACGCTTGATATTGCAAACTATCAGGGTAATTCTGTAGTAAATTACACCTCGGCAAATGTCCCCTTTACCCGTATTATTGAACATAAACATTTTGAATCATTTGGTAATTCTGTATATGAAAATCCCAAATCTGTGATTTCTCGAGAATATTCAGTAGAATGGGAGGAGGGTTTGGAGCCATTTTATCCGATAAATGATGAAAAGAATCAAGAAATTTATAATAAATATTCAGCATTGGCAAATAAAGAGTCAAATGTAATATTTGGAGGAAGGTTGGCAGAATACAAGTATTATGATATGGCTCCGATAATTGCAAAAGCGTTAAATCTAAGTGGAGATGAATTATAAAGTTTGTGCTGTAGTTGTAACCTATAATAGATTACAATTACTTAAAGGTGCGTTGGCTTCGTTATTTCGCCAGACATATAAACCGGATATTGTAGTCATAAATAACGGGTCTACCGATGGAACAACAGAATATCTTCAAGGTATAGATGGAATAACAGTCATTAGTCAAAAAAATGTAGGAGGAGCAGGAGGATTCTTTACCGGAATAAAACATGCTGTTGAAAACAGCTATGATTTTTCATGGGTAATGGATGATGATGTTATAGTAGAGTCTGATGCTCTTGAATCACTTTTAACAGATTACAATTTTCTGATTAGGCAGAAAGAAAAAATTGGGTTCTTATGTAGTATGGTTCAAAATGTTGATGGGTATATGGTTAATAACCCAGCAATAGATGACGTGAGACTCAATCCCACTTATCATGCATCTTGGAATAAGTATCTTGGAAATGGTATAGTTGGAGTAAAGTCGGCAACATTCGTTTCAGTACTCATACCGACAGAAGTCACAACAGAGGTTGGTTTGCCTATTAAAGAATTTTTTATCTGGGGTGATGACACTGAATATACAACAAGAATATCTAAAAAGTATAATTGTTATTTGTGTGGAAATAGTATTGTGACCCATTTGCGTGTAGGTGATAAACCAATTCGTCTTATAGAACTTACGGATAAGAATAGAATACGAATGTATGAGAATTCAATACGAAATGAGATATATCTCAATCGTAAAGGATATTATGACAGTAAACATAAAATTATATTTATTTTGTGGCATTTCATAACATTCGGTAGATTGTTATTTTCGGGATCTGCTCTTAAACTGAAAGTATTTGTAAGAGGGATATTTAATGGATTTAGGTTTAATCCAAAGATACAATATCCTGCCAAATGATATATAGTTAGATGCTTCAATCGTTGTTTGTATATGTTATAATGATTGTTTCGATACTTGGATGTGCCTGGCTGTATACTCAGGTCGTGTCTGGCACCAAAGTATATGTGTATCATCCATGCATTTTTACGATTGTTATTATATATACCTTTTTTTGTAGTGTTAGATATGATGTTGGTGTAGATTATCCGGCATATTTGAGTATGTTCAAAGTTTCCGAGTATGCGACTACATCTCAGGATATATCTCATACAGAACCCGGATGGGCTTATCTAACATGGTTGATCTCAAGTAGTCATATTCATTTTGCTGTATATTTTGGAATAATTGCTTATATTCAGATACTTCTTGTAATATCTGCATTTAAGAAAAAAGCAAAAATATTACCCATAGTTATATTAATCTTTTTTCTGTCGGGGCAGTTTATATCTTTCCAGAATATTATAAGGCAAAATATAGTGGCGGCATGTTTTTTATACATAGCCATGCAAAGATATAATATTAAATTTGTGTTTTATGTCTTATTTGTTTTAATAGCTTGTCTAATACATAAATCTGCATTGATATTGCTAATTTTATATCCGTTTATAAAGATTAATCGGTTTTATATAAATGCTCAATGGATATATGCATTAATTATTGTGGTTTGTGCAATTATAGGAAGTAGATTTAATCTATTGGATGTAGTTTTTCAAAATCCAATAATGGTATTTATTCTTGAATCCAATGATTATGCCTATTATTTGCAAGATGACAATATGAATATGGGGATGGGACAATCAATTGGCTTGGGGTTTATGTTGAGAACTGTTATAGATGTTATAATGGTTCTAAACAAGTCCTATGTTAATAGACTTTCTGCGGATAAACGATATAATATTTATTTTAGGTTATATTTTTTAGGAACTTCTTTATCTTACTTGTTCCCTACTTCAATGCTTGTGAATCGACCGTTGATGTATATGGTAATATTTATATTACCTATTTATAGTTATTATTTCTATTATGTATTAAATAGTAAATTGACATTGACATCGCTAAGAAAGTCATGTGCCGTTTTTTGTTTAGTTGGACTCATTCTATTATTTGTTAATAGCACTTTTATAGATCCCGAAGGTAATATGTGTGAATATCATTTCTTTTGGGAGAAAGCAGCAATATAAACAAACTATTTTCTAAATAAACAGGAAAAACTCAAAATACGATTTTGTTCATGAAAATTTTTTATATAGCGCGGGATTCTGGTCTTGAGAATACCGGTGCTTCAATGGTTGTGCGACGTAACCTTTCCGGATTAAAGGAATTAGTAGGGTCTGATAATGTTGTAGAATATCGTCTTCCAAAAGTCAATTTAAAAAATGTTGTATACTCTTTAATTCGATGTGGCAGTTATGGCATAACTGCAAAGGAAGAAAGGAAGATAATTGATGCCGTTAGGCAAGTTTCGCCGGATTTTATTTTTATAGAAAGTTCTTCGTATGGAAGTCTAGTCAAAAAAATGTCAAAATTGGGATACAGAACTATGTGTTTTGCACATAATCTTGACACGAAACTTTACAAGCAAGAAATATCGTCTCGTAATCCGCTCTTTAGTATACCCAAATATTTTCTGACATGGATTAATGAGAAAAAAACGACAAAATATTCTGATACGATCATATGCCTTAATGTTCGCGACTCAAATGACTTTGGAAAAATGTTTGGCAGATATGCCGATATGATTTTGCCTATAACATTTCCTATGCGGAATGTATGTAACGAAGAATCCCGCAATTATGCCACGGTAAAGCCTTATTATCTTTTCGTTGGTTCAGATTTTTTTCCAAATGTAGAGGGTATAAAATGGTTTGTAAACAATGTTGCCGGGCATGTTGATGTGGATATCCATGTAGTTGGAGGATGTTGTAATAATTCGGTTCTAAAAAAATTAAGTTTGCCGGAGAATGTAAGTTTTTTGGGGTATGTTGATGATTTAGATAGAGAGTATTACGGGGCATCCGGCGTCATTGCTCCGATCTTTAAAGGTTCGGGAATGAAAACAAAAACGATCGAAGCGATGAGTTATGGAAAATCTATTTTTGGAACTAATGAGGCTTTCGCCGGGATTGAATGTGATTATACCAAGATAGGGGGACTCTGTAATACTGCTGATGAGTTTATTGAATGTATCAATAAATCGAATAAAGGTGTTTTCAATGACTATACGTATCGATTGTTCAAAGATGAGTATTCGGACATCAAATTCTTGAACATGTTAAGAACATTTATATTGCATAAGGAATAGAGCTAAAATGCTATGCTAAGGTTTTTAATTTCCTTTTATAAATCTATCAAATCTTTATGATGAGTCTTGTCAATGGAAATGAGAATCATCCTGTCATAAAAGTCATAGACTATATAATTGGCTTAATAATAATTGACTGAAACGATTCTATAATTTATTTGTTTAGCATGAAACTATGTTATTTATATTCGGATATAACAATGAACGGAGGAATCGAACGGGTGCTTTCGATTATAGCTTCAGAACTTGCCGATAATTGGGATTATGATGTAACCATCGTATCGATCTATAGGACATTGAAGACTCCTCCTTATAAATTTTCCGATAAAATCAAGATTGTTTATCTTTCGGATATTGCATATTCCGGCACTCCTGGTTCGTTTTATAGACTTAAACTTCAGCTTAAAGCCTTAAGGTTGATTAAGGAATATTTTAAGAATAATACATTCGATATTATCTCCGTGCAGTCGTTTCCATGTGCATTCATGGCGTATTTGTCGGGTATTGAGCGGAATAAGGTCGTTGCAGTGGAGCATGTATATCATGGATACTACAATAGATGGATAGGATCAGTAAGGGATTACATGTATAAAAGATTTAAGTGGGTTGTTACGCTAACTCAAAATGATGCAGTCTCTTTCAGAAAATCCCTCCCGAATGTATCAACGATACCTAATCCCGTAGTGTTTAAATGCAATGTCCCGTCATCTCTTGATTCAAATAGAATTATTTCAGTAGGCAGGTTGGAGTATCAAAAGGGGTTCGATATTCTCATAGATGCATTCAAAGCAATAGCTCAAAAGTATCCTTCATGGACACTCCATATATATGGAAAAGGTTCTTTAAAAGAAGATCTGTCGAATCAAATAAACAGGCATGGACTTAGTTCAGCTGTATTTTTAGAAGGGGTTACTGAGTCTATTGATGAGAAATATCGGGAATCAGCTTTTTGTGTTGTGTCATCCAGATTCGAGGGATTTCCGATGACGATTACAGAGGCGATGAGGGAGGGTGTTCCATGCGTCAGTTTCCGATGCCCTAACGGTCCCGAGGACCTGATTTCAGACGGTAAGGATGGAATCCTTGTTTCCCATCTGGATAAAGCTGGATTGGCAGACGCGATTTCAACACTTATAATTGACAAGTCAAAAAGAAAGGAAATGGGGAAAGCCGCTTTTTATTCCATCAGAAGATTTGATGTCAGCCTTATTGCCGGAATGTGGGATAATCTTTATCGGTCTTTAAGTAAGTAACACATGAAACCAACAGTTTCAATTATAACCCCCTGTTATAATTCTCAGCATTGTCTTTCTGAAACAATAGATTCAGTATTGTCTCAAACTTATGATAACTGGGAAATGATTATTGTAGATGACTGTTCCACAGATGAAAGTGCCCAGATAATCAGTCAATACATGGCAAGGGATTCCAGGATAAGATACTTTAAGACTGAAGTTGCTTCCGGTTCTCCTGCGACTCCTCGAAATATGGGCATTGACAATGCTACCGGTGAGTACATCGCTTTCCTTGATGCTGATGACAAATGGTTGCCTGACAAGCTGGAGAGACAGCTCTGTTTCATGGAGGATACGCAATGTGATTTCGTCTATTCGGATTACGAAAAGATAAAATCAGATGGAGAACGAGGAAACCGGGTTGTCAGAATGCCACAGAAAGCTACTTTCTGGGATGTGATCGAGACTTGCGTCATTCCTTGTCTTACGGTCATGATAAGAAGGGATACAATCGGAAAGACTCGATTCAAATATGTTTCCAAGGAAGATTTTGTATTTTGGCTTGACATACTTAAAAAAGATGTTGTAGCGTATAATGTTGGGGAAGTTTTGGCTTTATATCGCGAACAGCCACAAAGCAGATCGTCAGATAAGATGGCGATGATTAAGGAACAATGGCATATACTGAGGAACATTGAAGGTGTAAAAACACCTGTTGCAGTTTATTTCATGATGAAATTCCTTTTCCATGGTTTTATTAAATATCTGAAATAACTCGCGCAATTCCCGATTAGTAATTATATTGTAAAACTTATGTTCAGTAGTGCTCTAAACCAAATCCGTTCACGAAATGGGATGCTTGCAAGTTGTGTGATTTTTTTACTCTATTTAGAGAAAAGATATTCTTCAAGTATGCTCAAGACATTCCGCAAATTTCTATGGCAACCATTGCTCAATTTACAGATTCATCCAAACTCTTTTGACTCACTTGAAAACATCCTAACTCTTCATTTGACTCATCCCTTCATGATTATTATTCATGAATATAGCAAGATTGGTAATAATTGTACTATCTACCATGAATGCACCATAGGTCTCAGGGAACATAAAAGTCTAACTCCTCCCCGGATTGGCAAAAATGTTTTCATAGGTTGTAAATCTTTAATATTGGGGGATGTTTTCATTGGAGATAATACAAGAATTGGAGCCGGGAGTATAATTCTTGCCACTACACCTCCTTGTTCTACCATAACTGGTTTGTATAAAGCAAATTAATGGGATAATTTCCATATCTAATACTCAAGAGGTCTTTAGCTGAATATATTGTACTTTCTTCTATCGAAGAAAGAATGATTAATACTATCCTTGCCTCCTTAAAGGAAGCTTGTTTACAAGAAGAATTTAATTCGATTGAACGAGATAAAGAATTCAGAACCTTTGGCAGAAAATCCATCATAGACTTATACCTCGCAAAAGGAATCAAAAATTAGATTGGCCTGAAAAGACGATTATTGAATTAAATTACACACTTAATCTGAACTGCTTACAGACTGCTGCTTCAAATTTAAAACGTATTAATGACAAGCATAAGAATAAGGTGAATCAATTCACTATAATATATTGCACCTCTATTTTTGCATTTCGTGCTTTATAAAGTTGAGAAGCTCGGCTTTTTCCGTAGCCTTTATTATCTACTCACGTGGTGCAGGATCTCATATTTCAAATATCGTAAGTGAAACAGGATATTTCTGGTTTCAAGGTTATAATGTTGAGATAGTGGTCTGGTCATACAGATGTTGATGGTATGATCTTAATTATAGGTCACTTAGGAGCATGGTGCGTATTAAAGTAATAAATAGTTTAATTCATTTTAACGAATTGTTGTTTTAATTGAATAATCCGATTATTTGTATTGTCTGATTTTTTTTGTAGTTTTGCATATAAATCAATTGTTGAGATCATGATGTGGCTTTTATGGTTAATTTTTGCTCTTACAACAGCTGGACTATTTCTGGTGACTTGGTTAGGTGCCAATATAGAATGGACAGACGCTGTTGGTATTGCAGGAAGCTATGCATCTGTATTTGGAATTGTTTATACATTTTTTCAAGTCATGAAAGTTAAATCTACTGCTCAACAAATTAACAACGCAGTGGAAACATCTAATGGTATTATTTTAAACATTAATTCTATAGAGGATCTTACTAAAAGTTATCAAATCGCAAGCATTATTCCAAATTTTATTAATCAAGGTCAGTTGGAATGTGCAATGTTAAGGATGACGGATTTATTGAAATCTCTTGGAGATATAAAGAATCATAAAGGATTTACAGATGATTTCCCGGATAGATGTGAATCTTATTGTAAGATACTCATTTCTGATATTAAAAGTCTAAATTCCAATATTAAGACAAAATCAAGTATTGATTTACAATTTATTATTGAACATATAATAGAATTAACGCATTTTTTAAATACAGTCAATTTCCAATTAAAAAACTCAGCATATGGTGTCTCCTAAATATAAAACATTATTTGAAAATCTTATAAGTAAAACCCAAGAAGGAAAAGTGGATTGGCAGAGAACAAGCCAGTTAGGTCGTTTTCAGCTCCTTCTCGGAGACCAAACTATATCAGTCTATTCTTCTGTAGATGAGAATCCTGATTTCTGGAAAATTGATCTTGGACCTAAGGCTGAGTTTACAATAAGTGATAAGAGTGGAAAGGAGATTGATTCTGTCCGGTCTTTTAATGTTGGAGATTCCGTATATAATGAGCTTCAACCATTATATCAAGTTGCAAAATCTTCAGCAAAAAATATTGATGACACTATTGATAATTTGATAAACTCTTTGGAAGATTTATAACAAAGAAATTGTTTAAATTTAAGTAGTATCTAATGAAGATAGAGTATAGTCCTTACCTATTTCTTCCTTCGGAGTATGATGTATCGGTTACAGCTTACGAACCGCTCTGCCAACAAGATAGCGATGATTAAGGAACAAAGGCATATACTTAGGAACATTGAAGGTGTAAAAACACCTGTTGTTGCCTATTTCATGATGAAATTCCTTTTCTATGGTTTTATTAAATGTCTGAAATGATTTTTCAACAACTGTTTGATTATCCCGGTTGTATATTCAGAAAGATGACATAAACTTAGATTGGATTCTCAGGTAGGCTTTTAGTGCATTGCGGTTGTCTCTAATTGTTAGAGACAACCTGTTTTATGAATATATTTATGTATATGTAAAATTTTATGTCCTGATTTTTGTTGTTTTATTAAATATTTGAACGCTATGCTGATAAGAAAGGGTATCTGATATGGATAAGTTGAGAGTTAATGTAGACAGACTTAATTGTGTGGCTCGTGAGTTGACGAGCGAAGAGCGAAATCTGATGGAGGCAAGGCGAAGAGACCGCCATTGGATGTCGGCATCTTCTGCGATTGCGTCTAAAATAAAACGCCATCTGAGGGTGAATGGGATTACCAATATGGAATTTGCAGAGATGTTGGGAATTACCCCTGCTAATGTTACCAGATATCTTAATGGTAAAACCAATTTCGAACTCAGAACACTTGTTGAAATAGAGCGTGCTCTCGGACTCCATATAATAGACCGGGAGGTTGTGCCTAAAAAGGAAAAGGAGGCGGTAGCCTACTAAACATCTTCTAAGAATTGAAATAACTTTGTGAATTTACAATAATGGCACGGAGAATTTTCTCCGTGCCATTATTGTAAATTCATGTGAACTCAATGCGTTTATTTGAGTGCTATTTTTGCGACGGTGCGGGAGCCGTTGGTCAGCGTGGCGGAAACAAGGTAGATTCCGGGAGTCAAAGCGGAGAGGTCATACATGTTGCGTGCCATAAGTAGACCGGATGCAGAGTAGATGTCTACTGACTCTATTTCCTGTCCTTCCGCAGTGGCTGTACGTAGCATTTTGCCTTCGAGCCATATGGCGGCAGCTGTATTCACGGCTTCTATTGCCTCTATACCGCTCACATCGCCGATTGTCACTGTTTGGGCATAAACGGTGTGGTTGCCGAGAGGATTTGTCTTGGAGCTTGTCGGACCTGCTTCCACTATAATCATATAGATCCCGTCTTCCAATGAGCTTCCGGGACTATAGTTGCCGGATACGGTGACATTCTCGCCTGCAACGAACTTCGTGCCGCTCTTCATGGTCACTATCTCACCTTTGGTATTGGTAAGCTGGCGCAAGCGGATATATAGTGTGTTTGTTGCAGTCTGGCGTGCCTTTGCCTCAAGACTGAACGGCACTCTTGCAGTTTTATCAATCTTGTCGGGGAACTCAAACTTTGTCACATCCGCCACAATTTTTTCCGACGGGTCAACAGTGATGGCGAGCGGCTCGCCAATAGTCTCTATCGGTGTCTGGGCATGATCGTTTGAAACCTGCACGAAGTCGACAATGTAAGTGCCCGGATCGTGTGGTACCTGACGTGCGAATGTCACCGACACTGCTCAGTCGTTGGTGAATGTTGCTTCCGCCATAATCAATGGTGAAGTCTGTCCGGTCTGCGTATTTGTGAGACGGGTAAGTATCTTGGCGGTGCCTGCCACCCCCGCATTGCGGAAAGTGCCGGTGACATAAAGAAATTCTCCTTGTGCCAGTCGGTCGGCTACCGCCGCCGAACTGTTGTTCACCTGCCACACCGGAGTGGCGGCAAGGCGCACTACCGGAGAAGCCGGGGTAGGCAGTACATTAACTACTGTCGGATCGAAACCATTGAGTGCAAAAGGATATTCTTTGTCATTGGCTTTTATAAGAGCCTCCAGTCTGTATTTTCCCTCCGGAACTTCAGCGCTGACGGGGAATGTCACGTCCACATTCTCCACGCTTTGGTTATATACCCGCACGCTGACATTGGAGTCGAAAACAAGCGAGGGATCATTCGCATTGACAAGGCGGATGGTGATTCCAGAAATATCATAATCACCGGTCATGCTTTCCATATCGAACGATGCGCGTCCCGAACCACCTGCATATAAGTCTCCGTCGGTGGATATGGCGGAATGAAGCACCACATCGGGATAGGGCATATGCTTTTCGCCGATAATTATGCTGCCTCCCTTTACCGAGGCATAGGTGCGGGATGTCAGTCCATTGGGATGTCGGAGTATTTTCCAGCCGGTGTCTCCGTCCCCTTTGTAGACAAGTCTCAGTTCATAGCCGTCGCCATCGGCAACGTTTGGCACAGAAGACGCCACATTCTGAATGGTCACAAGAGACGAACCGGAATGACCGTTCGTAAAACCTCCCAGCGACAGGGTGTTGCCTCCGAGCGTTGCCACGATTTCTCCATTTTTTACAAGGGCACCCTCGATGTGTCCGTTGAACGGTTCCACATCAATATTACCTATGAAGCTCATCATTGTGAATGTGTCGTTGAACGGACCGTCTACACTGAGACGAGACTCTCCGTAGAGTGCATGTTCGCGAACCGAGCCTTCCCGTGCCGGGCGGATACCGGTCACCATATCCTGGCTGAGATTATATCCTCCTGCTCCGCCGCCTTCGCCAAGTGATGACGGGTCAAGATGGTTGATACGGAAATAGCCGTTGGAATTGCCGTACCAGCCCCAGTTTACGTGAACAAAGTCTTGCGAATCATATCCGTCGAGCACAAAGGCGTGTCCGCCCGTCCCTTTGTCGCTTGTGCCACCATAGAACACCGGACGCCCTTCGGAAAGCTCTTCTTTTATAAGTGCCATCCATTCGGATGTAGAATAATAGTCGCGCAAATGTCCGCGCACGCCTGCGTCATATCCGAAATAAGTGCGCAAGGCATATGGAACAAGCATGTCGTAGGCTCCGCTGCCCGCTTCTTCGTATTGCATTTCTACCGCGATGCCGAAATGGGCGGCAAGTGTGGAGTATGCAAGGGCCTGTTGTGCCGAGACCTGCTGGGGCACTTTGCCGGGCATTAGGTCCCACTTATATTCGGTGTTGGCGAAATCGGCTGTAAGGGTGTTTTTCGACAATGGATCAGTATATGTCTTGCTGCCTGTGCCCTTTGCCGGATAGCTGTGGAAACGCATGATCTGCGTAGCCGCACATGCCACACATCCGGTGTAGAAGTGTTTTGTGCCGGAATAAACAGGAGTCATAGTGTTAAACGGCGCATCCTGTCCCCATGTAATGTTGTCGCCGAGCAAAGGAGCTATAACCGGAGAGGGGGTGTTTACAGAGGCTTTGCCGGCAGGCTCTCCCTCAGAAGGGAGAGCCTTGTATGCAGTGGTGTACATGCCGAGCAAATCTGTGAGTCCTTCTGGTGCCGACACCGGGTCTATAGCTCCCGAATGGCTATAGGCAAGAATTTCTCCGAACCGGTCATCGCCTGATACTATTATAAATCCGCCTCCGTCGTAATTATAAATATAATATGGAAGGGAGACATTTTTATCTGTAGTATTCCCCGGAACTTTCTTCAGCCTTGGTGCATTGACTGCCTTGCCTTTAATAAATCCGGCTGCTATGTCTTCAGCCTGTGACAGAGTGATTGTTTTCGCATCGGCTCCTGCTGTCAGACTGATTGCCGCCAACAGATAAAACAGTTTTTTCATGTTGTGTTGTGATTGTATGGTTATAGAGTGGTCAGAGGGCAAGCTTGCGGGCTACGGCTCCTGCCTTTACAATCACTACACCTGAGGCGTTTACGCGAAGAGTGTTGATACCTGAGGATACCGTGGTGTTCATGATTTTGCGTCCTGAAAGATCGTAGATCTCAACGATCGTGTCTGCGGCTGCTGTCACTTCAATCATGCCGTTGCCAACTGATCTGAATGTTACTGTGTCTTCAGTGCCTATAGTCATGTCTTCAGCACCGGAGAACTCGGCTATCAGTGCTTCATCGCTTGGTGCAGAGTAGATTACGCCTACGTTGCCCCCGTCAACTGTCCTTGCCGCAGCTGTAACGGTAACATAATAGGCAGCATTATCTTCTTTTTCAATACTGCCGGTGAAGCTTGTTGTCTCAACCTCCGCAGTCTTGTAAGTGGATGTGGTTACATATCCGGCGGGTTTCACTTGCTTCACGGTTATGTCATCGAAGAAATAGCGGAAACTTGTTTCACCATTGAAATCGTATATTTTCACTTTTGAAGCTGCTGTGCCTCCAGTCAAGTTTACGGTATATGTATGGAATCCGCTGACATTAAGTTTTAATTCCACCGGTTCAGAAAGGTTGCCTTCGGCATCTTCCAGTGCAAGTTTTAAAGCTCCATCAGTGGAGAGTACGCGGTTTTTGGTTGCTGCAGCCGTGAGTATTACCGTCACTTTGCCGTTGTCAGAAGAGAGGCCCATGACCGGAGTGGCGATATATGACTCATTCGCGGAATAAGGGGTAAGGCCCATACCTCCTTTGAAATAGAGCATGTCTTTGCCTGTCCATCCTTTTTCACCGAGCATTTCAAGATGACGGTCGTACGCATATTCGAAGTTTTCAATAGTGCCCGCAGTAAAGCAGTCGAACGATTCCGTTAGCATGTCTGCGCTTCCAGCTTCGGCAAGGGTCTTGCGACAAAGCACATTCACATGATAGCTTTCAGCATCAGCTACGGTGCCCCATGTCGCGGTATAGCTGCCGTCTGATGAAGCAGAGACGCTCACCGCCGGTTTGTTGAGCGCAGAAATCACCTTTATCACCTCTATCTCTTCGGAATTGCCGGATACGGCAGTCTCATTTGCTGCACGTGCGGTATAGTAATAAGTGATTTCCGGGTTTAAGCCTTCCACTTTGTATGATATATAAGAAGAGGAAGTTGGAGTCACCTCCTGATTCTCAAGGAACATGATTTTCTTGTTATCAGCTCCATAGCTGTAGACATCGAGATAATATTTTGTAGCGCCGCTTACCGCTTTCCATCTTGCCGTGAATGAAGTGCCGTTTGCATCAGAGGGGAGGGACGGCACGGGAACACCCAGAAACTCATTGCCCTGTTCAATCTTGATACTCTTGAGGAAGATTCCGTCGGCAACAAGGAAAGGGCTGATTTTAGCGAAGTTTGAGGTTGTGCCGGGAGTCACGATGTATTCAACTGTGGTCCACTCGCCGGAATTTATTTCGGCATTCTCTGTTATTGAGTAACCCATTGGAGCTGAGCCATGCCCATATCCGTTTTATTGAGTTTTACCACCAATGTTACCTTTACTCCACCGTTTGCAGGAGATATTGAGAGGTTGCCGGTGCGCACGGATGCCCCGTCATTGATATAAAGAGAGCCACCAGCCTGTCCGACGCCGGTTGCCGGGCTTATTGACCAGCCAGTTAGTCCGAGTTGTGAAAATTCACTGGAGTATTTGAACATCTGTGGAGCATTTTCAGAACCTGCCGTGCATTTTTCCGAGAAGTCAACATCAAGAAGTACCGAGGTTTCGGCTTCTGCGAAGCCGTAACCTAATACAATAGTAGCTACTATTGTCGCTGAGCGTAAAAAAATTCTCATCCTTTTCGTATAGTTAATGAATAAATAATGATTTTTAAGATAGTTAAGGTATATGTCGTAAAGTTATGTAAATTTTATTATTTTTCCAATTTTATAACTTTTATTCCTTAAATATTTAATTTTTT
>VSOK01000105.1 GCA_009774765.1 Bacteroidales bacterium
AAAGTATCATCAATGCCACTATAAGATTATTGCCATTCATCGCTTTCACCTGATTCTTGAAATGCCGATGAATAAGGAGATAGCGGGTGAAAGCGAGGGGTGAAATCAGGTGAAACAGAACATTATCGGTTTCACCCTAGCTTTTCAAAATAGTAAGCGTCTCCGCGATGCCGTCTTTTTTCTTCTCCCTTCTTCTTTTATCTTTGCCTTAAAAAAAATGAACGCTAACCCTTTATTTCCTTACATCATCGAAGACTACAAGAATCATCTTCGTAGCCATTCCGAGTCTCATTTAAGTTTTCATGCTTTTTGTGGTAAATATAACGTTCGGATTGCCAGTGTATGCCAATGGATGCGTCGTCATGGTTTGGACATAAGCACTTTGCGTTATGAAGTCCTCTTGGAAAACTGTCATACGGACCCCGATCAGGTTCTTTCAACCATTTATCGGGAAACGAGATACACAATTCCTGATACCTCCTCTAAAGAACGTAAAACTCCGCCTTCTTCCAACGATATTCCGGTAGAAAACCGTATAAAAGGTGCAACTATTACTTTTCCCGACGGTATCATCGTGAACATTCAGCAGACGACTCCCTTCGCCCTGACCAAGTTCATAGAATCTTATAATAAACTAACCGACCGCTACCATGTTCAGCCTGAATGAGTCCCTGAATTACTACCTGTACCCTCGCTACATTCCTATGGGTAAAGGTATCGAAGCACTTTCCGAACTTATACGTTCTTGTACTTCCGCCAATCTCTTGAGTGGGGATGTTTACCTGTTTGTGAACAAGGGCAGAAATGTGATAAAAGCCCTCCGCTGGGATACCGATGGATTTATTTTATATCAGAAACGCCTGGAAACGGGTACATTCGAAATACCCCGTTTTAAGCCAGGTGAAGGCCTGTATAAGCTTGACTGGGAGATATTCTTTTTTATAATGAAGGGGATACCGCTTCGTTCCGTATCTTACAGAAAACGCTTTAGATTATAGTATAACACGTTGTGTGCTAAATAGATAACAAATTAATAGTAGCATTTTTCCTTTGAATATACCTGCAGAATCCGTACCTTTACACCATGAATTCGAAACGGATAATCAGGTTATTGGAGGAGCAGCTCCGCTTTTCACGGGAACAGAATGCGCAAGCTGCAGAGCGGGAGAAGGTCTTGCTGGAGCAAAACCGTGCCATGACCTTGCAAATCGAACTCCTTACCGAATCAGTCCGTTCACTGGAAGAGGCTTTGCTGGCAAAAGACGCCTCTGCGGGAAAAATACGGAACACATGCCGGGCACTGGGCAAACTGATAACCAACAAATCTGAGAAGATTGCCCCTGTCTCCCCTTCTTTAGCGGATAGCCCGAAAACGGAGTCTCCTTCCCCAAAAGAACGTGGAAACAATAATGCCAGGCGCAAGGAACACTTCGAACTGGAAGTCCAGGAACACGATATTTATCCGTCCCTGCCCGACTTCTCTCTCGAACTGGCACGCTTTCTGAAAACAGTGGACTCTATCCGCTATGAATATATTCCTCCCCGTTATATCAAACATATCAACCACCTGCATTATTATTTGTATCAGGGAGGCATCGTGTATGGAAAACTACCTGCCACCCCGTTATTGAACTCCAGTTATGACGCATCCTTCATAGCCGGTATCCTCCAGCTGCGCTACATTTACTCCATGCCGGTAGAAAGGATTGTCAGCTTCTTTACCGAAAGCGGTTTTGAAATGAGCAAATCCACCGCACACGGACTGATAAAGAAAGCCGCACAATTGTTTGATATCCTTGAAGAGACGCTTAAAGAGGCCATTCTGGAGGATGAGTACCTGCACATGGATGAAACGTATTATACCGTCCTGGAAAAAGGTCCGAAGTCCACAACCGGAAAATCATCCTGCAAGGCATACATGTGGGCGGCTTTAGCCAGCCATACGAAACTGGTACACTTCTTTTATCAGAACGGTTCAAGGGCAAGGAAAGTACTGACCGATTATATCAGCCCCCACTACCGGGGAGCTATACAGTGTGACGGATTCTCAGATTATAAGATATTGGAAACGGATGAATATCCCCATGTGATCCGGCTGGCGTGTTTCCAGCATTGCAAACGTAAGTTTCTGGATATACCGGCAAACAGGGATGCACAGAGAATTATAGAAATTATCAACAAGCTTTACCAAAAGGAGCATGAAATACCACCCGAATATACATCCGAACAGATACTGGAGTACAGAAAGGAGTATGCACCACCCATATTGGAAGAGCTAAAGGAAAACCTACTTGCCATACAGGCTAAAAAAACGACTTTACCCAAAAGTAATTTGGGCAAAGCGGTCAATTATACCCTGAATGAATATCCGGCATTATGTAACTATATACTCAACCCCGAGTATGAATTGGACAATAATGCCATTGAGAGGATTAACAGATATATAAGCCTGAGCAGAAGAAACTCACTGTTTTGCGGAAGTCACCAGGGAGCAAAAAGGGCAGCATTGATATATTCACTGGCATGTTCATGCAGACTAAATGGGATTAATACATTTGAATACTTCAAAGACATACTGAACAAATTCATTATAGTAAATCCGAATACAAATAAAAAATATCTCAGAGAACTATTACCTGACAAATGGAAGAGGTAACGGTATCGCGGAGACGCTTACTTATTTATACCGATTGATGGACATATAGAGCCATCGTGCTGGGCATATATAGCCACCATACTGAATATATAGATGCAATACGGTGAGTATATAGATGTACCAATTCAAGTATTAACAGGTGAGAACCAAGGTGTTAACACCTGACGACTAGGCTATTAACATCTGACAGTTCATCTATTAATACCTGACAATGGATTTGCTAT
>VSOK01000106.1 GCA_009774765.1 Bacteroidales bacterium
CATTGTCAGACCGGGCTGGCGCGGGGTGTTCGCCAGGAAGGAGGACAGGGAGAAGGACGAGCCGGAACGTGACGGTGGAACGGCGGAGTTTGCCGAAGACGAGACCGTTCCGGTCATGGGACATGGATTGGCGCAGAAGAAGACCCTGCCCAAGCCGCTGTACACGGAGGCCACCCTGCTGGCGGCGATGGAGACCTGCGGGAAAAACATCACGGACGAACAGGCGAAGGAGGCCATCAAGGATTTGGGCATAGGCACACCCGCCACCCGTGCCGCCATCATTACCACCCTTGTCAAACGTGACTATATCGCCCGCTCCGGCAAAAGTATCATCCCGACCGAAAAAGGGATGTATATCTATGAGGCGGTGAAGGACATGCGTGTGGCGGACGTGGGACTGACGGGAAGCTGGGAGAAGACCCTGGCGCAGGTGGAGGGGCATACCCTCGATACGGAAACCTTCATGCAGTCCATCCTGGATTACACCCGCAGGGCAACCGAAGAGATCCTGCGTCTGGATTTTCCGGCGATGCAGGAAAGGGCATTCACCTGCCCCAAGTGCAAGACGGGAAAAATCATCCTCCGTTCCAAAGTGGCCAGGTGCGACCATGACGGGTGCGGGCTGCTGGTGTTCCGCCGCATTCTGAACAAGGAACTGACCGACACCCATCTGGAACAGCTTTTCTCCTCCGGCACCACCAGACTCATCAAGGGGTTCAAGGGGAAGAAAGGCATACCATTCGATGCCACCGTCACTTTCGATGCGGAATACAACACGGTATTCTCGTTCCCGAAAACCGGGAACGGAAAGAAAAAATAACACCGTCATTCCAATTCGCGGGCAAAGGTAGCGCACCGCCTTTTTCCACCGGCAAGGTCAGGCCCTCCGGGTTTCGGGGAAAATCATCCTCGCGCCGCTCCGGTATTTTCCCTCGAAAACCTTGCCTGTGGAGGCGGTACGCATCCCGGCCCTTGAAATTGGAAAAGACTGTTTCACCCGTTAATACCGGAATGTCATGAAAACAAGGGAATATATCGACAAGATTCAAGCGAACAGATGGGTACGAACCATCGCATTGGGCTTTGCAGCCTTCATCGTGTTCAGTTATATGTACACACGGGGCATATCCCCCGTGTGGGCTGCGGTAGCCATCGTGTGTTTCAGGGGATTCTTCAGGTTCCTGTACCGGATAGCTTGCCTTCTGGTGGCTGCGGCCATACTTTTCTGCATACTCAGTTTTCTGGTATCCTGACAATATTTGACCATGAAACATAACTGCCATACAAAATCAAGTGGAACCTTACAGAACAGGGCTGTCTTCCGGGACGGCTCTTTTTGTTTTCCGCCCTCTGTGGAACCGGAAACCATAACGACAGGGATAAAAGGAAAAGGGATGAAAACACAGACTTGGCATACCGGAAACTACCGGGCAAAGTTGGCAAATGCCTTTGTTCGGACGGCAAGGTCAAGCCTTGCGGTTTCGGAAAAAATCATCCTCGCCGGAGGCTTGCGGTATTTTTCCCGAAAACCTTGCCTTACCGAAGGCATCTGCCGTCGGGCCCTTGTAGTTCACGGGCTGCCAAAGCCCGAATATTCACAATTTAAAAAATAAAGAGACATGAACCAAGCATTTGCAACAAGCGCACCGCCGGCTCCCATGAGGATGCCCATGCCGGTAACGAGAAGAAAAAGGACGGTGGAACCCGAACCTGCCGTCAAGTTCCCGCCACGGGGGACGACAGGACCGGTACACATCTCCACCCTGTTGAACCCGATTCTGGAAATATGCCACCATCCCGACAGGAACAGGCTGTTGGCCAAACTGTTCAATGAAGAATAAACCCAGTAATAATTTCTAATACATCAAATTATGTTTTTTACAGCAATCAACCAGATGATGACCGAAAGCGTGGATCTCACGCTCGTCATCCGCAAAGCGAACGGACAACTGACAGTATCCTTACTGCCGAAGTCGAACGGGCTGAAGGACGAAGCCCAGAACCACCTCGTACCACTGACCGTCAGCGGGCATCCGCAGGAACTGGACGCAGGCTTCCTGCAAGCCGTAGCACGTCCTATACAGAAGACTACCGGACTGATTTCCAACATGGCGCAATTCGAGGCGCAGGCTGAGAAGGCAGCGTCCGAGAGCAAGGCGGCAAAAGAAGCCAAAGCGAAGGAGACGAAAGAAGAAAAGGAGAAGCGCGAGAAGTACGAGAAGCACTTCAAGAAAGCGGAGGAATTGATCGCTGCCAAGAACCACAAGGAGGCAGTTACCGCACTCGGGCAGGCACGTCTTTACGCCAAACCGCAGGACCAGAAGAAGATTGACGAGATGGTGGCGGAACAGACAAAGGCGATGAACAAGGGCAGCCTGTTTGAACTGATGGATGAACCGGCCCCACAGCCACAACAGCCGCAGGCACAACCGGCAGCCGCACCGGTCCAACAACCGCGGCAGGCTCCACAGTATCCTCCGCAACCGCAGCCACAGAGACCGATGGCGGCTCAGGCTCCTGGCGTACAACAGAGACCGGCAGCCGGTCCTCAGCAACAACAGACGATGTGGCCACCGCAACAACCGCCGCAGGGACCGGCACAATATTACGCCCAGCCACAGCCGCAACCCTATATGGGACAGCAGCCGGTACCGCAACAGGCACCACAGCCCGCACACGGGGGATACCATGGGACGCATTGGCAGGAGCCGATACAGCACCCGGAAGAACTGTCCCCGCATTACCAGACCGAAGAGGATGAACCCAATTACCGTCCGGAAGACTACGAGGGATACCCCGATTTCCCGCAGTCCATGTTAGAAAATCATGTCTCACAATATCAAGCAGTATAAGATTATGGCACTCGAAGTAACAGGAATGACACGCTCATTCACATTCAAGAAAGGCAGCGGAATGGTAACGCTCAATGACCCCAACCCGTCGGACAGCCCCGAAATGGTCATGAGCTATTACTCCAACTTCTACCCGGAGCTGACAACGGCAACGGTACACGGACCGGTCATCAAGGACGACAAAGCCGTGTACGAGTTCAAGACCACCATCGGAACCAAAGGATAGGAAGCATGAAGACGGAACGAAAGAAAAAAGACAATAAGGAAAAGAAACCATGTGTACCATTGGACGAACAACAATCGAGGCAACTGGCAAGGCTCATCATCGACCAGACGCGGAGGAATGTACGGTACGGCGTGAACAGGGAAGAACGGATTACGGCTCCAAGCGGGGCCGTAATTCTTTTCTAAGCACAGCCTTGATACCGCTGGCTCAGAAGAGTCTTACCGTGGATTGTTACGACGGCTGCAAATATGGCAAGATAAACGTAATCACGCAGGACAACTACGAATTCCTGCGTGATTCGTATTTCAGATATTCCCTGCTGTTGCAGAAGGAAGGCGTACACACGCCCGGGAACAGTGTCGGGGAAGGCATCGCCAATCTGTACGATGAAATGAACACGCTTGTCGGTGACGAACTGCATGTAAATATCGAGCAGGAAGGCGGCAGGCTTTTCTTCCGGCTGTGGAAATACCACAAGTGGGGAAGTTTCACGCTGTACTACTTCCCGTTGAAGTTTCTGGAGTCGCTCAATCCTGTATTAAGGAGAATCGCCGTCACGTTTCTCCACAATCTGATGGAAGCCAACGGCATCGGCACTTTCTGGGATGACTATGAAGCGGATTTCATGTTTGAGATACTCTCGGAGGATGACGGCAGTGATCCGGCGGACAGGAAAGAACGCATGAAGCTGTTGGACTCCTATCAGGAGGGGAAAATCGGCAGGTTGCTCAAACGGGTGGAATCGAAGTCCTATTACAAGAACCTGCCGAAAGCGCTTGAGGCATATATACCACAAAACGGGTTTGAACAGCCTTTGGTCGATGCGATGAAGCGTGGTATTCCTTTCCTGACACCCGAACGGGGCATCATGCAATACGGTTATGACGCCTATTACTCTGAAAATCCGGACTTCCATCCGATGTACCTGCAACAGCAGATAAGGGTCGTGTATGACATCAACGACATTGTATCCGACTATCTCGTTGACTATTACAATTCCTATAGCAGGGAGACCTACGACATCACTCCGGTGACTATCCGAGACTTGTCGCCTGATACCGAAGAACTGTTCAGCATGGACGACTACCCGGAACGGTTCTTCCGGTGGGCGGACGAATTCATATCTTTAATCAGTTGAATTATTGAATTATGTTGGAAACGAATGAACTTACCAAGAAACTGAGGACGCTGCTCCATCCACGGGCGGCGTTGATTGCCTATTCAGGCGAACAAGACAACTCCTATGCCTCTGACAACAACTATTTTGTCGAGATAAGGGACATAGACGATAACGGCATGATGGGGGAAGGCCGCCCCGTCACGGTGGATTTCATGAACGAGCTGGTGCGCGGTTATTCCGAAAGCCACAGCACCACGCCATACGGCAGGATTCCGTCCAATATGCTGTGGTGCGACCCGCGCAAGGGAAGCGAGAAATATATCTGGTACAATCCCCCGCAGAAACGGATGATGTTTTTCAAGGAATCCCTCCAGGTAGAGAATGCGAAGTATAATCTGCCCGGAGTCATTTACGTGGCGGGCGGAAGCTCATTGAGCATCTACACCTACAAGGACAAGAAGCTGACGGAAAAGACGGAGCTTTATGCCGCGCCGTTCTTCAATGTGACGGGGGCGAACGTCTGTCTGGGATCTGCGAAAATAGACAGGCCGAGAGACCTGACCTACAAGAACCTGCTGGAGTATTGGGAGAAGAAGTTCTGGCTGACGGAGTTCTCCCATTTGGGCGGTGGTGGAAATCCGACCAGGTCCAATCTGGTACTGGTGACGAAAGCCGCAAAGGACAAGCCTTTCAACCTCGACGAACTGAAACCTTTGAATAACTTGAAACTGAAAGATATATTGAAATGAAAAGAGTACACTACATAGACAACTATCTGCTGAACCCGCAACACCCGGTCACGGTGAACCTGATCGGCGCGGGAGGAACCGGCTCGCAGGTGCTGACCTGCCTGGCTCGGCTGGATGTGACACTGCGGGCACTCGGGCATCCGGGGCTGTTTGTCACGCTCTATGACCCGGACATCGTTACGGATGCCAACATCGGACGCCAGCTTTTCAGCTGTTCCGACCTGGGGCTGAACAAGGCGCAATGCTTGGTCACCCGTGTGAACAATTTCTTCGGCAATGACTGGAAAGCGGTACCGGATGTTTTCCCGACTGTGCTGAAAGATGCCAAACGGGATGACATAGCGAATATCACCATCACCTGCACCGACAACATCAAATCACGACTCAACTTGTGGAATGTGCTGAAAGCCGTACCTGTCTCAAATTATCGTGATTACGAGACACCGCTTTACTGGATGGATTTCGGGAACACGCAAAACACGGGGCAGGTTGTATTGGGAACCATCCCCAAGAAAATAAAACAGCCCGCGTCCGAGTTGTACAAGACTGTCGATTCATTGAAGGTCATTACCCGGTTCGTGAAATACGCGAGGGTGAAGGAGACGGATTCAGGGCCGAGCTGTTCTTTGGCGGAGGCGTTGGAAAAACAGGACTTGTTCATCAACTCCACGTTGGCGCAACTCGGATGCAATATCCTGTGGAAGATGTTCCGTAACGGGATGCTGGAACATCACGGGCTGTTTTTGAATCTGGAAACGATGAAGGTTAATTCAATACCAGTGTAAATGGATTTGAAGAATTCAGAAAATTCATATTATATAAACAATGAAAACATTCTCTCTTATCATGCAAATTTGAGCTTCTCAACAAATAGTTTCTGAATAAAAGGTACTAACTTTGCAAGCAAATCAAAGTGGAAACAATATGGAACGATTAGATGTGTTCGATTGCGCGAATATACTTATAGCAAGTTTTTTCACAGACGATAGAGGGTGTGCCCACGAAAATAGGGAGCATACGCTGATTTATCTGATTTCCGGCGAACTGGAAATAGAGGAGCGGGGCAAGAAAACCGTCCTTCATCCGGGAGAGTGCGCTTTCATGCGGCGCGACAACCGCATGTGGTTACAGAAAAAAGTGGAAGAGGGAAAGCCTTACCGCTCTGTCGTGTTGAAATTCTCACGACCTTTCTTGAAGGAATTTTACCAAACACTCAACCGGCAACAGATTCCCTCTGATTCCAAGCGTGAAAAGGTGAGTCTGCGTGTGCTGCCAAGTAACAGACCGGATATCCGCTCTTTGTTTGAATCGGTTATCCCTTATTTCGATGCCGGAGAAAAGCCGTCGGAAGATGTCTTGAAACTGAAAATGATTGAAGGAGTGTATGTATTGCTTAATACGGGCATCAACCTATATGCTTCGTTGTTTGACTTTGTGGAACCGTGGAAGATTGACATTCTGGACTATCTGAACGAGAATTATATGTGCGACCTTTCCATGAACGAGATTGCAAGTTACACGGGGCGCAGTCTGGCGACATTCAAAAGGGATTTCGCCAAAATCAGCGACTTGACACCGCAGAAATGGATTATCAAACGACGCTTGGAAGCTGCCCATGATTTGATAAAATCGGGGAAGAAGAAAGTGACGGAAGCCTGTTTCGATGTAGGATTCAAGAATCTGTCTCATTTCTCCAAGATATACAAGGAAGCATACGGAGTTGCCCCATCCATGTAGAATTGAACTTAAAAACAAAATAAATTGAGCCTTGCAGCAAAGCCGTTGTGAGGCTCTCTTTGTACTTTTGCATCCGATAATTGGAAATGTTTTATGCAATATCAAATTAAAAAGTGCAATATGAAAACAAAAGTAATTTCATTGGTTCTATTATCGGTTTTAATGTTCCCGATTATGGCAAAATCACAAGTAAAAATCAAACAGACCGCCGGACGCGATGCGCTCGGTGAGTTCGCACCGGAGTTTGCTCGTCTGAATGATGATGTGCTTTTCGGTGAGGTATGGAGCAGAAATGACCTGTTGTCGCTGCGCGACCGTTCTATTGTTACCGTTGTTGCCCTCATGTCGCAGGGACTGACCGACTCTTCGTTCAAGTACCATCTTGAATCGGCAAAGAAGAACGGCGTAACCAAAACAGAAATGGCCGAAATCCTGACGCACGCCGCATTCTATGCCGGTTGGCCGAAAGCGTGGGCGGCATTCCGCATGGCGAAGGAGGTTTGGACGGACACAACTGACAACACCGCAAGCACCTCGCTCGAATCGTATGCGCAGACCATTATTTTTCCGGTGGGCAAAACCAATGATGCGTATGCCAAATATTTCATCGGGCAGAGCTATGTGGCTCCGGTCGTGACGGAAGGTGTACCCGTAGTGAATGTGACATTTGAGCCGGGTTGCCGCAATAATTGGCACATCCACAAAGCGACGAAAGGCGGCGGTCAGACACTTGTATGCGTGGGCGGTCGTGGCTACTATCAGGAATGGGGCAAAGAACCTATTGAACTTCGTCCCGGAGATTCGGTATATATTCCCGCAGGTGTGAAACACTGGCACGGAGCCGCACCCGACAGTTGGTTTTCGCACCTTGCCATCGAAGTGCCCGGCGAAAAAGCGTCTAACGAATGGTTGGAACCCGTAAATGACAAAGAATATTCAAAATTGAAATAATATGAAACTATTAGCATTGATAATTATGGGATTACTCACCTTCGGCAACTCTGTGAGTGCGCAAACAACAAAAAATAGTAAGAAAATCCTTGTGGCTTATTTCTCCTGCACAGGAACAACGGAAAAAGTGGCGGAAGCCATTGCAAAGGAAACGGGTGGTAAGCTCTATCGGATTACTCCTGCTGAAGCCTATACCTCGGCAGACCTCGATTGGCAGAACAAGAAGAGCCGCAGCTCGGTGGAAATGGCAGACGATAAATCCCGTCCGGCTTTGGGTGGAGAGGCTATTAACCTGAAAGATTATGATGTGGTATTCATTGGTTATCCGATTTGGTGGGATTTGTGTCCCCGCCCAGTCAATACCTTCCTTGAAAAGTACGATTTTTCGGGCAAAACGGTTATCCCATTTGCTACTTCCGGTGGCAGTTCGATTGCAAACAGCGTGAAACAGCTCAAAAAACTCTATCCTAAAGTTGTATGGAAAGACGGCAAACTATTGAACGGCGGTGTGAAACAAGCCGAAGTATGGGCAAAACAAGCAATCAAATAACCGCATAAAAGAGATTAGAATCGACTGTCTGAACCAGACAGAACAGGAACTTGCCGCAGCCAAAGAGCTGCGGCAAAACATATTTCGGCTGAATCATACGATGCCGGATATAGAGGAATACAGCGAGTTATTGCACAAAGTTTTTCCTCATCTTGGAGAAAACTGCCGTGTCGAAACACCGTTTTCGGGTGTCCGTACCGCTAACGTGAAGTTCGGGCGCAATGTCATTATTATGCCCGGTTGCCTGATGATGTCAGCCGGAGGAATCACGATAGACGATGATGTGATGATTGCCGCCAACGTGCAACTCATATCCAATAATCACGATTTGGAACAACGCAATGTCATTACCTGCAAACCGGTTCACATTTGCCGTAAGGTATGGATTGGTGCTGGTGCGACTATTCTTCCGGGTGTCACCATTGGGGAGAATGCTGTGGTCGGAGCTGGCAGTGTCGTGACGCGCGATGTCGAACCAAATACCATTGTTGCCGGAAATCCGGCAAAGTTGATTCGCAGAATATGATATTTTACAAATTGAACTTCATGACAAAGTGATTTGAGCCTCGCAGCAAAGCCGTTGCGAGGCTCTCTTTTTACCTTTGCATCAAAATAAAAAACAAATGACATGAACGATATTTTTGAAAGAGACTTGAAAGGAGAAATGGTATCACCGACAGATCCGGGATACGATGAACTGATTACGGATATTTTCGACACCATGAAAATTGCAACCGAAATGAATACCGGTTACAAGACTCCCACCGAAGTGCATGAGTATATGGGGCGCATCCTCGGCAAACCGCTCGATGAAAGTACGACCGTACTGCCGCCTTTCTATGTCGATTACGGCAAGCCCGTTACCATCGGCAAAGGCTGCTTCATACAGCAGTGCTGCACATTTTTCGGTCGTGGCGGTATCACCATCGGCGATGAGGTATTCATCGGTCCGAAATGCAACCTTATCACCATCAACCATGACCCCGACCCTGAAAACCGCAGTGCGACCTACGGACGCCCTATAGTCATAGAGGACAAGGTTTGGCTTGGTATCAACTCCACCATTCTCCCCGGTGTCAGAATCGGATATGGGTCCATTGTCGGGGCAAACAGTGTGGTAACCAAAGATGTACCTGCCATGACTGTCGTAGCAGGCAATCCGGCACGAATTATCAAAGAAATCAAAAAATAACAGCATCATGAAAGAAGAAAATAAAGAAGGAATCAGCCGCCGTGGATTTCTGAAAACCGCAGCAGCATTCGGAGCAGCGTTGACCATACAACCTGCCATCAACAAGGTACAGGCAGCGAATGCCGTTCTTAATGGAACATCCGCATCTCCGGTAAAAAACAAGGATATGCAGTACCGCACGCTCGGTACAAGCAAGGCCGCTTTTGATGTGTCGGCACTCGGTTTCGGCGTAATGGGCATGACCTACAACCGTAGCCAATACCCCGATAAAAAAACACGCCAGCGCGTTATTGCGGAAGCAGTTGACCGAGGTGTGACCTTGTTTGACACCGCCATTATTTATGGTCCTCTCAACAATGAGGAATTTGCAGGAGAAGTCCTTGCGCCCTATAAAAACCGAGTCAATGTCACTACCAAATTCGGGCATGAAGTCATTAACGGTAAGGGAACGGGGAGGCAGGACAGCCGTCCGGCAACCATCCGCCGCTATTGCGAGGAATCACTCCGCCGCCTTCGCATTGACTCCATCCCGATGTTCTACCAGCACCGTTTCGACCGCAACACGCCTATCGAGGAAGTGGCGCAGTGCATCGGCGATCTGATTAAGGAAGGCAAAGTGCAGAGATGGGGATTGTGTGAGGTCAATCCGGAGACCATCCGTAAGGCTCACGCAGTGCAACCACTGACCGCAATCCAAAGCGAATACCACCTGATGCACCGTTTGGTGGAAGAGAATGGAGTGCTTGATACCTGCCGTGAACTCGGCATCGGATTTGTTCCATATAGTCCCATCAATCGTGGTTTCCTCGGTGGCTGTATCAACGAATACACCGTTTTCGACCCGAACAATGATAACCGCCAGACCCTGCCGCGCTTCCAGCCAGAAGCCATGCGTGCGAACTACCGTATCGTGAATGTGCTTCAGGACTTCGGCCGCACACGGGGCATGACCTCGGCACAGGTGGCACTCGGATGGCTGTTGCAGAAAGCCCCGTGGATTGTGCCTATTCCCGGAACAACAAAACTCTCGCACTTGGAAGAAAACCTCCGTACACTTGATTTCACGCTCTCCGAAAGTGAATGGAAGGAGTTGGAACAGCGTGTGGCAACCATCCCGGTAGTCGGCGACCGTTACAATGCCGAGCAGCAGAAACAAGTAGGACATTAAAACAATTAACCGATAAATAAACAGATGAGACCATATATCATTACCCACATGATGACTACTATTGACGGGTGCATCGACTGCCCGGTAGTAGGACAACTCAGTACAGACGAGTATTATATCGCACTTGAGCGTTTGGGAGCTTGTTCCAAACTATCGGGACGAGTGACAGCGGAATTGGAGTGCCCGGCTGTAAATACCGAAGATGCTTCGGCTTATACTGGAACTACCATCGGCAAGGAATCGTTCCATATCGCACAGAAAGCCGATGAATATACTATCGTGGTGGATACGCACGGCAAGATGCACTGGAAATCAAACGAGGCTGAAGGTCATCCGGTGTTGTGCATCATCAGCGAGGATGCCACTCAACAGTATGTCGATATTCTTGACAATATGGGTATCTCTTGGATTGCAACAGGCAGCGCACATATAGATATGCCAAGAGCGATGGAAATCCTCCATGACGAATTTGGCGTGGAACGCCTTGCCATCGTGGGCGGAGGTCATATCTGTGGCGGTTTCCTCGAAGCCGGACTGGTGGACGAGGCAAGCGTCATGGTGGCTCCCGGTATTGACGGGCGTACTGGACAGACAGCCATGTTCGACGGTGTGACCGACCGCGGCAGCAATCCCTATAAACTGAAACTGGAGAGTGTGGAGCAATGGGAAACCGATATTGTCTGGCTTCGCTATAAAGTAAAATAATGTGCCTATGAGATTGCAAACAATCGCCTTACTGACATTCCTGACTTTTACGAATGTCATGGCACAGGAAACATCAAAATCAACGGATATGAATACTTTGGAATTAACGCAGGAGTGGGACAAGACCTTCCCGCAGAGCGATAAAGTGGAACACACGAAAATTACGTTCCACAACCGTTACGGCATCACGCTTGCCGCAGACCTTTACAAGCCGAAAAATGCACAAGACCGTTTGGCTGCCATTGCGGTAAGCGGTCCATACGGAGCAACAAAAGAGCAGGTATCAGGCCGTTATGCCCAGACCCTTGCAGAGCGTGGTTTTTTGACCATCGCGTTTGACCCGTCCTATTATGGCGAAAGCAGTGGCACACCCCGTTATCTCACATCGCCCGAAATCAGCACGGAGGATTTCAGTGCGGCGGTCGATTATCTGACCTCCCGTGAAGATGTCGATTCGGAGCGCATCGGCATTCTCGGCATTTGCGGTTGGGGTGGTTTCGCACTCAATGCAGCCGCCAATGATCCGCGCATCAAGGCAACGGTAACATCCACCATGTATGACATGAGCCGGGTAAATGCCAATGGGTATTTCGATGCAAACGACAATGCGGATGCCCGTTACAAACTTCGTCAGGCTCTTAACGAACAGCGCACGAAAGACTACCGAAACGGTTGCTCCGAACGTGACGGTGGAGTGCTTGACCCTGTTCCCGAAGATGCGCCGCAATTCGTCAAGGAGTACCACGATTATTACAAGACCGAGCGCGGCTATCACCGCCGTTCGCCAAACTCGAACAATGGAATCTCCAAGACCAGTGTGCTTTCGTTCATCAATATGCCGCTGCTCACCTATATCGGAGAAATCCGCAGTGCAGTGCTGTTGATTCACGGTGAAAAGGCTCACTCGCGCTATTTCAGCGAGGATGCTTACAAACGCCTGACTACCGAAAATAAGGAATTGCTGATTATTCCCGGAGCGAATCACGTCGATTTGTACGACAATCTGGATGTTATTCCGTTCGATAGAATAGAGGGTTTCCTTAAAAAGACTCTTGAAAAGAAATAGAATCTCGTTTCAATGACGAGTATTTTATACTTGAACTTTAGAACAAAACACATTGAGCCTCGCAACAAATACGTTGCGGGGCTTTACTTTTACCTTTGCACTAAGAAATAATTAAAGAATAAAAGATATGAAAACGAAACTCTTATTTTTCTTTGCATGGCTCATGTTAGCCACAACCGGCTGTTCTGCCGATGAACCACGGACAGAATTACCGGACACTCCTTCTGAAGAAAAACCGGAAGAGCCGGTTGAGCCATCCGGGGATAAAAAGGTATTGGTCGTCTATTTCTCCCATACGGGAAATACCCGTACTATCGCCGGATACATACATGAAACGGTGAAAAGTGACCTTGTGGAAATCAAAACCGTAGATACTTATACCGATGATTATGATACGCTGCTGGAACAGATCCGCAAGGAAGTGGCATCCGAATATTGCCCTCCTTTGACAACAAAAATCGAAGATATATCTTCGTATGATGTGGTTTTTATTGGCTACCCGATTTGGGTGGAAACGGCGGCACCGCCTATCCGTTCTTTTTTGACGACTCACGACCTTGCAGGAAAAACCGTCGTGCCGTTCTGCACGAGTGGAACCAGCTCAGCCGAGGCAAGTTACCGGCTTGTCCGCTCGCTTTGTCCGCAATCGACCGTATTGGAGGGCATACAGATTCGTCGCGGAACATACGATACCACATATGACCGTGTCGTGGCATGGTTGCAAAAACTCGGTATTGCAAATCTGAATAATGAAAAAGGTGATGAAAAATAAGCAAGATCTGTCCCGAAGGGAGTTTATCCGCAACTCCATGATGGCCGGAGGAGCCATATTGCTTTCGGGTGTATTGCCTTCGCAAGCACAAGTATCGTTATTCCCTGTTAATGAGAATCCTGATTCTTTTGAAGCAGATAGTTTATTGCGAGGTGTCAGCGACATTCATCTGCACGCGGCTCCCGATTCCAAAGCCCGTTTGGGAAATGAACTGGAGTTTGCACGTGCGGCACATAAGGCGGGCTATAAATCCATGCTGTTCAAATCAAATGATTTCAGTTGCCATGACCGTGCCTATCTGATTCGTCAGGAACTTCCCGATTTTGAAGTGTTTGGCAGTCTGTGCATGAACCGCGTACACGGAGATAAGGTCAATGTGTTCGCAGCGGAAAAAGCCGTTGCCACAACCGATAATCTTTGCCGTTGTATCTGGATGCCGACGCAGGATGCTGTCTATCAGAATGTCCGTTATCACGGTAAGAAAGAGGGAATAGCGATATTGGACGAAAATGGGGCGGTTTTACCGGAAGTTGTCCGCGTAATGGAAATATGCGCAGAGGCAAACATCATTTTTGCCACCGGACACTCTTCTCCCGAAGAAAGCGTTGTGATGGCTCGTAAAGCCCGTGAGGTCGGGGTGAAAAAATTTGTAGTAACCCATGCCAATTCAGGTATCTGGAAAATGACCCATGACCAGATTAAACGATGTATAGACCTCGGTGCATGGGTCGAATACAGTTACATTACCAATCTATGGGGACCCGGTACAGGATTACCCGACTTTGAGCGGATGAGTGATAGCGAATTTGCAGACTTTGCCCGTATCGCTCCAGAGCATAGCATCATAACGACAGATCTCGGTCAGGTGGGGATGCCACACCCTGTTGAAGGTATGCGCCGTTGCATCCTTGCGTTGCTTGAAAACAGACTCTCACAACAACAGGTGGATTTTATGGTGCGTACCAATCCTGCGCATCTTGTCAGCCTTTCTACACTAAGATAACCTATGAGTACAGAACAGAATATATATTTCCATGATACAATAGATGTGGTGTCACACGCCTATCATCTTTTTCAAAATCACACATTGGTCTATCTATACAGCGGACGGTTACATCTGAGAAACCAATGCGGTGAGACACTGAGTATGGTGGGCGGAGAAAGTGCATTCATAGGAAAGGATAGCTATTCACATCTTTATGCAGAACCGGAAAGGGATACCCATTGCAGTGTACTGTTTTTCTCTCTTCCGCGAGATTTTTTGTGCGAATACTACCAGACATTGCCGGAATCCGACCGTAAGTTATCGGTAGAGGAATTATCTGCATTGCATCGGTTGGAACAGACTTCCGATATAAAGAGTATCTTCCAGTCATGGATTCCATACATGCAAAGTGGGCAGGAACTATCTGATAAAGTCCTGCGTCTTAAAATGATGGAAGCCGTCTATGCTCTGTTGAATACGGATGAACGCTATATTCCCACCTTGTTCGATTTTGCAGGAAAATGTCAGATGGATATGCTTGACCTTCTGCAAGAACCGATGGAAAAAGAAATCAGATGGCGGAATTTAAATTTTGAACTTCTCAGCAAATTAAATTGAACTTTATAACAAAGTCCGCTTGTGGTATTCGCTGTAATTTTGCAGTGTGAACCAATTCAATAAGATAACAATATGCGTAAGAAAAGTTTTTTATCATTTCTGATTATGCTGCTGTTTGCAGTAACCTCGTGCAGCAGCGACGAACCGACAACGACAGAGCCGGGAAGTAATCTATCCGGTGATGCTGGAAAAACTCTGATTGTCTATTTTTCGTGGGGCGGTAATACCAAGACGGTAGCCAACCATATCCACGATCTGATAGGCGGTGACATTGTGGAAGTGGAAACGGTCATTCCTTATCCTGATACATACGAGGAAGTGACCCAGATAGCACCGGGAGAACTGGCAAGTGATTATCGCCCAGAACTGAAAACGAAGGTGGACAATATGGACGAATACGACACGCTGATTGTCGGCACACCTATCTGGGGCGGACATCTTACCCCTGCCATGAAAAGTTTTTTGGCAAGTTACAATCTGTCGGGCAAAGCCATAGCACCGTTCTGTACACATGGAGGCAGCGGTACAGCTCAAAGTGTCAATGACATCCATTCGGTATGCCCGAACTCAACAATACTCGGCAGTTTGGCTGTGTATGGCAGTCGAGCTGAAAGTTCCCGTACAGATGTGGAAAAATGGCTCAAACAGATAGAAATCATAAAAAGTAACTAATATAAATTCATCAAAAAAGTAAGAAACGATATGAAAAAGTACCTGTATTTATTATTTGCCGCTTTCGTGGCGGTAGGCTTGAGTGCCTGTTCTCCCGATGATAACGAACCGGATGTACCGGGAACAGAAATTCCGGACACACCCGACAATCCAAATAATCCGGATGACGGTAATGACCCGGATAATCCTAAAGACCCCGATACCCCCAATCCTACGGGAAAGACATTGGTGGCTTATTATAGCTATACGAACAATGTAGAGCGTATAGTCACCGAACTGCGTTCTCAGATTGAGGCTGACGTAGTTGAGATAGAACCGGCACAGAAAGGTCTTGATTATGCTGCAAACAACTATGCGCTCGGCACACAGCTTCTTAACGCGATCAAAGCCAATCCGAACAGTGAATCATCGTATCCTGCTATAGACAAAGTGGAAATAGATATGACACAATATGATATGGTCATCATAGCCGCTCCGCTTTGGTGGAGCCAAATGGCAGCCCCGTTCCAAACATTCCTGTTCCAATATGGCTCTCAAATGAAAGACAAGAAAATTGGAGTGATTGTTTCAAGTGCCAGCAGCGGAATCAGTGGCGTGGTAGCTGACGCAAAACGTCTTATACCCGAAGGCAAATTTGTAGAGCCAAATCTCTGGATTCGTTCATCGCAGACCTCAAATGCTAAATCTCTTATCGAGGGCTGGCTTAAGGATATAAAGTATTAAACTCAAAACTCATATCACGGCAATGAAAAAACTGATGATAACGATGACTGCGATGTTATGTGCCGCAGCCATGAACGCAAAAACGCTTGTGGCTTATTACAGCTACACCAATAATGTGGAGCGCATTGTTACGGCTCTTCGTTCACAGATTGACGCTGATGTCGTTGAAATTGAACCTGCTGAAAAAGGTCTTGACTATGCGGCGAACAATTACGCTCTCGGTACACAGCTTCTCAACGCTATCAAAGCTAACCCCAACGATGCCTCTTCATATCCAGCGATTGATCCGGTGGAGGTGAATATGGACGACTACGATATGGTAATAATTGCAGCCCCGCTTTGGTGGAGTCAGATGGCTGCCCCGTTACAGACATTCCTGTTCACCTATGGTCCCCAGATGGCAGGAAAGAACATAGGTGTGATAGTATCGAGTGCCAGCAGCGGAATCAGCGGTGTTGTGGCTGATGCCAAACGCCTTATCCCGGAAGGCAATTTCTTGGAGCCTAATCTTTGGATTCGATCATCGCAGACTTCAAACGCCGCATCAATGATTTCGTCTTGGCTCGAAAATATTCATTACGATGACCTGACCACAGCGGTTGCTTCTATTACCGCCAACAATGAATTTGAGATTGTAACCTCAAACGGAATGATAGGTGTTAACGGTGATTTCAATACGCTTGCACTCTACAATCTCTCAGGAAGCAAGGTGATGGAAACAACTGAAAGTCAAGTAAGCACCGCTACTATTGCTCCCGGCATTTATATCGCGCAGGCAAACAACGGCAAATATTCACTAACCCGCAAAATCAATATAAGATGATGAAACGCTTTTTTATTGCAATGATGTTACTTGTCCCTTCGCTTGTATTCTCAAGTTGCGGGGACAACGACAATGGACCGTTGCCGGAAGTACCGGAACAGCCCGGTGACAATGGTAATGATAACGGTAATGGAGACGACAATGGAGGAAATGACAATCCGGAAAACCCTGTAACTCCCGGAAACGGCAAGATTCTCATCGCCTATTTCAGTCGTTGGGGCAACACGGACTATCCCGCTGATGTAGATGCATCAACAGGAGCAAGCATCCTTGTTAGCAACGGCAACAGATATGGTACGACCGAGGTCGTAGCCCAATATATTCAAAAAGCGGTGGGCGGTGATATTCACCTTATAGAGACCTCCAGTCGCTATCCTGTTGATTTTGATGATGTGCGCGATCTTAACCATACCGAACAAGCTGCCGGAACCCTTCCGGCATTAAAGTCAAAAATCGAGAACATGGCCGATTACGAGACAATATTCATTGGATATCCAGTATGGGCAGTTGACGTTCCGCAGGCAATTAAGTCATTCCTTTCCTATGATATGAGTGGCAAGAAAGTCATTCCATTCTGCACGCATGACGGTTACGGAGCCGGACGTAGTTTCACGACTGTAAAAAACGCAGTTTCCGGAGCTACGACACTTGACGGTATTGCCTTGCTTGCATCCGATGTTCCGTCTGCTGAGACACAAGTTCAGAATTGGCTCAAGAAAATTGGTATCGAACGTGAAGAACCACAAGGCAAAACAATAACTGTTACTGCCGGAGGACGTACATTTACCGGGACATGGCTTGAAACTCCATTGGCAAACGAAATCAGGGGAATGTTTCCTCTTAAAGCAACTTTGGGACGATATGGCGGCCGCGAATACTATGGTTCTATGCCACAACGTCCCACCAATACAGAAGAAGGGCAACTCCATTTTGAAAATGGCGATATAACTTATTGCCCATCCAACAACACGATAGCCATTTTTTATGCCAAAGCCGATGACCCAAGTATGGGACAACTGACCATGCGGATTATTCCGATAGGGAAAGTGACATCAGATTTGACGGTTTTTGACGAGATGGAGAGCCGGTTGGAATTTACATTCAATAACTCTAAATAAAAAACACCATGACACCACTATTTATCGGCGGCCTCGGCATGTCGGAGGTACTTGTAATCGCATTGGTCGTGCTGCTGTTCTTCGGCGGCAAGAAAATTCCTGAATTGATGAAAGGACTCGGCAAGGGCGTGCGCTCCTTCAAAGAGGGAATGAACAATGTGGAAAAAGAGATAGAGGAAATCAAGGACACTGAACAAAAGCAATAACCGTATGGCAAACGAGACGAACACACAATCCTTTTGGGAGCATCTGGACGTGCTTCGGACGGCAATCGTTAAGATTGTCGCCGTAGCCGTCGTGTTCGGCTTCGCGGCATTCTTTTTCAAGGAAGAACTATTCTCTATCGTGCTTGCACCGAAAGAAGACGGTTTTGTTACCTATCGGCTACTTGACCGCATGGCGGCATGGGCGGGAGGTACGGTAGAGCCGTTTTCTGTCAGGCTTATCAATACTGGCTTGGCACAGCAGTTCATCATCCACATGAAGACAGCATTGTGCGCCGGAGTGTTGTGTGCTTCGCCTTATATCCTTTATCAATTGTTCCGGTTCGTTTCCCCTGCGCTGTACGAAAATGAACGGCGGTATGTAACACGGGTGGTCGGAGGAGGCTATATGATGTTCGGCTTGGGTGTGCTTATCAGTTACTTTCTGATCTTTCCGCTGACATTCCGCTTCTTGGGAACTTATCAGGTTAGTGGTGATGTGGATAATCTCATTTCTCTCGAATCGTATATCTCTACACTTGTAATGATGTGCCTTGCGATGGGCATCGTCTTCGAGATACCCATCTTATCGTGGCTGTTTGCCAAATTGGGATTCCTTTCAGCGGATTTCATGCGCAAGTATCGCAAACACGCCATTGTGATTATTCTTATTGTTGCCGCGATTATTACGCCGACATCGGACGTGTTCACGCTTTCGCTGGTAGCACTGCCGATGTGGGTACTTTATGAAGTGAGCATATGGATTGTAAAAAACTCAAAGACGAATGAAGATACTTTTGCAGCATAAGATCTTTATAGGATATTTCCTCTTGATGGCGATCATCGGTAGTATGGTCGCTATTGTTCTGCATGAACGTAACCGTGTACAAAAAATAGAAAACGAGTCAATTTCTATTTTTCAAACCCAACACAATATCAATACTGCCCACCGCTATGTTACTGCGTTGGTGACATACGGTGAATCCGTCTTGGTGTGGAACAATGAGGATTCTCTGGCTTACCGGGAACGTCGTGTACGGACTGATTCCATGCTGCAAGTCTTGCGTACACAATGTAGTGATTTCATACAACCTGTGCAAATTGACTCACTTCGTACCTTATTGACAGCCAAAGAAGAACATTTGTTTCAAATAATGGAAGCGTCCAGGGAGCAAAAGAGAACTGACAGTCTCTTGTTCAATCTGCAACCAACCGTAACGAAACAAACAACTACCCGGACAGTTACCCGTAAAAAGAAAGGCATCGCCGGATTCTTCGGAGGCAAGGAAACCGTACAGATACCCGTTGTCACAACCCGGCAAACCTCGTTGGATAAAAACCTGATTTCCTTGATGAATGAACAGCAACGGGACATAGATACTTATACAGACAGTCTGCGGTTATGTAATAAGGAACTCAACAGGAAACTGCGTATGCTGATTACGAGTTTGGATGAACAGACATGGACTGCCTTCCGAAACAAGGAGGAACGTCTGAAAGCGTCCTACGAACACTCTTCCCTTGTCATTACCGGTTTGATTGTATTCTCAATCATCCTTCTGGTTGTTTTGTATCTTGTCATCCAACGGGATATTAAGGTAAAGGCAAAGAACAAGAAGCATCTGGAGGAGACGATAGAGCAGAACATCGCGCTGCTGGAGATGCGGAAGAATATCATCCTGACAATCTCCCATGACATTCGCGCCCCTCTGAACGTTATCAGCGGCAGTGCGGAACTTGCCGTGGATACCCGGGAAAAGAAACGCAGGAACACACACCTGAACAACATCAGGATTGTGTGCCGACACGTTGTACACCTGCTTAACAACCTGTTGGACGTGTACCGCCTGAACGAGGCCAAGGAAACCCGCAACGATGTGCCGTTCAACCTGAATGCTCTGCTGGAACGCATAGCCTTTGGCTTCTCCCATGTGGTCAATAACAAAGGTATCCTGTTCAGCCACGATTTTACCGATACCGATGTCAAACTCTACGGTGATGTAGACCGGATTGAGCAAATTTTAGACAACCTGCTCAGCAATGCCGTCAAATTCACGGAAACCGGAACCATAAGCCTGAATGCCCATTATGGCGAGGGCAAGTTGCTGTTGGAAGTCAAGGATACCGGCATAGGCATGAGTGAAGACGCGCTTTCACGTATATTCCGTCCGTTTGAACGGTTGGGTTCCGTCAGGAACGCGGAGGGCTTCGGATTAGGCCTGCCGATAACAAAAGGTCTTGTCAACCTGCTTGGCGGGACAATAGATGTGACGAGCGGTATAAATCGGGGCAGCACGTTCCGCGTGACGCTTCCATTGAAAACCACGGACGAAACGGTAGAAAGCGAGAGCTTGACAATACCACACCCTGCACATCTGCCTCAGAATGTGCTTGTCATTGATGACGATGCGATGCTGCTGGACGTGATAAAGGAAATGTTAGAGCGCAACGGCATGAATTGTACGGTCTGCACAACCACCAAAGATGTGGTCAAGGCGATGCGGGGCAAGGATTATAACCTGCTGCTTTCCGACATTCAGATGCCGGGAACCAACGGCTTCGACTTGCTGGCCCTGTTGCGTCGTTCGAATATCGGGAACTCCCGCACGATTCCCATTATTGCCATGACCGCGCGTGGTGACAGGGACAAGGAGGCTTTTCTCCATGCCGGATTTACGGACTACATCTATAAGCCGTTTTCTTCCTCGGAACTGCTCGGTCTGCTTTCGAGGATAAAGACAAACAGGCGGGAGGAAAAGCCGGAGGTTGATTTCAGCTCGGTACTTTCCGAGGTCAGTGACAAGCACAAGGCACTGCTATCCTTTATATCCCAGTCGGAAAGGGACAGGGAGGAACTTGATGCCGCCATAAAAAACGGCGACCGGCAGAAGTTGCGTGAAATCACCCACAGGATGCAACCGATGTGGGAGTTACTGCGGATGGAAGAACCCCTTCTGGCTTACCGTACTTTGATGAAAGAAAGTGAAAAACGCGACAAAGAGTTACATGAATATACCCGGCAGATAAGAGCCGGCACCTCCACTCTAATCATAGAGGCGGAAGCCTAGATAA
>VSOK01000107.1 GCA_009774765.1 Bacteroidales bacterium
ATATTGAGTTTATCAGGGAGCTGTCGATTATGTGCCGGATTAATAATATTGTGCTTTCTGTGGACAACTATGTTCCCCCATCTTCTTCCAGTCAATATTACAGGGCAGAGCAGGGAGTTTTCGCAGATTATGTAATTATTATGGGATATGATGAGCATTATGCCGGTTCAGAGACTGCAGGGTCCGTAGCTTCTTACGGATTTGTAGAGCAGGGTATCAAAAAAACATTGGAGGAGGTTCCGGCAGAAAGAGTAATTAACGCAGTTCCGTTTTACACCAGGTTCTGGAGAACAGATGAAGACGGCGAGGTGAGCAGCGAGGCGCTTGGAATGGATGGCGCAGATGCAAAGGCTGCGAATAATGAGGTAGAGCCGACCTGGGATGAGCAGACACATCAATATTATATAGAACTGGAATATGAAGGCAGTATTTATCAGATGTGGATGGAGGAGGAACGCTCTATAGAGGAAAAAATGAAGCTGATAAAACAATATAACCTGGCAGGGGTTGCATCGTGGAGACTGGGTTATGAGAGGCCTTCTATTTGGGATGTGATTCTGAAATATGTGAATTAAAGATACTGAAAAGCAGCCAGTCATAGGAAAATGTCCGCCGCATATACTTTACAGAAAGTATGTGCGGCGGTTTTATTATGTTGGAAAGAAAAAAATTGGAGCTGCTGATGTCGGTAGTCCTGATTCTGTGTGCATGTATTCTGGCAGAAAGGGGCTGGAAAAAGGTATCCGGCAGTCGGGTAGAGGGAGAAAACCATAAAAGAACCGTGATTATTGACGCAGGGCACGGTGGCAGAAAACAGGCGGGGTGGGGCCTATGATTCACTATTACAGTACGGCAGCCTATATCCGGCTTTCCAGGGAGGATGGTGATAAAGCAGAGAGTGACAGTATTACAAACCAGAAGGAAATGCTTCGGATCTATATGGAAAATCACGAGGAACTGATTCTGAAGGATTTCTATGTGGAAATGTAAATTGCAAATTTGATACAAAGGGCAGGAACAGAATATCGGAAAACCACTGAAAACAAGGGCTTCCGGCACATTGAGTGTTGCCGGAAGTCCTTACTGGCTTTGTGGGCAGTTAAAAAATCTATAATAATTGGCAGAGGGGTGTTCACTTTTGAACCCTCTCCAAAAAGTATTTGAACCCTGATGTTCACTTTTGAACCCTCGAAAAGTAAAAATCAAAAGGTAGTAAACTTGTTTAAAGTTAATTTTCTTGCTTGTGCTTGGTTACACTTGGTGTAGGCAAAACCTCTTTCTTTTAGTAGAATAGTATCAAGTGTATATTGGAAACCTCTAAAAACCCTATATGATGAAGAATGCAATCACATAACAAAGCCATTTCTTGAATGTGCATTTAACAAAATTCGAGGTTTTTAGAGATTACCTATTGTCTTCCAAAAGAACATGATGTATAACGATTTTTATTATTGATTTGAACCATTACTAATATAATTTTTTATTTCACATTCTGGTTTGCAGATATGTAGAGCAGTTCATAATGTTGATATTAATACTATTGTAATATGTCTGGATCCAAGAAAAAATCTTCACCATCGAATGTGAGCATAGAAACTGCTGCGTTTTTTACTTTTCCTATCTTTTCTAATTGCTCCGACGCGAACAGGTAGAATATTGTCTTGATAGCAAAGGCGTGAGTTACTACCAATATGTTGCTGTCTTTTTCCACTTTGCGTTTTTGAACGGCATCTAAAAACACCGATTTAAGGCGGTTCTCGATGGTAGAAAACAATTCTGCCATCCCGGTGGTATCATGCTTAAAAATAGCGTCCGCAACATCAGGAAGCCGCACATTCAATTCTGTAAAGGAATCAATTCCACCCAACCATTCAGCAACATTTTGAATAAAAACAGGGTTGTGCTCCGCTTCCATGTTCCCTAAACACCATTCCCGCAGTCGTACATCAATTTTTATCGGTGTGGATGGTTTTGCATTTGCCTTCAATATCAATTCTGCTGTTTGCATAGTCCGTAACATATCGCTTGTGTAAGCCACATCAAAATCAACATTTTTTAGCTTTTCTCCTAAGTCAACAGCAGTTTGCTTCCCGGCATCAGTAAGTGGTGAATCGGCCCATCCCTGTGCTCGATCCAAACTGTTCAAAAGAGTTTGTCCATGCCTGACTATATAAAAACTGACTATGTTTATCCCCTGCCTTTCATATAGGAATTTTCACTGTTCTGCACATAGTTCAACTAAAACAATCTCCGGTCTGTTGTTAAAACGAAACGGTATGATGCTATTTCCGAGGCCGCGACTCACAATCATGTGCGTATTGTGATCTGAAAATACCCCTGCATCATACTTTGGAAACAGTCCTTGGTTTGGAGCAATCAGACCGCCTATAAACGGGAGTCGGAACTGACCGCCATGTGCATGGCCGCATAATATGAGATCAATACCGCTGCTTACATAACTTTCAAACAATTCAGGTCGATGTGAGAGCAGAATCGTATAGCTATTTTCCATATTGGTCAGTTTCTCCAGCTTTGTGTTGATCATGGCGGGTACTTCCCCAAACACATCACCCTTCACCGTAAAGTCAGGATCGGAAAGTCCGATGAGAGTAATCTTTTCGCCGTCACGCTCTAATTCCACCACCCTATCATCAAGCACGGATACGCCAACCGACTCCAGCCCATCCTTCAGTCTGTCATACTGTGATAAGCTGGCTTCGTGATTGCCTGTCACATAGTAAACAGGAGCGATTTGAATTGCTTCTTTGACAAAGTTAAGAGCAATATCAATATTGGTATGTTGAGCATA
>VSOK01000108.1 GCA_009774765.1 Bacteroidales bacterium
AAGGCAGAAGTCTTAGAACTTCTTGCTTTTTGGAAACCGGAACAGCAGGCTGCCCACCATTTTCGAATCTGGCGTCCGGTAAAAGAATCCCCTTTGCAGTACTTCATTTCCAAAAGCCTAATCAAAGGAAATTTAAAAATATAGTTGACATATTTAAAAAATATGGTATAATTTTGAAAAAGATTAGATTTTCTGGTCTAAATGCTTTGGGGAAGCTCCAAGGTTGAGATTTGTAGTTTATTACACCACAATGTTCTGCGTCACTCGCTCGGTAACACTGAGCCAGCGTTTTGACAGTAGCCTGCGGCGAAAACGCCGGCTCAGTGCACCGAGTTAAAGTGTCAGAACAGAGTATAGGATTGTTTGCAGAAAATCTAATCTGTTGTTGTTTATAAAATAAAAATAGAGAGTTGAGAAATTGTTGAAACGATAAGAGATGTAAGGGGTAGTGGTTGCTATGCCTTTTATTTTTTGTGCATATGAGTAGGGGAAAAATTATAAAAGTATTCGTGAGGAAATAACTTTTGATATGCAGGCTGCAGCTATTATGGAACATAGAGATAGAATTATTAAAGCAGAAGATGAAGAAAATTTTTTGCCAGTATCGGTAATTTATGGTCCAAATGGAGGGGGGTAAATCCAACGTGCTGGAGGCATTACACACATTGGATGCAAAAGTTTTAAGACCGAATGTGAATACAAGGCAGGAACTGCGAACAGCCATAGCTAAAACAGATAAGGTAAAAAAGATTATAGATTGGAGTGATGTCAATGCCTAAAGTAGTATGCAACGATGAAAAAGAAAGCAGGTATTTGACGTTGGGGTGTTTTATTATCTGGTCGTTTCTGACGTCCGGTGAAAACACCCCTATTAAAGTGTAAAAATTGACCATATAAAGCCAAAAGGATTTTAAATAAATTTGTCAGGTAGAAACAAAACGAATTGTAGATTCTCTTGCAATAACACGGGACTCTAATTCATACATACATGGTTCTGTACCATTATTTATCTGATCCAGTAGGATTTCTACCGATTTTTTTCCGATTTCATCCAAAGGCTGTGCTAAAGCAGTGAGTTTGGGGCTGATTTCTTTGGCTAGAAGGGAATTATCAAAACCAGCAATGGCAATGTCCTGCGGAATTGCATAGCCTAATTCACGAAAAGCAGTAATAGCTTCACAGGCGGTGATATCATCATTGGCCAGATACGCTTCACAATGCAGACCGGAATTTGCTGCGTATTGTTTTACCAGTTTATAGACCATGCTGGCATTTAGATTTTTCGGTGCTGGACATTCGATTACGTCAGTCAGATTTATCTGGTTGGCGGACAAAAATTGTTGAAACCCAGCATATTTTAAAGCTGAAGTAGATTCTCTGGTAGGACCAATATATCCTATTTTTTGAAAACCCATATTTAGAAAGTGCCGGGCTATTTGCTGACCACCATTATAATGAGAGATATATACGCTGCTAAATCCTTCCATTCGTTTGGTGATCATCACTGCTGGAACCAGTAGACGCTGGTAAGCAGACAGGCTTTGTTTTGTAGAAACCGGAACTGCAATTACGCCGTCTACTTTTCGTTGGCGTAGCTGGGCAAGAATATTTTTTTCTTTATCCAGACTGCGGTGTGTATTGCAGATAATAATACTATATCCTTCATAAAATGCCTGATTTTCTATAGACTCTATAATTTCGCTAAAAAAAGGGTAGGCAATTTCCGGAACCAGCAGACCGATGATATTTGTTCGGTTTCCAGCTAGGCTTTGGGCAATGAGATTCGGTTCATAATCTAGTTCTTTTACCCAGTGGAGCACTTTTTGCCTTGTTTCTGCTTTGACAGAAGGGTGGTTAGAAAGAACTCTGGAAACAGTTACTCTAGAAACGCCTGCTTTGTCGGCAATATCCTGCATACTGACCACGGCAATCCCTCCTTTCTTTATTTACGGAATCATGGATAGCTTATATTAAACAGAACGGATATTTACCATAAAATTTAATTCAATTTACAATTTCACATAAAAATATTTTATTCCAGACACTTATAATTGTCAAGAATGAAAAGAGCCGCTCTTTTGGGCGGTTCTTTTCATATGGAAAGGTGTTGTTATGCTTTCAGACGCATTAGCGGATCACCAGGCATAAGTTTACCAGAAGCGGAAGCTTCAACAGATGACAGATCATCAGAATTAGTAACGATTACCATAATGGTTGCAGGGTGTCCAGCCGCTTTGATTTTTTCCAAATCCATAGTCAGCAGGAGGTCGCCTTTTTTTACTGTTTGTCCTTCTGTAATATGGCTTTTAAATCCGTTTCCATTCATTCCCACAGTATTAATCCCTACATGGATCAGCAGTTCCACACCACTCGCTTCGATACCTACAGCATGAAGTGTATCAGCGAGCTGACTGATTGTGCCGTCCATAGGGGAATAAACTTTGCCCGTTTCCGGTTCGATACCACAGCATACACCAAGAACGCCTTGAGAAAATGTCGGATCGGGAATTTCTTCCATAGGGACGAAAGTTCCTTGGGCTGCAGCACCCAGTACATCCGGGAAAGGTATCGGAGCAGGTGCTGGAATATCTTTTTTAACGGCATGGTCGGTTTCCATAACTTCTGGAGGTACTGCAAAAAACCAGCATAAGCAGAAAGCAGTGATAAAAGTAGCAAGGGAAAGTATTACATACATAATCAGTTGGGATGGAGTATATATATACAGCAGCATACCCGGAATTGTGGTAATACCATTGCCAGTGCCTTTCATGCCTAACAACATGGCAATCATACCAGCTATACCATTGATAGAACAGCTAAGGAGAAATGGTTTCATGCCATAACGCAGGATCACTCCGAATAAGGCAGGTTCACCGATGCCCAGCAGAGCAGATACGGTAGCACTAGGACCGATGGCTCGGATTTCTTTCTTTTTCGCTTTTATAGAGATAGCAAGACATACACCGGCTGAGGAAAAACCACACATACATAAAATAGCATTGAAAGGATTGAAACCAGTGCTTGCTAACAGGCTAATTTCCAGCATATTGAATATAGTGCTGGATATCGCTTTAGTGGCGTGGATTCCTATGGGAGCTGCAGGCGCGGCGCTTGCTACCGTACTGGCGCAGCTTATCTCCGGTGTATGCTGCCTTGTATACGCGCTGAAAATCCTTCCGTTTTTAAGGATACAAAGGAAGGACTGGAAACCGGACTGGCATTTGATCGGACGGCTGCTGCGCTATGGACTGCCCACAGGGCTGCAGATGAGTATTATTTCCGTATCGGATATGACATTGCAGGCGGTTATTAACACTTACGGGACAGCGATGATTGTCGCTTACGGCGTCTGCGTCAGGGTGGAAGGAATGGGCTTTCAGCTGGCGGATTCCATCGGCTCTTCACTTGGGACATTTGCAGGCCAGAATGTGGGGGCCGGAGATTTTAGGCGGGTCAGACAGGGAGTGCGGTGCGCCTATCTGATGAATGTGATCTGCTACGGAGTTTTCTGCCCGCTGGTTTTTCTGTCATCCAGATCCATTATGGAAGCATTTACCCGGACACCGGAGGCGGTCAGGCTGGGGACAGAGTATATGCGCGTCTTTACCCTGTTCTTTCTGGCAGGAGGAATCCTGACCATATATCATAATATTCTGCGCGCATCAGGAGATATAACGGTTACAGTGCTTATGGGGGTGAGCGAAGTTGTGACCCGGATTGGCTGTGCGGTTTTATTTTCCAGGCTGTTCGGTTATCGGGGACTTTGGTTTGTTTCACCGCTCACATGGGTGTGCGCCGCGCTTGTGGGAGCGGCGCGTTATTATTCCGGGGCATGGGAAAGGAACTGTGCGGCAATATCGCCGGATAAATAAGCAGGACACCTGGAAAGGACATATTTTTCCATAGTGCTGAAAAGATAAGGGAGGCTCTGTATGAACAGGAATAAGAAGAAAACGCCCAGGATAGAATTCCGGTATTACCAGATGCCTGCGGGGAGTCCGATTCTGGCG
>VSOK01000011.1 GCA_009774765.1 Bacteroidales bacterium
TTTCATCTAATTTCTATATGTCGCAGGATATTAACAAGATACAACGATTTTACCAACCACTTTTGGCAATTATACCATTTTACCAACCACTTTTGGCAATTATACCCCGCTCGCACAGGTGGGATAACTCATTGATATACACAAAAAGGCCTTCAGAGAAATTCTGAAAGCCTGTGATTCTTGGAGCGGAAAACGAGACTCGAACTCGCGACCCCAACCTTGGCAAGGTTGTGCTCTACCAACTGAGCTATTTCCGCAATTTTCTTTGAAAGTTGCGCTAATTTTGACTGCGACTCAGCAATGTAAATAAACTTCCATTGCTCTCACCTTGCACAAAATTTCTGCACATTGTTTTCAAATGGGACTGCAAAGATAGGCATTATTTTTTACTCTGCAAATTTTTTGCGGGCTTTCTTTTAAAAATCATAAAAATATAGTTAAAAGAAATGATGCGGGCATTGGAGACGGCATATTTTGGAATCCAAACGATGTGTTGGTGCAGTGTCCGGTTACGGAGCACAGTGGTTCCACGGTCTCAGTGCCTGTTGTTGTACTATGCTATAATGCTTGATTATATTGTCTTTTGTAGTGTCATACTACCCTGAAAGTATGTCCGGTGCACGGCACAGCAGACAGGTGGGTTCCTGCAATTCAATGAAGCTCAACAAGTTACAAAACAGTATATTCCATATAAGATATACTGTTCTGCAATTGATTGATAGCCAACACATTGCAGAGACCCTCCTGTCAGAGCCTGCGCCGAGCCGTTCAATACCAAGGTCAAAAACACCAATAGCGCAATTCGGGGACGCAAGGGACACCCCTTTCTTCATATTCAGACGCGCGGAGATATTTGCACGCCAGGCACCACAGCCGGAGAATACACCTCTGACCGCTCACCCACCTGCACGAGCCGTACACAAAAGCCCACACACAACACCTTGTGCAGTCACGGGAAGTTCCAGCAGCAGAAAACATCTACCATAGCGGAAAAATGAAAAAACAATCAGGATTCTACATTGAGCCAAATGGAAAGAACAAAAGGAATGAATAAAAGTTCACTACAACTACTCTTTTTCTAATTTAATCCTTGACTTATAAATTCAAAACCAAACTACCCAAAAGTCAGAGCAGCTCTCCGGGAATTGAATATCCGGAAACAAGTTTGATCTCACCGAAAAACAAGAAAAAGAGGCTTAATTAATATTTTTGACATACCCCGAAGTTAGACAAAAAACTTTCGGGAATGGCATATCGCTTTACAGCCGTTTAGTTTTGCATTTATAGGTATAATGGACATTTATAAATCAAGAATAAATTTGAAAAAAGGAGTGACTCATCCCAGTGAATCACTCCTCATAAATCGGAGGTGAAGAAACTAAAATAAATTTGGTTTTAACTTAGCTTCAACCCCCTTAAATATTTCAACATCCTGATCAGATGTTCGTCTCAAATTCTTTCAGGAAACGCAAGTCATTCTCAAAGTAGTTACGGAGATCCTTTACCTGCCACTTGAGCATCGCGATACGCTCTACACCCATTCCGAATGCGAATCCGCTATATTTCTTGCTGTCGATTCCGGATGCCTCAAGCACATTAGGGTCAACCATTCCGCATCCGAGAATTTCAAGCCAGCCTGTACCCTTGCAGATGTTGCATCCCTTTCCGTGGCAGATGTTGCAGCTCACGTCAACCTCAGCAGAAGGCTCAGTGAACGGGAAGTATGAAGGTCTCATACGGATCCGGGTCTCCGACCCGAACATTTCACGGGCAAAAAGCAAAATTGCCTGCTTCATATCGGCGAATGTCACATTTTCATCTATATAAAGTCCCTCGACCTGATGGAAGATACAGTGTGCACGGGCGGAAATGGCCTCGTTGCGGAAGACACGTCCAGGGCAGACAATCCTTATAGGAAGAGGCATTGTCTCCATTGCACGCACCTGAACTGAAGAAGTATGGGTACGGAGAAGAATAGGATTCTCTCCGGATGTAACAAAGAATGTATCCTGCATTTCACGGGCAGGATGCTCAGGAGGGAAATTGAGAGCCTCGAAAACGTGCCAGTCATCCTCAACTTCAGGACCTTCCGCCACATCATATCCAAGCTTGCGGAAAATAGCAACGATTTCCTCACGCACGATTGACACAGGATGGCGGGAACCAAGCGGATAGCTGTCTCCCGGCTTCGTAAGGTCAAAAGACGGTGCAGAAGCCTCGGCACTGTTCTCCAAAGCATTACGCAATTCTTCAATCTTGGCCGAAGCAAGGTTCTTCAGTTCATTCAGGCTCTTGCCGAACTCTTTCTTCAACTCGGGAGCCACAGACCTGAACTCCTCAAAAAGCTTCGTAACCTCACCCTTTTTACCAAGAAGACGTACTCTCGCCTCCTCTATTTCCTGTTCCTTCCTGCATTTGAGATCATTTATCTCAGCAAGGATAGCTTCTATTCTTTCTCTCATACTTCAATCTTTACATCAGCTGGCAAAGGTAATCAAATTTCCATTACCTTGTCATTCTGAACCATTCATTTGACATCAGTTTTCGGCAGGATAGCCCAATGCCACGACACACAGGATTCTGATGCCGTCCTTGACACCAAGAAGCTCCCTGAGATAGTCTTCAGCATTGCCGGCGGACATATCGGTCCTGCTGCGCGGACGGCCGTTCACGTGAACCCAGCAGCTGCCAAGCTCCATAGCCGTAGCTGCAAGCTGGATGAAAGTGGTCGATATCGCGCAGTTGTCCACCCAAAGATCTGTCTTTGACTCATCGCCCATAACAACGATGACGGCAGGCGCGTCTTTGACAAAAGACGAACCGGAATCTCTCATTTCAGAAATGGCAGCAATCGTATCGCGGTCTTCTATTATCATAAATGCGGAACTCCTCGTATTCTTTGACGACGGGGCAGTCTCCGCAATGCGTATGATCGTATCAATCAGTTCTTTTTCCACAGGCTTGTCAGCAAACTTCCTGACACTGTGCCTTTTTTCAACAACTTCAAGAAAATCCATATTCCAGATTATTTTGATTTTTTGCCTTCAGCCTTCTCCTTGCGTTTGGCGCGCGCCTTCTGCTGCTTGGCCGCACCGGACTTCAGATACGCAGCCCACTGCCTGTCATCGAAAATAGTCCTATACGACTTGTCTATGGCCTCCATCCATTTATCCTGAACGGCAACATATATCGACACATTGGAAACCTTGGCCTTGCTCAGATTGTCAAGCTCCTCACGCATCGCCGGATAGTCGTGCTTGAGCGTGGAATCCACATAAAAAGTCTGCCAGTCATCCAGGTCAAGGAGCCTTTGAAGCCTGTCGGCCTCATTTTCTGCAAGTTCCATAATATCGGGTTCCTTATTCTGTTCCTGTGCATACGCAGGACACAGTACAGGCCCGGCAAAAAATGCCGCAGTCATCAAAATCAAGGTCAGATATACTCTGTTCATAAATATTTTTTCTTATTTTTGTGAGTTGTCGTATCCCCGAAACGCAATCAGAGGATTGCAAAAATATAAATAAGTATATGAAAAAGCAAGCTATCATTTCGGCCGTATGTCTTTTCGCGGCATTTATCTCCTTGAATTTCAGCAACCGTGCAGAAGCCTGCTCAAACGTCCTCGTCACAAAGGGCGCGAGTGTGGACGGTTCAAATATCATTTCATACGCGGCTGACTCGCATCAGCTTTACGGAGAACTGTATTTCCATCCGGCACAAAGATGGGAGGCCGGGTCAATGCTTCGTGTAAATGAATGGGACACAGGCAAATACCTTGGAGACATACCTCAGGCGAGATATACATATCAGACAGTAGGAAATATGAACGAGCATCAGCTCATCATAGCAGAAACTACATACGGAGGACGTCACGAGCTTGCCGACACGACCGGCATAATGGATTATGGCTCCCTTATATACATAGCCCTGCAAAGGGCGCGTACCGCACGCGAGGCGATCGAGGTAATAGTGGATCTCGCCAACACATACGGATATTATTCCGGCGGTGAATCATTCTCCATCGCAGACAAGGACGAAGTCTGGGTGATGGACCTTATCGGAAAAGGTACAAAGATCGTGAACGGAGTTAATGTCAGAAAAGGTATAGTCTGGGTAGCAAGAAGAGTCCCTGACGGATATATATGCGCACACGCAAACCAGGCACGCATCAGCACCTTCCCTCTGAAGGACCACAAGAACTGCCTTTATGCTCCTGATGTGATATCATTCGCACGTGAAATGGGATGGTTCGACGGCAAGGACGAAGAATTCAGCTTCTGCGACACATACGCCCCTCTGGACTTCAGCGGAATGAGAGCCTGCGAATCAAGAGCGTGGTCGGCATTCAACATCCTCTGTGACGGCAAGTTCACATTCGAGGATGAGAACGGTAAAGAGATCACGACAGATTCATACGACTATATAGACTATGCCATGGGATACGACAAGAGCAAAAGGTTCCCGCTCTTCGTAAAGCCTTCCCGCAAGCTGAGCATCAAAGACGTAGCCGATGTGATGAGAGACCATTTCGAAGGTACTCCTATGGATATGACCACCGATATAGGTGCCGGAGGCAACGCTCTTCCTTACAGGTGGAGACCTATGGACTTTGAATATGAAGGCAGGACCTACGTCAACGAAAGGGCTATCGCAACCCAGCAGACAGGTTTCTGGTTTGTTGCACAGTCACGCGGAAACTTCCCGGATGTGGTCGGAGGACTTATCTGGTTCGGTACAGACGACGCTGCAACATCATACCTTACACCTATATACGCCAGCACCGACGAAGTGCCTGAAAGCTTCAGAGTCGGCAACGGAAATATGATCACCTACTCCCCTACATCTGCATTCTGGATGTGCAACCGTGTCGCAAATGCCTGCTACAGAATGTACAACATTATGGCACCACGTGTCAGGGAAGAAATAGACAACTGGGAAAATTCACAGATGGAGGCAGTCAAAGAGACTGACAGACAGGCGATGGAACTCTACGCACAGGCAAAGGAGGCTCCGCGCAAAATAGTCCGCCGCAACGACAATGCTCGCCATACGGAAAACCCTTATACTGAAGTCAGAAAACTTCTGACAGACTTCAGCGTAAATTCCGCTCGGACAATCTTCAACAAATGGACAGAGCTTGAAACCCTGCTTCTCGTCAAATATATAGACGGCAACGTCAAGGCACAGAACAGCGATGGTTCATTCGTAACAAACGAGTACACAGACCACATCCCAGCCGGAATAACCCAGCCCGGCTACACGGACAAATGGAAAGAGTGCGTCGCAAAAGACAACGGCAAGACATTGGAATCAAAATAAATGGCGCACCGCACAAACATATAGAACGAATGAAGAACTTGACAAATGAAAAGGACAATATTTTCAGCTCTGCTGGCCGTCATCGCAATCCAGATGACGGCCCAGACATTTTCAATAAGCGGGACGGTTCTGGACAAGGTGACAGGCAAACCGATTGAATTTGCCACTATTGCTCTGACAAAGACAGAACAATGGGCTGTGGCGGATGCGGACGGCAAGTTCACGATACAGAATGTACAGAAAGGGACCAATGAAATAAGCGTCTCCTGCCTTGGTTATGTACCCGACACGAAAGAGATAAATATCAGCAAGGACATCCTCAGCTATAAGATTTTCCTCAAGGAAGACAACCTTGCGCTTGAAAGCGTTGTGATTACCGCACAGGCCGATGACGACAACGCCACTACCAAACATACCATCGACAAGGCCGCTCTCAACCACATCCAGATGATGAACGTCGCGGATGTGTCAAGCCTGCTGCCGGGGGGGGCAACAGTAAATCCCTCTCTGATAACGGAACAGAGGTTCAATATACGCGCAGGTGGGACAACAGAGCACGGAAATCCATTTCTCGGAACTGCCGTAGAGGTTGATGGAGTACGGATTTCCAACAGTGCCTCCTTTGATGCGGCATCATCTTCCGGTATCAAGGGAGCGACAACGAACAACATTTCCTCTACAAACGTAGAGTCAATCGAAATCATCACCGGTGTGCCTTCGGTGGAGTATGGAGATATGACCTCCGGAGTGGTCAAGATAAACACTCAAAAAGGTGTGACCCCATACACACTGACATTTTCAACAAACCCGAACACAAAACAGGCCTCAGCCAGCAAGGGCTTTTCTTTGGGACGCTCAAAATCCGGCAGGTCACACGGTTTCCTGAACGCAGGGCTTGAATATGCAAAATCCATAAAAGATCCGAGGTCCCCTTACCTGTCATACGACAGGAAGCAGATTTCCCTTACCTACAGCAACCTTTTCAGCCATGGTGTACTCGCAGAACTTCCTCTGCGGTTCAATATCGGACTGACAGGCAACATAGGAGGTATGAACACATCTTCAGATCCGGACCAATATCTTGACTCATACGAAAAGAACAGGGACAATGTCCTTAGAGGCAACTTCTCCCTGAACTGGCTGCTGAGCAAAAAATGGATAACAAATGCAGAACTGTCCGGCTCATTCTCATACGGCGACAGGAGGGCAGAAGTCAAGAAATACAATTCGAAGTCAGCATGGACACCGGTTATCCACGGCCGGGAAGAAGGCTATTTTGTCGGAAACCTATATGAAGACAACCCAGATGCACCGGTCCTCATACTGCCCTCGGGTCATTACAACTATGTAATGGTTACCGATGACAAGCCATTCAACGGTTCGCTCAAATTCAAGGCTAACTGGGCACGGCAATTCGGGAAAATCAACAACAGGGTGAAGATAGGAGCGGACTGGAATTCAAGCAAGAACTTCGGTGCAGGTCAGTATTCCTGCGACCTCGCGTCAACCACCGAATCATACAGGGAATACAGATACCGCGACGTGCCTTGTATGCACAATGTCTCCGTTTATCTGGAAGAAAACATTACAATCCCGATAGGAAAGACGAGACTCAACCTTATAGCCGGTCTCAGAAATGACAACACTCTGATAAACGGTTCCGAATACGGGACAGTAAGCGGACTGTCACCAAGATTCAACATACTATATACAGTATTCTCACCGAAAGACAGATACAGGAATACGGTCAAGGCTCTTTCATTCCGCGCAAGCTGGGGAGAAGCATCCAAACTTCCATCCAACTCCATACTGTATCCCGTGCCTACATATTACGACAGATCTGTATTCACGTCCACGTCAGCCATCGAAGACGGCCGGGCTTTCTATGCATATCATATCCGTCCACATACCATTGAATACAACTCAAACCTGCGCTGGCAGAAGAACAGGACCGCGGAAATCGGTATGGACATCAATATAGACGGATACAGGATATCGCTTTCCGGATATTACACGCAGACGCTGAATTCCTATATTATGGACACAACATACGAGGAGTTCTCATATAACTACACTTCAACAAGTGCTGTAGAAGGACTGGAGATTCCGGCATCCGACAGAAATTTCTCTGTTGACAGGAACACAGGCATCGTTACAGTCAGCGACAGGACAGGGGCACACCAACCGGTCACCTTGCCGTACACGACAAGGGATTCTTTTATATCCAAGACCGTAGCCGACAACTCCATTTCCCCGATAACGCGGTACGGAATAGAATGGACAGTGGATTTCAAACGCATCCAGCCTATCAACACGACCATAAGATGGGACGGCTCTTTCTACGGATACAGATACGTCAGTTCCAATGTCGAAGAAAAATACACATCAAATTACCTGATGTCAGACGGTTCTCCTTATAGATATGTGGGATTCTTTTTCGGAGATAACGAAGTGTCTAACGGAAGCGAAAGAAGAAGACTGAACACAAACATAACAATCACCACCCACATCCCTAAAGTAAGGCTTATACTGTCTATGAGACTTGAAGCCTGTCTCCTGTCCTATTCAAGATATCTCAGCGAAAGAACGGACGGCACGCCGAGGAATTTTGTGATTTCCGACAAGGACAATATACTTTCATTCACGGATGCCTCCATATATGACGGGGACGCCTATTCCGTACTGTTCCCGGACACATATATTGAATTCGGTGACCCGACTCCCAGAAACTATCTCGCAGATCTGCTCGAAGCGAAAAACAGCGATCCGAACAGATACAACGACTTGTCCAAACTTGTACAGCAAACAAATCTCATATATTATTACGGAAAAGACTACATATCCCCTTATTTCTCAGCCAATTTCAGTGTAACGAAAGAAATCGGGAACATTGCGTCCATTTCATTCTTCGCCAACAATTTCTTCAACAACTCAGGTAAAGTGTATTCGTCCAAGACAAAAACATACAGTTCTGTCAGCGCGTATATACCTCTCTTCTATTACGGGCTTTCACTTCGGCTGAAATTCTGATACACAGATATAATGTTTAATTTAATCCCCAATTTTATGAAAAAGATTGCACTTATGATTATGGCATCTGCTTTATTTGCCGTATCTTGTGACCCTAATCTTAACACTCCGAAAACCGCGGAGGTAACAATCAGACTGACTGAGGCGGATACCCCTCTGGAAAAGGCTGACGTTACAATAACAGTAAAAGACAACAACAGTTCCGCATCATACGACTCCAAGACAGATGCGGAAGGCACCGCAAAATTCATATTGCCGTCAGGTCTCTATTCAGCGTCTGCATCTTACAGGGAGAACACGACAACCGTATACAACGGATTCAATTCCAATATTTCCGTTTCAGCCGGCACGGATGCATCCTTTGAAATAGAGATGAAATCATCCAAAGTAAGCCAGATTATAATCAAGGAACTATATATCGGAGGATGCCTGCAGGATGACGGGATAAAGACTTTCGGATATGACGGATATGTGATTCTGTACAACAATACGGACATTACTGCGGATGCATCTGACGTATGTTTCGCATTTGCCACTCCTTTCAACTCCAACTCAAGCAGCAAATATATGGTGAACGGCAGGCTGTCATACGAATCCGAAGGCTGGATTCCGGCAGGCTATGCAATATGGTGGTTTACTTCCGCAGTCGAGATTCCACCTTATTCCCAGATAGTGATTGCAATGAAAGGAGCCGTAGACCACACTCAGATACATTCCAATTCTGTAGACCTGAGCAAAGGTGAATACTATTGCATGTATGACCCGGAATCAGGATTCAACAATACCACCATATATCCTGCACCTTCGGCAGCAATCCCGTCAAGCCATTATCTCAAGACATACAGGTACGGCCTCGGCAGCGCCTGGCCATATTCTCAGATTTCTCCGGCATTCTATATTCTTAAACAGACAAATATTGGAGAATTTACCAAGAATACAGAAAATTACGATTATACAGAGAATCAGAACCTGCCTAATGTCAAGGTGCCTGTAGAATGGATTCTCGATGGAGTTGAAGTCTATACAACCACAAGTGACAAAAACCATAAAAGGCTGACATCAGAAATTGACAACGGATATGTCATGTTTACAAAGGCTCTCGGGTATTCTGTATACAGGAATGTGGACCAGGAAGCTACTGAAGCCATAGAAAGCAATAAAGAGAAACTTATCTACAACTATTCTATGGGAACAGTGGATGTTGAAGGTTCAACCGACCCTTCAGGCATAGATGCAGAGGCGTCAATAAAGAACGGAGCCATAATCATCTACAAGGACACCAACAACTCGACAAATGACTTCCATCAGAGAAGACAGGCGTCAATAAAATAAGTATTTTCAATATAATCTTTTGTTGAATGAAAACCTGCAGAACATTTTGCACAACATTGCTTCTGACGGCAGTTTGTGCCGTAACCGGTGCGCAGCCAAGAAGAGGAATGTATGACTTTCAGTTCATCAGGGAGGACAATCCATGGCTCACGTCATCGAACGCTTCGGGATTGAGCTCTCTGCAAGCAGACCGAACCTCATACGTTGAAGCATTCTTCAGAAAGGATGACGGAGGACTTGTAGGCAACAACGGCTCCGACAATGCTCTGCAGGCTGGACTATGCACAGAATCCTACGTAAGGATTTCAGACAGGATATCATTCTTCGGCAGAATGGCCTACAAATACACACACGGGAAGAATATGGGGGGACCGATTCTATTGGACCCCTCATACAATCCTGTCAATTTTTACGAGGACAGCCCGGAAACCACCGGTGCCAAGAACAAAGAACAGTATATCATTGGCGGAGGCATTTCATACAGTTTCAACAGGAAATGGTCCATCGGAGCAAGAATAGATTATGAGGCTGCATACGGAGCCAAACGGAAGGACCCCCGTTTTCATAACGACTGGATGGACCTTGACATGACTATCGGAGGAAAATTCTCCCCGTCAGAAAAGTTTTCTGTCGGAGCGGATTTCCTTTTCAGGAACACAATCGAGAAAATCAATGCCGACATTTTCGGCGTCAAGGACAAGCAATATTTTACATTCATAGACTATGGAGGTCTTTTCGGCCGCCGTGAAGGACTGGCAGGCGATACCGGTTTTATCCCGATAAACGCCTCACAGCCAATGGACAATCTTTTCTATGGAGGGTCCGTCCAAATCGAGGCAGGAGAAAAAGTCAAAGTATTCAACGAACTCACTTTTACTGCACGTGACGGCTCATACGGCAAAAAAGGTTCTTCAACCGTCCTCTTCTTCGAATATGGAGGATATACATTGTCCTATTCAGGAGATCTTCTTATCCGTAACAGGGCAGAAAATCTGCACAAAGTCCACCTCAAGGCCGAATATGAAAGCATAAGGACAAACGAGAACATATACAGAAGGACGACCCCGGCCGGTTCTGCCACAGTAATCGAATATTTCGGACAGAACGAGATACAGACAAGAACGGCAATAAAAGGCAACCTGTCCTATACCGGCTATCTCGGCATTGAAAATTTCCGGGCGGAATGGGAATACGGAATCAATGCAGATATAGACTATCTTTCCACTCTGACAACCATATATCCGCATTACAGACAATCCCGCACCATTTGTCTTTCTGCGGAGATATACGGGAAGAAGAATTTTACCGTTTCCGACAACATATTCACTGTCGGAGCAAGCGGAGAATTCGCTATGGGAACCGGAAATCCAAAAAATGACGGAGTATATTCCGGAAGTTCTTCCGAGCCGCCGCGCTCATCGGAGACATATCTCAACAGGGACTTCGAATACAAGACCATTTCAAGGGCGGGTGCATCATTATCATTCAGATATACCCGTCTGTTCAAAAAGAACTTCTCGATTTATGCAGACATAAGCGACAGATATGTGAGAGCGTTGAAATCTCCTGAATTCCTCGGGAACGGATTCCGCAACAGCTTTGTATTCACATTGGGATGCGCATTCTGACAAGCCGAAAACACAAAATCAACAATATCCGATGAAAAACAATTTTCTGATCAGCATACTGGGAGTCATAGCGGCATTTGTCTGCACTGACATCAACGCCCGGGGAAACATAGCGGATGACCCGGAAGTCGTAATAGGGAAGCTTGACAACGGACTGACCTATTATCTGTGGCACAATGAAAAGCCCGAAGGATGCGCCGATTTCTATATAGTGCACAATGTGGGTGCACTCCAGGAGGAGGACAACCAGAACGGGCTTGCGCATTTCCTTGAACACATGGCATTCAACGGGACGAAGCATTACCCGGACAAGAAGATTCTTGAATTCCTTGAGCAGGAGGGAGTAAGGTTCGGATACAATATCAACGCCTATACTTCAAAATATGAAACCGTCTACAATATTTCATCAGTCCCTCTTGTAAGGGAATCCTTCGTGGATTCCGTACTTATGGTACTGCACGACTGGTCCTGCGACATCACCTGCGGGCAGAAGGCACTGGACGATGAAAGAGGAGTCATAAGCGAGGAATGGAGAAGAAGGGATGAACCAAGGAGCAGGATGGCAATGAGGCAGAATGAACTGATATATCACGGTTCCAGACACAACGAGAGAACAGTCCTCGGCACACTTGAAATAATCAACGGATTCAGACGCGATGAAATCCTCGACTTCTATCACAAATGGTACAGGCCTGACCTTCAGGCCATAATCGTGGTCGGTGATTTCGACACATCTTCTATGGAAGACAAGGTCAGGGAAATGTTTTCCGACATCAGGAAGCAGGACAATCCGGCGGAAAAGGAGGTTTACCCTATTCCTTCCCTGGAAGAGCCTCTGTTCGAGAATATGATTGATCCGGAAATCAAATATCACACATTGAAAGTAATACACAGACAGCCTTTCCCTACACGTGAAGAAAGGGGAAGCGTCTTTTATCTGCAGGACCTGTTTGCAAGACAGATAGTCACAGCCGTCGTCGAGGAACGCTTCAAGAGGGCAGCCAGAAAAGAAGACTCACCGCTGAAGTCTGCAGTTCTTGTGACCAACCCGTCAAATGTGGATTTCTATACATCCATGTTCACTATGTCGCCAAAGGCTGATACCCTTTCGGAAGAGGCTTTGGCTTTCTACGCCAGAGAAATCAGACGCATTACAGACTTCGGAATCACGGAAGACGAATTCAATGAGGCGAAATCCGCCACATACAAAAAGAACAGGCTCAATGCCCTGCCGTCACCGGACGACGTGACATCAAAGGAAAAGGTAAATTTCTGCAAGGAGCATTTTCTCCGTGGAATACCTTGCATAATGCCGTCCGATTACAAAAAACTCCAGAAGGACATTCTTGATGAACTTTCCTTTGACTTTGCGCAGGGATATATCAGCAAAATGTTCACAGAAAGCGAGAAAATATACTCATTCAGCATCAACACCACAGACGAATACAAACTTCCGTCCGTGGAAAGGATGAAAGAAATAATCGCCGGGCAGGACAGTGTAGTACTGGAACCGGAATATATATCATACAAGACACTTGAACTTGATACGGTCCCGGAAGCCGGACAAATAGTAAAATGCAGGCCATTGAAAAATGTCGAAGGGGAAATCTGGACATTGAGCAACGGGGTCAGAGTATACTGGCTCCCTTCCGAAAAAGTCAAGTCCAATGTCCACCTGGCCATGACAGCACTGTTTGAGACAGGATACGGGGCATTCCCTCAGGAATATAAAGGAGAATCCATAATGGCCAGATATTTCCTTGACAGGTATCTTGGACTCGGTAATATGGACAAGATGGAAATGAAGAGCGCGTCAGGTTCCGGAGATGTCTTACTGACCGTGAAGTTCGGAAGGAAATATTCTTCCGTCAACGTTCTTGCCGATGAAAAGGATGCCGAAAGAGCGTTCAGAATGACTTATACGCAATTGATGTCACCGAACTTCTCGACAGAGGAGACCCTTGAAAAATATAAAATGGACAATATAAACCTTATCAGAAAAGGAAAGAATAACATCAGGCGTTTCGAGGAGGAAAGAACCACATTGAAATACGGTAATGACCCGTGGCTTTCAGATCCGGATTCAGCTCAAGTCAGCAACGTCGATTATGATTTCGTAAAACAGATTTTCAGACGCAGCTTTTCCGCTTTAGACAAAATGACTATTTTTGTTTCCAGTGATCTGGACAGGGAGACTGTAAAGGACCTTGCCTGCAGATATATCGCATCATTAAGCGGAGAGACAGATGCCAGGAAAGCCGAATACAGCCCGCTGGTTCCGGCGTACAGAGGAACGGTCATTCTGGACAGGACCTATTCAGCCGCGTCAGCCCCGAAAAGTGATGTGCGCTATTGCTTCTGTACAAAGCTGCCTCAGGACCCGAAAAGCAGGATCACATTGGAAATTCTTGACTACATTATGGGCAACAGGGCTTTGAACCAGATCAGGGAAGTACGCGGAGGGACATATTATGTCCAGTTCTCGTCAGATAGGTACGCCGACTGCAAAGGAACTACCGAATCTTCAGTCAGTTTCCAGACAAGACCTGAGATGACGGATATTCTTGTGGAGGACGTACGGACACTTATGAATGAAATGTCAGCTTCAGGACCTTCAAGAGACGAAATGGAAGCCGCGGTAAAATATTTTATAAAACACCGCAATGAAAAGAAAGCGGACAGGGAAATTTCTCTCCGGACAAAGCTCAATGAAGGCATAAGCACAATCATGGACGGCGAGGATTTCAGCTATGACTATGAAAAGGTCATCAGAAGCATCACGGCCAAGGACGTACAGAAAACTGCGAGGAAACTCAATAACGGCGACAGATATATTTCAATATTCAGGGAATTATAAAACAAAATATTATGGCTAAAAAATCTACAATCATCAGGAACTGGCCGAAGCACCTCCTTCAATGGGGAATTCTTCTCGCCCTGGTCGTATTTATCACTGGACTGATCCCGTCAAAGGAACCGGTTGACCCGGAGGCTCTCTGCCCTATGGGAGGTCTGGAAGCCCTTACAACCTATATGGTAAGGGGATCGCTTCCGTGCAGTATGAGTTCACTCCAGATAATGATGGGTATAGCCCTTGCTGCAGCCGTAGTCCTGTTCAGCAAACTTTTCTGCGGACTGATCTGTCCTATAGGTTCAGTTGAGGACCTTCTGACAAGACTCCGCAAAGCCATCCGGATAAAGAGCATAGACGTCCGCAACGGTTCTGTACTCGACAAGATTCTCAGGATATTCAAATACGGGCTGCTTTTCCTGATTTTCTATATGACAGCGAGCACAAGCGAGCTTTTCTGCAAAAAGCTTGACCCCTATTATGCCGTGGCCACAGGGTTCAAAGGCGAAATCGTACTTTGGATGTCAATCGCCTCCCTTGTAGCAGTGCTTGTCCTGAGCTTTATCATAGACAGGTTCTGGTGCAGATACCTCTGCCCGCTCGGAGCGATTTCCAATTCATTCAAATTCTGGATATGGATCATCGGTCTTTTCGCTATTTATTATATACTCGGTCTTCTCGGAGTGAATATTCCTTGGTTTGTGCTTCTTGGAGTATTCTGTCTTACAGGATACCTGCTTGAGATTTTCAACTCCAGACCGAAAATGCAGATTCTTCATATAGTCAAGGAGCAGAGCCAGTGCAACCATTGCGGTGCCTGCAACAGGCGATGCCCTTACCACATTGATATCAATTCGGCCAAAGGAGGCAGAATCAACTCGGTAGACTGCACGCTGTGCGGAGAGTGCGTAGCGACCTGCCCTACCGGAGCATTGAAAACCGGAGTGGGACGCAGATGCAAAGGAGGACTCTTGGAGTTTGTACCGGCGGTCATTTCTGTGGTTCTGATTGTTCTCGGAATCTGGATCGGAAGCAAAATCGAGCTTCCTACAATCGACGTGACCTGGGGAACGGAACAGACTGCGGAAGACGGCACAGTCACTAAACTTGTGGACGTGTCTTCTCTGGAGAAGATGGAAATCACAGGACTGCGTTCAGTTAAATGCTATGGAAGCTCAATGGCTTTCAAAGCAAAGCTCCAGAAGATCGCCGGAATATACGGAGTCAAGACATTTGTACACCACCACAGGGCTGTCGTGACATACAACCCAGCGCAGATTACTCCGGAACAGATACAAAGGGCGATCTACGAACCGTCAAAATTCAAGGTCAACACTCCGGACCACCATCAGACAGACAGCATAAAGATCGTGACGATCAGGACAGAGAAGATGTACGACAAGATGGACATCAATTATCTCGGTCTCCAGATGCGCGGCACAGGCAAGAAAATCTATGGCGTCGAGACAGAATACGAGTGTCCTCTGATCGTCAGGGTATATATGGATCCTTCCGAGAACCTTGATGAAGACTGGTTTGAGGAAACCGTGGAGATGAAAAAGCTCGTTATGCCTGTACACGGCGGCGGCACCAGGGAAATAGATGTAGACTATGAATTCGTAAGACTTGAGGACGGGGAGGAGTTCATCTCCTGCGAAGACTATATCAGATATATGTTCAATCCGTTCAAGGCGGAGTTCAAAAGCAGAGTAGAGGAAGCTTCCGGAAAGAAACAGTTTGTCTACGAAATCCCGAACGCCAACTACGAGAAGCCTATCATCACCAGGAATATGCCTTATCTGAGCAACCACCTCTCAAAACACGATGGGATCATAGGCATATATCTTCAGCTTAATGATGACCTTGTGCCTTCCATCAGAATCAGATACACAGCTCCTATGACAGAGGAAGAGCTCTGGAAGCTGATGACGATGGAGACCTGGACCATTACATTCAAGAAGGATGACGTCCGTGAAGTGGATGCAAAAATAGGCTTCACACAACCGGGTACATCATACGAATACAAAGACTGAATCTTGCAATGGACAGAAAGATAAAATCCATAGCGATTGCTGCCGTGTGCATCACGACAGCAATCGTTTCGTCTTTTACGGCAAAAGCTGATGAGGGGATGTGGATGATCCACGCAATCAATTCAGCACTTGAAAAGAAAATGCAGGAAAGGGGGCTTGAGCTCTCAGCCAATGAAATCTACAACGCCGATGCTGAGGGGGCGACCATTTCAGACGCTATAGTATCACTGGATTTCGGATGTACCGGAAGCATCATATCGGACAACGGTCTTCTGATCACCAACCACCATTGCGCCTACGGTGACGTGCATTCACTCAGCACCGATGAGCACAACTATCTGGAAGAAGGATTCTGGGCGATGGAAGCCGATGAAGAAATCCACATCAAAGGCAAAAACGTATTGTTCCTCAAAAGAGTAATCGATGTTACCGATGAAGTCAAAGCAATAAGGGAAGATGCAAAAAAGCAGGGTACCCCGATAGGAGGCCGGAAGCTCAGCTTCATACTTGAGAAAAAATACAGCACGGAGACAGGCTATGAAGCATCCCTTGCCTCAATGTGGAAAGGCTCCAGATATTATATCGCGCTATACGAAGTATATTCCGACATACGCCTTGTCGCTGCGCCTCCAGTGTCGATAGCCGCTTTCGGAGGAGATATAGACAACTGGGAGTGGCCTCAGCACAAAGGAGATTTCGCACTGTACCGTGTCTACACTTCACCGGAAGGCAGACCGGCAAAAGAATATTCCGAAAGCAATATTCCTCTGAATCCCAAGAAAAAGCTTGACATCTCCCTTGAAGGATACAGACCCGGAGACTATACTATGGTCATCGGCTACCCGGGAAGGACAGACAGATACAGCAGTTCATTTGACCTGGACTACAGCACACGGGTATCCCTTCCGATATCGAATGCCATACGCAAACAGAAAATGGACATCATCCGCAGATGGATGGAAACAGCCCCTTCAATAAGGCTGCTGTACTCGGATTTCTTTTTCAGTCTGAGCAATGTACAGGAACTGAATGAAGGACAGGTGCTCTGCAACAACAGATTCAAAGTCAAAGAGGCAAAAGAGCTGCAGGAGCAGCAGATGCAGGAATGGATCGACGCTTCGCCCGAGAGGAAGACCCAATGGGGCGACCTGATTCCGTCAATGGCTGACAAATTCAGCAGAATCGAGGACATCAAACGGAATTCAGTAATCTACCGCGAGACTCTTGTCAGCGGCTCGGCCATATCCAGATTTGTAAACAGGATCAACAACCTCAGAAATGAGATGTTGCGCAGACAGGGATTTTCCGGAAGGAAACCTCTGAACGGACAGCCTCCAAAAGAAGAGATTGAATGCTGCTGCAGACACAGGTTCTGCGGCATAGAATACCCTTCCATCAAGGTAAATCTGATGAAAGAGCTTGAAAGATTTGACCTTGATGTCGAGCGCGACCTGTTCCGGAACTCCGTGGTCAACTATTACACACTGCTTGACAGACGCTGGATGACAGACTTCCAGAAAGAAATGCTTGAAAGATTCACCTCGGACGGAAAAGCCGACCTGAACGGCATTGCGGACTATCTCTGGGAAAACAGTTTCCTCACAGAAAAGGAACGTCTGGACAAATTTATCCGTGAAGAGCATACGATGGAGGAATACTATGCGGATCCGATATTCAAGTTCTTCAATATGCACATCACGGTATTCAACAACGCGATAGCCGGGATAGAAGGTGAAAACGACCTGCTTTCCCTTAAAACGGAATACACGCGCGCCCTGTATCAGATGCGTGAAGACAAAGGAATTCCTCAGGCTCCTGACGCCAACTCGACTATGAGGATAACATACGGCACCGTCGGCGAGCTTGAGCCATACGATGCCGTGATGACATCCTGGAGGACTACTCCGGAGGGTATCCTGGAAAAATATGATCCTCAGTCGTATGAATTCAATCTTGATGAACGTCAGAAAACCCTGCTTGAAACGAAAGACTGGGGACGCTGGGGCTTCAATGAGAACCGGAAATCCGACAAGGCGCAAATGTATGTCGACTTCCTCACGGACAACGACATTACAGGAGGAAATTCAGGATCTCCGGTACTGAACTCGCGTGGAGAACTGATAGGCCTTGCATTTGACGGCAACAAGGAATCGCTGTCAAGCGATGCGGCATATATCAGCGGATACAACAAATGCGTATGTGTCGACATACGTTATATCCTCTGGGTTCTTGACCGATATGCAGGAATGGACAGGATCATTTCCGAACTGGGCATATAACATTGTCAGAATGCCAGGAATAAGATATATCTTCAACTCCGTCCTCGACATCATAATGCCGAGGACGTGTGTTGTATGCGGCAGGAAACTGCTTGTCAACGAACAGCATCTGTGTATGTACTGTGAAGATGACATCCCTTTCACCTACAACTGGAATATGCACCACAACCCTATGGCGGACAGATACAATGCACTGATCCAAAAGGATATAGACAGTTCAGGCAAGACATTGGAGACCCTGCAGGCGGAGCGGATACGTTACGAATATGCGGCAGCCCTGTTCATATACGGTGCTGATGCAGGATACAAGCATATATGCCACAGGCTGAAATACGAGGGAGACACGGCAATAGGCAGACATTTCGGATGTCTGTTGGGCAAAAGGCTCGCGCAGTCCGGGCTTTATAAAGATGTGGACGCGATCATCCCGGTACCTCTTCACTGGACCAGGAAATGGAAAAGGGGATATAACCAGGCTGAGGTTATAGCAAAGGCGGCAGCAAAAGAAATAGGGGCACCGGTGGTCACCGGTATGCTCGCAAGAAAACGCAAGACATCAACACAGACAAAACTCGACGTGGAGCACAAATACCGCAATGTATCAGGTGCATTTGAAGTCAGAAAACGTCCTGACCCCAAAATCAGACATATACTTCTGATTGACGATGTGTTCACGACAGGAGCGACTATGGCATCCTGCTACAGTGCGTTAAGGAAAGCGTTTCCTCCAGAGACAAGAATCAGCGCGTCTGCCCTTGCCTCCGTCTGGCAATGACATCCTCGTATATTGACATAATCTTTTCAGCAAGCGAAGCGTCCGTAAACCGCTCTACCTGGGCATACCCCTTGGCAACCATATCCCTGCGCATATTTTCATCCGCAAGAACCGTCTTGAGGTATTCTGCAAGTTGTCTGTCGTCATCCGGATCCACATAAAGGGCAGCATCACCGCCTGCTTCCTCAAGGCACGAACCCGAAGCGGCAATCACAGGGATTCCGCTGCACAGAGCTTCAAGCACAGGGATTCCGAATCCTTCTATACGTGACGGATATACAAATGCCGATGCCATCTGGTAAACCGCAGGAAGCTCTTTGAAATCCACACCGCTGAGGATATGGACACGGTCGGAAACGCCGCACTCAGCAGCAGTCCTTTCGACATATTCAGTATATCTGGTCCTTTTTCCGACCAGCACGACATCGATATTGTCTATATGCTGAAGGGCCTTCACAAGAAGCGCGGTATTTTTACGCTCTTCAATAGTACCGACACTCAGTATATAAGAGGAAGGCAGAGAATAGCGTTCCCTCACAAGGTCCTTGAATCCTTTTGAGCATTTCTCCCTGAAAGACCAATCGCATCCCTGATATGCAAGCGATATCTTTTCCTTTGGGGTAAAGTAATGCTTGACTATCTCAGTGGCGGTAAAACGGCTCACTGAAATTATACGGTCTGCAATCCTGCAGGCTTTACGGAATTTGATATTATAGATATGCCTGTCCGCCCAGCTGTATGTATGGGGAAACGTCAGAAATATAAGATCGTGTATTGTGACTACGCTTCCGGTATCTCCGGCACGTGCTATATTCCATGGAAGTTCATTGGAAAGGCCGTGGTAGATGTCGGTCTTCCTTTTCTTCAATTCGTAAGGAATGCCGAAAAGGCTCCACAGAGTATAGGAATATTTCAACAAAGGATGGGTCGGACGGCAGATGTTCACATTCGGCAGCCGCTTCAGTGACGACAGAAGCACGGAATCTTTGTTGGCTCCCACATATACATCAAACTGGCAGTCCGGATACCTTTCTGCCATACACCTTATTATAAATCTGCTGTAGTTGCCAAGACCGGCTTTGTTCTTTGCCGCTTTCTTTCCGTCGAACGCTATCCTCATATAATCTCAAATTCTTACAAATTTACAAATTTTGCGGCTATTCCGGATAAATTTGTGGACAATTGAACAATTTTTTAATTTTGCAGAAACACTTGCAGTTTATTTCAACATTCACCTGTACCCATATTGAAACCGTTGCCTATGAATACACTACGTTTCCTTATAGTTCTGGCTGCATTTATCATATCAGTAAGCAGGCATCTGCCGGCACAGACGGTTGCAAACATACAGAAAATGTCAATTGACACTGATATAAGGACAGCAAGGAACAATGCGATCCCGAATTTCCACTATAAATACGACGACTATATACAATATGTACCGGCCGTGATTATGCTCGGTGTCAAAGCCGGACTTAAAAGGCACGGATACGAAGGAAGAAGCTCATGGGGCAGAATGATTGTAGCAGACGCTTTCTCCGCAGCCATTATGACAGGAGCCATCAACGGGCTGAAATATTCAGTACGACGGATGAGACCGGATGAAACCAGCCGCAACTCCTTCCCTTCCGGCCATACGGCCACCGCGTTTGTGACAGCGACGATGCTCCATAAGGAATACGGATGGGAAAAGCCATGGCTGAGCATCGGAGGATATTCAATAGCGGCACTGGTGGGTGTGTCAAGAATCATGAACAACAGGCACTGGATGAGCGATGTCACCGCAGGAGCCGCGATAGGCATCGGTTCGGTACACCTGGGATATTTTCTGTCAGACCTGATTTTCAAGGAAAAACACATATCGGACGGATATGAGAAACCTGATATGTTCGCATACGACCCTGAGCACAAGTATTATGAGGCAGGGCTGTTTTTCGCAAGAAGATACATATTGGGATGGAAATCAGAGAAGCAGGACAATGTCCTGCCGCAGCGCGGGAGCTCGGCAGGAGTCGAGGTAAATATTCCGCTCATTCCACGGACAGGCATCGCGTTCCGGACAAGTGTCAACGCGCTGGTATTCGGGGGGGGCAGTTCGTTCAATATGTACAACGCACATATCGGAGGTTTCTGGGTGTATCCATTCCCCAAATTGGTGGAATTCAACCTGAAGGCAATGCTCGGATATGCCTGGCACAGACTGGGGAACGGCATTGACGCGATAGCGGAGATTTCAGTGGCGTTGCGTGCAGGAGAGAATTTCAGAATAAAGGCTTTGGTCGAATACGAAACATTCAGTTTCTCTCAGCAAAAGCCTTTCCTCAATTCATTTCTTATCGGATATTCCGCTTCCTGGTGCTGGTAGCTCCGGATTCCGGAATACAACGTGCATACAGCAGGCTACACCACTTTGACCTTGAAGATGGCCTTGTGGATCGTACCCTCTCCTATCAGAGGAGCATGTGCTGTCTCAGGAGCGAATGTGACAACTTCTCCTGGAGCTGCGGTTATCGTCTCTGTCACAGGATCCCTGTAGAACAGGATGTCCTTCTCGACGTTCATCTCTCCGTCAGGCTCTTTGCAGCTGCTTCGTGGAGCGACTCCGAAAGTTTCTTCCTTTGAAAGAGGTACCTGAATGTCGATATATCTGTCGTGTACCTCAAGGCGCGACTGCTCAGGTGTCTTCATATTGCTGTCAACTATATTGACAAACAGATTCTCTCCGTCAATCAAATGTTTTCCCGGTTCAAGCGCATTGAGATCGTGAGTATTTATATACTCTATTGCCTTTGCATAATAAGGATTGTCCATCAGTTTCTTGTCCATATCAATTGATTTTTCTGCGAATATACAATTTTTTCAGTATCTTTGCCGCGGATTGCTCTGGTGGTGGAATAGGTAGACACGCAGGACTTTTAAGTTTTGTCTCTATTGACATCCGTCTCCTTGCTTTCAAAGACATCAAATACTCATTATATGAGGGTCAAAAGAAACAAGGATATTTACGAAGCAGCTGCAAAAAGTTCTTTCAGTATTGCTGGTATGTGTAGATTTTTAGGTTTGAAGCCGTGTGGTGGAAACTATAAACTGATGCACAATGCTATAGACCAATACAATATTGACATTTCTCATTTCAGAGGGCAAGGCTGGAATACAGGTCTGAATTTCAGACCGACCAAACCCAAAGAAATACAGGAAATTTTGGTTAAAGGATCCACTTTTCAATCATACAAATTGAAATTGAGGCTTTTCCAAGATAATCTCAAAGAAAAGAAATGTGAACGTTGCGGAAATACAGAATGGTTAGGACATAAAATCCCATTGGAAATTCATCACATAAATGGTGACAACCGGGATAATCGTTTGGAAAACCTTTCGATACTATGTCCGAACTGCCATGCTTTGACGGATAGCTATAGGGGTAAAAATAACAAGAGTGCTACAAAGGAAACTTTGTAAGTAGAACTCCCCTAACAAACAGAAACCTCACATACAGAAATGTATGTTTTGGCGATGACTTACTAAATTCAGTTTCGACTGATAAATGGCGCAGAGACTATACAGGGAGGGCCTAAACACATAAGTGCACGGTCATGAAATAGTCCAGACTACAACGGCTTAGCATTACGGATGAAGCCGGCTTGTGTAAAAGCAAGAGTAGCAAGAAAATCCTGTGGGCAGCAATGTCCGTACGGGTTCGATTCCCGTCCGGAGCACATCAAAAAACGCCTGACAGAAGCAAGATGCTCCTTGTCAGGCGTTTTGTTTTGGACGGCCCGGAGGCCATCAGTATCATTTGTTGAGTCCGAGCTTTTCGGTACGTGTACATTCTATCATGACTGTACGGTTGCCGACCTGCATACGGAACTCTCCGGCCTCAAGTACCCACTCCCCGTCTGGACCTACAAAGGCCAAGTCCTTTCCTGATATCTCAAGGTTGACGGTCTTGGTTTCGCCAGGCTGCAATTCAATCTTCTCAAAGGCTCTGAGGCGTCTGTTTTCAGGCACCATAGAGGCCACCATGTCACGGCTGAACAGCATGACGACTTCCTTGCCGGCCACCTTTCCGGTGTTCGTGACATCAACGGAGAACACCAGAGGAGTATCCGCAGTGAACTTTTCAGCCGAACATCTCACGTCGGAATATTCAAAGGTAGTATAGCTCTGACCATATCCGAACGGCCACTGTACAGACACCACGGCGTCATAGTCATACGCACCTTCCATCTTGTCAGCCTCCTCGCTCACCCTGTAGTCGTATGTGGTAAGCCCGGCCTGGTTCTTAGGGTAGGTGTACGGCATCCTCGCGCTCGGGTTGGCGTCTCCGGCAAGGATGTTCGCAAGGGCGTCGGCCCCGTAGTTTCCAGGAAGAAGTATGTCTATCACTGCCTTGGACAACGGCTCGATGTCGCTTACAAGACGCGGACGCCCTCCATTGATTACAAGCACTATCGGCTTGCCCGTCCTGTACAGGGCCTTCACAAGGTCACGCTGGTTCACTGATAGCGCAAGGTCGGAAAGATTACCCGGAGTCTCACAGTATGAATTCTCCCCTACGCATGCAAGAATCACGTCCACACCTTTGGCTGCCCTTACTGCCTTCTCTATCTCCGGAGCGTTCTCATCCTCATAGCTTCCTTCTGCGACATAGGTGACACCTTGCTCCAGGATCACATTGCCTTTGCCGAACTTATTGCTGACAGCCTCATATACAGTATTGTATTTCTGAGCGAACCTGTCAGTGAGATGTCCCTGCCAAGAATAGCTCCAGCCTCCGTTAAGGCAACGCATCGAGTTCGCGTTCGGACCAGTGACAAGAATCTTCACACCTTTTTTCAAAGGAAGGATTCCGTCGTTTTTCAACAGAACTTCCGACTCTTCCGCGGCACGGACGGCAAGCTCAGCATACTCCTCACATGCAAAGTCCGGATAGTCCTTGACATAAGTATTAGGAGTACCGAACAGTCCGAGCCTGTATTTCAGCCTGAGTACACGCCTTACCGCGTCGTCTATACGGGACATCGGCACCTTACCCTCCTCCACAAGCTCTTTCAGAAGAGTGCAGAAATTGAGGTCATAAGGCTCCATGGTCATGTCTATACCGGCGTTTATCGCGATCATTATAGCCTCTTTCTTGTCCGAAGCCACACATTCACGGGTATACAGGTTGTTGATGTCACCCCAGTCCGTGATAAGCATGCCGTCCCAGTTCAGGTCTTCTTTCAGCCATTTGGTCAACAGATTGTAGTTGGCATGTACCGGCACTCCGTTCACGCTCGAGCTGTTCACCATGATGGTAAGGGCACCTGCCTCGACACAAGCCTTGAAAGGAGCGAAGCATTTCTCCCGGAGTTCAGCCTCGGAAATATAGGCCGGAGTCCTGTCCTTGCCAGTGCGCGGCTGGCTGTAGCCCATATAATGCTTCACGGAAACGGCCACCCTGTCCGTGCCTATATGGTTGGGGTCGTCCCCCTGGAATCCACGAACCGCAGAAGAGCCCATAACGGCATTCACGAGACAGTCCTCGCCATAGTTCTCCCAGACCCTGGACCAACGCGGGTCACGGGCCATATCCACGGTAGGGGAATATGTCCAAGGACAGTTGGCGGCCCTTGTCTCATAGGCAGTCACCTTGGCCGCATCGTATGCGACATCCGGATTGAAGGACGCCGCCACATTTATGTTCTGCGGGAACAAGGTTCCGCCCAAGGTGTATGTGGTACCGTGATTCTGGTCAAGGCCATATATGCAAGGAATGCCGATTTCACGCATTGACACTTCCTGTATCATGCCTATGATTTCCTGCCACTTCTCCGGAGTCTGAGCCACCGGGCCCGGTGAGTTAAGCACGGAACCGACCTTGTACTTGCCGATCGCGTTCTCCAGTTTGTCCTGGTCCATCACGAAATCTCCACCTTCCCAATGTCCGAGAATGTCTATCGCAATCTCCGTCATCTGCCCGACCTTCTCGTCTATCGTCATTTTAGAAAGCGTGTTCTCAACGGCAGCCTCGATTGCCTTATCCTCCGGTATAACCGGTTTCCGTCCGTTATCCGAACATGAGGTAGCACCCAAACAAGCGAATGTCATAGCAGCCAATGTAAGTAAATCTAATTTGTTCATATAAAACCATTATTGGATTGTAATAAGATCGACATAGAATCCATGCCCGCAGATCAGGAATCCGTCCTGCTCCGCGATAAGGTCAACCTGCTCCTGAGTTATAACGAGCTCGAAGACCTTGTCTTCACTGAACTCCTCTTCCACGGTACCCGGCAAGTTTGTCCACCACCCGCTGTTGAACGCCACCTTATGATAGGCGTCCGACGGATTGACGGACAGATGGAACTTCACGGTCTCACCTACTTTCCAGCCCTTTGCATCAGTCTGAAGCGCGTCAAACTTCTTGCCGGGATCGGTATCTGGAAGGTCCCATGAAACATAATGGTGACCGGACCACAAGGTCCTTTCGGCAGAAACCGTGACATCCGTGGACACAAGGGCAGAACCGTTGACATAGAACTGCACGTCACGTCCGTCAGACATAGTGCCGGCAAGGGTGTATACACCCGGTTCCACTGACGGGCAAGGGAACTCGAGAGAATTTTCCGTCCTGACGGTGAATGAGGTTATCTGGGTCTCACCCAACTTCAGTGAGGCGACCTTGTCAAGATTTATTCCTGACATCACCCATGAAGTGTTGAGCGACACGCGAGACACACCTGATGTCACAAGCGAGGCTGTCGTGACAGTCACCTTGTCCGCTCCATACTCCACGCCGTCGGCATCCGAGAACACGACCCTATATGTCCCGTCAGAAATACCGGCCGGAACCGTATAGGAAACATTGTCATCTTCCACCGAAAATGAAGTCACCTCGGTGTCACCGATTCGCATCCCGGTGATTCCTGACATGCCGGAGCCGTAGATGACACCATCGGAATCAGGGGACACTATACGCTCAAGGGCGACAGTCGTCGCAATAGGGTCACCCTCCAGAGGTTTCACCAGAATGAATCCCTGGCGGGATGTGCTCTTGCCCTCCACGGTAGTAGCGACAATCTTAAGTTCATACTTTCCTGCAAGGAGATGAATGTCCGCACTTGTCCCTGTGGCCACTTCCTCGCCGTCAATGTACCACACCACTGTGGTATATTCGGAAGGAGTGACAGTCACGGTCATAGTAAAGTTGGCATCACGATTTATAGTCGCCACCGTAGGAAGCTCCCCCTTGTCACGGTCCGGAAAGGTCGGGTCAAGGATAAACGGTTCATCTGACGGTCCGGCAACGGAAAACGCATCATTCCTGTCGCACGACATGAGCGTCAGCCCGGTCGCCAGTCCCAAAAGCAATAATCTATATATACGTTTCATATATTTCTGTCATTTAACAATTAATAGACATCCCACCATACAGGAGTGTTCCAGCTGTCCGTGCCGCCCATACGTGAAAGGGCGTCTTCATATCCTTTCTTGTTGTATGAGGACTCCAGCACAGGATAGCAAAGACGTACCGGAATTTCATCCCCTCCTGTAAGGAAGCTTCCGAAACCGTATTCCTTAGGAGACTTCAGCCTCGGATAACCGGAACGCCTGACATTGGACCAGCACTCGGAAGGATTGTGGAAATGAAGTATCCAGGCCTGGGTGTTGATGGCCTCCTTCGCCTGCTCGTCGGTATGGCCAAGGCCATTGGCCTCGACAAATGCCACGAAATCGTCATCGGACACTTTCCCGCAACCGTAATTGTCCGTAAGGAAATCCATTGCCGCACGCACTCCGGCTTCATAGTATTCTTCCTTGGTCCCGGTAACCGTCCACCCTTTCAATGCCGCCTCGGCAAGAAGGAAATTGACCTCGGCATAAGTTATGACGACTCCAGGATTGTCGCTCTTGAGGAAATTGTTTGCAAGCTTAGGTTCCACTTCACGCTCCATCGTCGTCCTCGTTATCGAAGGGTTCGACTCGGCCAGGGCTTTCATGATATCACTTTCATATCCGGTCGGCCATGGCTCCCAGGAGTATGCGCCAGGCTCGCAAGGCGCCATGGCTATGTTCTTGTCAATTATCTCCTGCGTAAGGTCTATACGGTTGTCCGGACTTGTCGCGCTCATGAGGTCATCGCAATAGAAACGTGCGATGCTGTATGTACGGGGGTCACCCGAATCTTTCATCTTGTTGAAAAGAGTGGAGCAAAGGTAGCTCGGGTTGTTTGCCGGGTCATTTCCGAAAAGCAACTGGGACATCGCGTTCTTACGGTAGTCGTCATAAGAGTCCTGACCGAAGCTGAACGCCACTTCAATGTATTTTATCAAGGCGTCATCCGCACCGTCTGCAAATATGCCTCCTTCAGCGGCCAGGGCGTCCTCGAATTCCTGCTGAGCCTTTTCCTGGTCAGCATCGGAAATCCTCATGGCAAAACGAAGACGGAGCGAGTTTGCCAGTTTCTTCCATTTCGCGATATCCCCACCGTATATAAGGTCGCCGTCAACTCTGTCACCCGCCGGGTCAAGATTGGCTTCAGCCTCCCTGAGTTCCTCAAAGAACGAATGATAGATTTCCTCCTGAGTGTCATAGCGAGGGTTGTAGACCGCATCTATATATCCGAGGCCAGCCTCACTGTATGGCGCATCACCGTAGACATCGGTAATAAGGGACATCATATACACACGATAGATCGTCAGTACGGCATTGATATTCTTCGACTCAGGATCTTCCGCTGTCCTGTACATGGCATCAGTGAGATTCTTGAAGGCATTGGGATAGAATGAGGTCCAGATCCTGCTCATCTCATTGTTGTCCTGAGTATGACGGCCTCCGTAGTTGGTTGTGTTCCAGCATCCCATAAGCTGCTGAGTGAAAGCATAGTGGTAGTTCCTGTATATCTCCACCATCCCGAGGTCCCCATAAGTCTGCAACTGAGCCGTGGTCAGCTGGGCGTTCGGGTCGATGCTGTTTGCCTTTGACGGGTCGGAGTTCAGGTTCTCCATATACCTGTCACTGCACGAGGACACGGCCAAGCCAAGAGTCAGCAGTGCCGGCATTATATATTTACACGTTATCGTTTTCATTGACACTCGAATAATTAGAATTTGATATAAACATTGAATCCAAAGCTCCTGCGTGACGGGAGAGAACCGTACTCCAGTCCCATGCCCGTTGTGTTGTTATAGTTCGAATCCGGATCGATGTTAGGGATGTTCTTCCATACGATAAACGGATTGCGGGCCACGAAAGACAGGGACAGGTCCTTCACCACGTTTCCGAGCCAATGCCTCGGGAATGCGTATGTAAGCGTAATCTCGCGACATTTGATATAGGAGTTGTCATAGATAAACATAGCAGGGGCATTACGGGCCACACTCATCCAATATTCCTCAGGATTGACCATAATGTCATTTGGTCTGTAAGTCCCGTCACCGTTGTCGATGACTCCCGGCGCGATGAAACCTCCGGTCGGTTTCCATGAGCCCTTGGCTACTCCGGCGGCCTTCCTCTGCTCTTCGGACTTGTACCATGCCTCACGGCCCTCGAGGGTCTCAAGGCTCTTTCCCGACTCGTATGCGGCACGCGCCGACATTGAATACAGGTCACCTCCTACCTTCACGTCGAAGAGTGCGGACAATGTGAAGCTCTTGTATCTCAATGAAGTGAACAGACCTCCCGTCCAGTCCCACGAAGCGTTTCCAAGCACATGATTGCTCTTGTCGTATTTAGGCAAGCCGGTGGAAGCGTCTATCACGATGTCACCGTCCGCGTTTCTAACGAAATCCGGACCGACGATTGAACCGAAATCCTCACCAACTTTGGCTGCCACCTGAACATCAAGCCACTGTGCCTTCTCAAGCTCGAACATATCCATATCATCTACAAGTGACACCACCTTGTTGTTGTTCTTGGAGAAATTCAGGTTCAAGTCCCAGGTAAAGTCCCTGGTCTCCACAGGGCGGGTATTGAGGGATATCTCCACGCCGCTGTTACGGATCTCGCCGGCATTGATGAGACGGTACGGATAGCCCGTCGTCCAGCTGCTGGCCATACCCATGATCTGGTTGCGGCTCGTCTGATGATAATATGTGAAATCCAATCCGATACGGCTGTCAATGAACCTGGTCTCAAAGCCGGCCTCGAACGAATTGGTCATGGTAGGCTTGAGGTCCCTGTTAGGGACAGTGGTATTGTTGATATATCCTATAGTGTAGCCAGGATAAGTGAACTTTGACTTCGTATACACGAGTCCGAGCTGATACGGGTCGGTATCGCTACCTACCATAGCCCATGAAACGCGCACCTTGCCATACGGAAAAGCCTTTTTGGCATCTATAAGCTCCGAGAATACAAAGCTTCCCGAAACCGACGGATACACATAGATGTTGTTCTGTACAGGCAATGTGGAAGACTGGTCACCACGTACTGTCGCGTCAAGGAAAAGGAGACTTTTCCATCCGAAGTTGACCGCGGCGAAAAGGGAGTTGATCTGCTTGCGATAGGTATTCTCCTGAAGGCTCGTCTCGTTGAAGCTCATGAGGGCCACCACGTCACGTATCTGCATGTCCTGGGCTGAGACGATGGAAGTCTCGTTGTCCACCATATAGACGTTCGCTCCGGCAGTGGCGTTGAAGTCGAAGTCTCCCCACCTGTTATTATATGTCGCTATAAGCTCGAAGTTGTACATATTGTTGTGGAACTTGCTCTGCTGCAGGTATCCGGCTTCATACCCCGGAGTCGTGGGAGCCTTGTAGTCCTGGAAATTGAACCAGCTCATCTCAGCTCCGGCCGTACCCTTGACCTTAAGGTGAGGGGTAATGTTCCATGCCACGGTACCATGAAGACGGAAAAGGTCCTTCACGGACAAGTTGGAGTTCTTGTACACGTCCCAGTACGGATTGACATTGTAAGGGTCCATTCCGTTCCAGTTCGAATATTCGCCGTTCTTGTCCTCGTATGTCCTAAGCCACTCCTGGTCGTATGTCGTGGCGAGAGTCATCAGGTTCTTTCCTATATTCGACTTGCTGTCTCCCAAGGCCGGACGGTTCTTCACGTTCTCGCGGGTATAGTTTGCAGAGAAGTCAAGGTCCACCTTGCCTATCGTGGAATTGGTCCTGAGATTGAACACATTCCTGCTCATATTCGTCTCCGGAACAATATCCCTGTTGCGCATATCCGTCATCGTAAAACGTATTCCGGTATTTCCGGTGTTCGAAGACACGGTAACGGAATTGTTCGCTGTCAGACCTGTCCTGAAAAAACCTGAAGTGTTGTCTGGAACGATAAGATAAGGACGGCTCACACCATCAAAATATGTAAGCATGTTACCTCCGTCAGCCTTAGGCCCCCAACTTTTGTTGGTGTTGGAAACCGCATCGATGCTGTATGTACCGTTGCTTCCCATACCATAGACCTGCTGCACGTCATTCCATTTCGAAAGCTGAGTATCTACAGTGAGAGTTCCGTTGTATTCCACGGACCAACGCTCCTGTCCGGCTTTCTTGGTCGTGATGAGAATCACTCCGTGGCTCGCACGGCTACCGTAAAGGGCTGAGGCTGCAGGGCCTTTAAGCACCGACATGCTCTCGATGTCGTCAGGGTTGATGCTCGAGATACCGTCTCCGAGGTCATATCCTCCGTTGGTCCCGGCACTTCCGAAATTGGTATTGTCCAACGGAACCCCGTCTATCACATATAGCGGCTGGTTGTTTCCTGTCATCTCCGTGTTACCGCGAAGAAGCACCCTTGTAGAACCCGAAGGTCCTCCGGCCGTCTGGCTCACGACGAGTCCTGCCACCCTTCCGGCCATAGAATTGATGACATTGGTTTCCTTGTTTTTTGACAAAGTCGCTCCCTTGACTTCTTCAAGGCCATATCCAAGGGCCTTCCTGTCCCTCTTTATGCCCAAGGCTGTCACAACGACGTCATCGAGCATCTCGCTGTCAACTTCCAATGTCACTGAAATCGGAGAAGCCGAAGCCGGCATCTCGACTGTGGAATATCCGAGGCAAGTCACCGAAAGCACGGCCCCTTCGTTGACTTCAAGAGAGAATTTTCCTTCGTAATCCGTCACAGCCCCGTTGGACGTCCCCTTTTCCTGAACTGTAGCCCCGATAACAGGACCTTCCGAATCCTTGACGACTCCGGTTACCGTCACTTTGCGTAACTGCGCCGACATTGCGGGCTCCGCCGAAACCGTGACGGGCAATACCGCCGCCATCAGTCCCAGAAAGACAGCCACACACGACACTGTTCTTGTAATCTGTTTTTGTTTCATGTGGTCAATTATTAGTTGTTCGAAATGATTTTTATCCAATCCACATACATGGAAACCTTTTCTCCTTCATTGATGGCCGTAATTCCCGCCATGTCGGTAATGCCTGTGAAAGCCCCGCCGACAGCAAGGTTGAAAAGGACATAGAAATTGTCATGGAAATATGGGTTCGCACTGATATCGAAGGACTTGAAATGGACACCGTCTATGGACACCTTGATTTCCTCCTGGCTCCAGTCCATGGCATAGGTATGATATTCTCCGTCCTGAAGGCTGTCGGACACGGAAGCGGCATAGTACTCCTGACGATGGGACGCCTGGTCCTCGCCAAAATGTATCGCCGTGTTGACCCTCCTTTCCGTTTCACCGGAAGCGATACCATCGGCATCTCCCATTTCCATCAGGTCTATTTCTCCGCAAGACGGCCAAGGCTTGTCATTGTCTCCCATGAACCAGAAAGCCGGCCACAGTCCATTTGCCGTCGCAGGCAACTTTATACTGGCCTCAACCCTTCCGTACTTGAATGATTTCTTGCCTTTTGAATTCACCCTTCCGGAAATGATCTTCCCGTTCTTCCGCTCAGCGGAAATTATAAGTACCGACTTGTCGCCGTCCTTGCCGACACGGACAAAAGAGGGATGATAAGACTGAAGCTCCTGGTTGACCCATCCCGCCTCGTGAGTCTCCTTGGTCCATGACGAAGAATCGAATGTCTCGAACTCGTCGACAAACACGCCGCCGTTGTCCGTTCCGTCAGGTCCGGCACCATTATTTCCGTTCGAGCATGAAATGAAAAAAGCGCAGAAAAGTAGCGCGAATAGAAATGTCTTGTCTGTGGTCATTGTGGTTATTATTTTTTGCAAAAGTACCACAGAGAGCATCCATCGGGGTTTGAATGCCGACATATAAGGTTTGATTACTGACAATATTTGCTCGGTTGCACGCCGAAATGCTTCTTGAACAGAGTGCTGAAATACTTTACATTGACAAATCCGACCATCTCCGACACTTCTATGACTGGTATCCCCTGCTTCAGAAGTTCAGCGGCCTTGTTAAGCCTAAGTATCCTTATGAACTCCTGGGGAGCCTTGCCGGTAAGTGATTTCAAACGCCCGTAAAACAGGGTGCGGCTCATGGCCATCTCCTGACATAGCTGGTCTATGCTGAAATCCATATCATCCATATTCCTTACAACTACATCCGTCACCTTGGCCACGAAGTCCCTGTCACTTTCCGACGCTTCAACATCCGCGACATGAAGGTTGCCCGGCTCCATATTGTCTATGGCATGTCTCAAAAGCCCTTCACGCAAGTTGTTGCGGTTCTCTATCATGCCCTTGACCTTCAATTTGAGGATTTCCATACTGAAAGGCTTGGTGATATAGTCGTCAGCACCTTTCTGCAGGCCGGTCACTACGGACTCATGGTCAGAATTGGCGGTAAGGAGTATTACAGGGATTCCGGCAGTGTCGGGATTGGACTTGACCATCCGGCAGAAGTCATCGCCATGTAGGTCCGGCATAACGACATCCGACAGTATAAGGTCCGGATAGTTCTTTCCCAGATAGACGGAAGCCTCAGTCGCGGAATGCGCCACGGCGACATTGAAATCTTTGGAAAACGCTTTCCTCAGATAATTCCGCATATCGTCATTGTCGTCGACTATAAGGATAGTATGTCCCTCCCTCTTTTCTACACCGAAGGCATCTGAAAGCATCACCTCCTCCAGGGAACTGCCGGCTGAAGTCTTCCTTGAGAATGGGACAGGCTCATCGAAGATATGCCTGAAAGCGACTGTAAACGTCGTACCCTCTCCCTCCGTGGACGTGAACCGGACTGTCCCGTCCAGCATTTTCACGATCCGTTTCACCTGCAGCAGGCCGAAGCCTGTTCCTGCCTCCTGGGAATCACGGGCATTTTTCGCCCTGTAGACATCTGTAAATATATGTTTTCTACCTTTCTGTGGAATACCTATCCCGTTGTCACTTATGTCGACTGTCACCTGTTTCCTCGTAACCGACACCGACACCTTCACAAAGCCTCCCGGCCTTGTATATTTACAGGCGTTGGACATCAGATTGTCGAACAGCTGTTCAAGAAGATGCCCGTCCCCCGCGATACAGGCCGGAGCATCCGGAAGACTCAAAGTCAGTTCTATCCCTTTCTTTGCACAGACATCCAGAAAGCACCCGACCTCGTCCCGTAATATCTCGCACAAATCTACCGTAACCAGTTCAAGCCGACGCTGTCCGGACTCGAATTTCTCGAAATCAAGCAACTGAGTGGCAATGGAGTTGAGCTTGCCAACATTCTGCTTCGCGATTTCGGCAAGATACAAGGCATTTGACGAAAGGTTTTCCTCCTTGAGCAGTTCCTCCAAAGGGGACATTATCAATGTCACCGGAGTCCTGATGTCATGTGCGGTGTTGATGAAGAAACGGATCTTGTCCTGATCGTACCGTTTCTGCAACATGTTCCATTTATATCTGAACGCAAAACCTATTATCAGAAGCGCCAAGGCTGTATATGCCAGCCAGGCCCAGACAGTGTTCCACCATGGCTGCAATATACGTACTGACAGGCTGGCCTCATCTATAATCCTGTTGTCGCCCCACCTGACGCTACGGATGAAAAGGGTATATTTCCCTGGAGCCACATTCTTATATCTGGCCACCCCCATGTCCGTCAGTTCGCTCCAACCGTTGTCGTAGCCTTCCAGGAAATAACGGTAGGATATGTCATCGCTATAACGGATGTTTATGGCCTCGAAACTGACCGTAAACGAATTGCAATCATAGTCCAGAAGAAGTTTCCCGCTTTTCAGACCATCATGGACATACGGTACAAGGCGTTCCCTTTTGGCCTCATCAACTGCATCCAATGAAAATCCGGATATCCTCAGCGGTGCGGAATAGTCCACAACATCGAAATGGTAGGGAGAGAACCTGACCGCCCCGGCAGTGCTTCCGAAAACGAAATCACCTCCGCTCAGCACAGCGCTCGCCGACTTGTTGTACTCGCTGCCCTTTCCTACAATATAATTTATGGAAGACACCGTGGAGTCCGCTATTACGGATATGCCGTTGCCAGTGCTTATCCACAGACGGCCCAAAGTATCCTGCTGGATGCCATAGATGTCATTCGAAGGCAATCCGTCCGACATCCTGTACGCCCTCCTGACTTTTCTCTCACCCATGTCATACAGGTTCAGACCTCCCCCCTCGGTTCCCAGCCACACCGTACCGTCCCCGTTGAAAAGCATCGGTATGATATATGTGCTCAGGTTCTGGTTCTGCTGTTCGTGAGTGGAAGCATAATGCCTGATCTCACCTGTCATCTTTTCTATGACATAGAAACCGTTGGCAGTGGAAGCGGCCACTTCCGTACCTTCCAATATTTCCACTGACAGGACCTGGCCGACATCATATTTGCATTTCAATACCCCGTCCGAGTCAAGAAGCATCAGCTTCCCGTCAATGGCCCCGACCCAATAGTCTCCGTCCCTATCCTGCTCTATGGAAAAGATATAGTTGGATGTCAGCCCTCCCGACTGCTGGTCTATATGCCTTACAACATTTCCATCCTTGTCCAACATGAAGATTCCCGCGCCATAAGTACCCAGAAGCACATTCCCGTCACCTGACGGGCACAATGTCACTCCGACGCTTCCGGACAGACGATGAAACCACTGTCCGGAACCCTGGCGGAACACGCTCACGCCGCAATCCGTTGCATACCATATATCTCCATTGACATTCTCCGCGATTGCATTGACATTGTTGTTGGCTATGGAACGGGTATTTCCCCTTTCATGAACGATATGTTCCAATGGAGCCTTGACAAATCCGATCAAGGTGACGCCACCGGTATAGCTGCCGACCCAGACATTCCCGTGCATATCACGGCACATCGTATATATACCGTTGCTGTACAGATAGTTCTTGTTGTCACTCTCCGTATTTATCAGCAGTTCTACAGTCCCGTCGTTCAGGTCCAAAGTATATATTCCACCACCATCGGCGCCTGCCGCATAGACACATTCCGAGATTTCCAGGATCGCCCGTACCGGATAGTTGAAAGACTGCTGCACGGATCCGATACGAGAGACTTCACGAGTGTCCAGGTCCATCTTGAGCAAACCGTCATTGAAGGTGCCTATCAGAAGAAGTCCACTCTGCTGCGCGACGCACAGGCTCTGAATGTTCCGGTTTTCCAACCCATCTACGGTCTCTATCCGGGCACTGCCCCCCCCGATCACTTTCAGTCCTGAAGTCGTTGCAACATAAAGAGCACTATCCGATTCCGCTATATCATTGACATAGACATCTGTAATTATGGGAGTCACTCCTCCTTCCTTATCATAGGAGAACAGTCCCTGGGCCATTCCAAGCAGATTCTCGCCGCTGTCGCTCCGAAAGATCCTATTCAGCCTGACATCACCGGACTCGGCATCGCCCACTTTGGCGACATGGTCAAAACGGTCATATACCTCGGAATAGAGATATATGCGGCCGGTATTGTCATAGGCCCATAACTCTTCAAGGCCGTCATAATAAAGCTGAATAACCCTCCCGGCCATATCCCCGTAATAGAGATCGCCCGGAAGGGTATAGTTCGTTATCTGGTTTCCGTTGTATCTGTCAACTCCGGACTTCGTGCTTATCCAGATCGCCCCGTTCCGGTCTTCCAGAATGGAAAAGACCCGAAGACCGCTCAAGCCGTCCGACAATCCAAGATGCCTGACTTCCGTTATCGGAGCAACGGAAGCATAGCCCATCCTGGAAGACAGAATCAAGACAGCCGCAAGGACAAATCTAAACACTCTCATTGCGCAAAGATAGGAAATCACTCAAAAATTCCCATCAGGCAACTTCATTTATTTCTTCAGCAAGCTATATTCGGCAAGGAGTCCAGCAAACACGGCATTCCGATTTATAAAATTTAATCCATTTTCTTGAATGCAATTTGCTGAAATGGCGATGTTTTTTTTGCACGTATTTTGCATTGGAGAGGTCCGCACAAATTTGCATAATTAAGAAATCAGATTATCATGAAAAGAATTTTTACATTTTTAGTATGCCTTTCGGCTTTCTTTGTTATTGCATCAGCGGACGACAGGCCCGTGACATTCGAGCAGCTTCCGGCTGAAGCCAAGAGTTTCATAAATGACAATTACAAAGGAGTAAAAATCATGTACTCGACAAAAGACGATGATTTTTTCAGACCTGACTACAATGTTATGCTGACAAACGGCATTCTTCTGGAGTTCAACTACTCCGGCAGTCTTAAGAAAATAGAGGCAAAGAAAGGGAGCATATCAAAGTCTCTCATCCCTGAAGGGATAAAGGATGTTGTAGAGCAGCATTACCCGGGTGCGGAATACCTTGAATATGAAATCGGAAAGAGGACTTACGATGTGAAGCTTTCAAACCGTCTTGAACTCAAATTTGACAAGAGTTTCCATATAATCGAAGTTGACGACTGATATGGCCATAAGGGCAAACATCTGAGGTGATTTTCACAAAATCACAGGAACACAGGGACTGGACGATGAAAATCGGACCAGTCCTTTGAGTATTCTTGCTATATATGTACTGACAGTACATATATTACACTAACGCCTCGGCATAGTCCAAGCAAGCTTGACTCTGCTCTCGACTTTGACTATATTTGAGCTTACGCTCATATATACGTTTTGGTCTCGGCAGAATCAAAGTAAACTTTGCTTCTGCTCTCGACTTTGACTATATTTGTACAGAGAAAAAACAGATATTATGTTTGAGACAGATGTTTATATCAGAAGACGCCGCGTCCTGCTGGAAAAGATGGCAGACACAGCAGCGGAAGGGAAAAGAGGAATAGCACTTTTCATCGGCAATGCGGACGCTCCGCAGAATTATCGCGGGAATGACTATAAATTCAGGCAGGAAAGCTCTTTCCTGTATTTCTGGGGAATTGATGAACCAGGCTTTGCCGCGACAATCGATCTGGACAACGGGGAGGAATGCCTGTACGGCAATGATGTGGACATCGATGATATCATCTGGATGGGACCGCAGCCGAGCGTAAGCTCGAAGGCGGCACGCATAGGAGCCGGGAAATCGGCTCCTGCTGCGGTCCTTGACACATTCATCTCACATTCGGTATCACAGGGCAGGACGATACATTTCTTGCCTGCATCAAGATACTACAACACGATGAAAATCTCATCTCTGCTCGGCATCCCGGCAGAAGACGTAAGGAAAACAGCACCTGCAGCCGGCCGAGGCAAAGCCGCATCCGCTTCAGAAGAACTCGTCAAGGCAGTGGTTTCAATGAGGCTGATCAAGGAGGAATGCGAAATAGAGGAAATAGACAAAGCCTGTGAAATCGGATATCTGATGCACACCGAAGCAAGAAAAGGATGCAAGCCGGGAGCAAAAGAACAGGATATAGTAGGAAGAATGGAAGGAGTAACCCTCTCCAAAGGATGGGGAGTCTCATTCACCACCATCCTCTCACAGAACGGAGAAACCCTTCACAACCACAGCCATCACCAGATCATCACCCCTGGAAGGCTGCTTCTTGTCGATGCAGGAGCTGAAAGCAACACACACTATGCTTCCGACTTCACAAGGACCTATCCTTGCAGCGGCAAATTCACACAAAAGCAAAGGGACATCTACGATATAGTGGAAAGCTGCAATGAACTTGCATTCCAGATGGCAAAACCGGGGATAACCTACAGGGACGTACATATTGCAACTGCAAGACAGATGCTGGAAGGCCTCAAATCACTCGGACTTGTCAACGGAGACACGGACACGATGGTGTCAGAAGGCATAGCGGGACTTTTCCAGCCGCATGGGTTAGGACACAATATGGGTATAGACGTGCACGATATGGAAGATCTCGGAGAAAACTATGTAGGATATGACGAAGACCAGACAAGAGCGTCACAGCTCGGACTGGGCAGCCTCAGGATGGCACGCAGACTCCGTCCAGGACATGTCATTACAGACGAACCAGGAATATATTTCATACCTGCGCTGATCGCCGACTGGAAAAAGAACGGCACAGACAAAGGTATGGTGAATTATCAGAAACTTGAAGAATATTACGACTTTGGAGGCATACGCCTTGAGGACGATGTCCTAATTACCGCTGACGGAGCACGCAGGCTCGGTCCTCACCGCCTTCCGATAAAGGCCGATGATATAGAAGAGGCTATGCGGACCGAATGACAGAAGCAGACATCATCTCGACATCCTGACAAAAACACTGAGAGGAAGATTCTTTCCGTAGTTGTCGTGAAGGACAAGTTCTCCGCAATCAATGCTCTTATATCCCGTCTTGACACAGAACGCCTCCTTGACCAGAGTTTCCCCAAGAACAGCAGAATATCCGTTGGAATACAGATTGAGGACGAGAAAGCTGTCCACAGGGGCGAGTATTGAACTCACGCATTTGAGCATATCGTACAGACACTCGTCAAGCTTCCACTTCTCACCGTCAGGACCGTGCCCGTATGCAGGAGGGTCAAGGATAATGCCCTGATAGACATTCCCTCTTTTCGCTTCTCTCCGGGCAAACTTGAGCGCGTCTTCCACAACCCATCTTATGTTGTCCAGGCAACTTATTTCCATATTGTTTCTCGCCCATGTAACCACCTGCCTGACGGAATCAAGATGAGTGACATCAGCTCCTGCAGCCTTGGCGGCCAGCGATGCTGCACCGGTATATGCAAAAAGATTCAGGACCTTAGGTCTTGGTGCACCTGTCTCTTTGGCTTTTCCGACCAGCTCCGACGTCTGCCTGTATATATATTCCCAGTTTGACGACTGTTCAGGAAAGACTCCGACATGCTTGAATGAGGTCAGCCCCAACCTGAGGGAAAAATCCAGACCGGGCTGCCCGCCCCTGTAGCGGATCACCCACTGGTCATCCATCTTCCGGTTCCTCTCCCAGGTACCGCTGTCCTCTTTTCCGGCCTTTCCGAAACCGGCTCCTGGCCTGAACCTCGTATGCACAAGACGGGACCATTCGGCATCAGACAGACTCTTGTCCCAGAGAGCCTTGGGCTCGGGACGCGACATATAGTATTTTCCGAAACGTTCCAGCTTTTCAAAATTACCGGAATCTATCAGTTCGTAATCTTTCCAGAAATCTCCAGGGGATTCAATGGTCATCATTCCAACAGTTAAAAAGATTTTTCCTCCCAAACACTCACAGCCATTCTACAGATAGACTATGATATAATAAAACATCACACAAGTCGTAATGAGTTTCAGCCCGGTACCGGTCAGGAAACCTAAAAAAGAACCTATTGCCGACTTCAAGGCTCCTCCGGCACTTTTGCTGGCATATATCAGCTCCGCCAGGAAAGCTCCTATGAACGAACCCACAATCATTCCTACAGGCGGGACTATAAGTCCGATCAGAAGACCTGCCATAGCTCCTCTTGAAGCATACTTGCTTCCTCCTGTCAGCCTCGTGAAATACATCGGCACAAGATAGTCGATGACCGAGACCGCTATAACTATTCCAAGCCATACCAGAAGCAACGTAAGGGACATACTGCTGCCGGCCTTGTCTGTTCCGCCCCAGAAATACAACAGCAGAAGACCTGTCCAGCTTATAGGAGGTCCCGGAATGACCGGAAGCACACTTCCGACAATGCCGGCTATACCAGCGATTACGGCAAGGATTGAAACCACTATATCCATCACTGCATATTTTTAACGAGAGCGGAAAGAGCATCTTCTATCTCGGCAGCCCTGTCCGCATTGTCATTCTGCTTGAGAACATCCGCAACGTAGAATATGTATCTGCAGGTCTCCTCAAAATTAGAGCGTGCATAATCATAATATTGCAGATAGAACCTCGCCGACACCATCAGTTCATCCACGAACCTGTCAGCCAGTTCAAGACCCTTGTCCGGTGCACCGTTACCATAATAAAGAGCTATCATCTCCAGCACGTTGCGCTCGTTGATAAATCCGAGATATGACATATCAAGAGGATATATCGAATCAGGCACGCACTCCTGACATTTGTCAAGCAGCTCTATCGCCCTGTCCGGATGTCCGGCCTTCATCATCTCCTTGGCGGCATTGACAAACAGGCCTCTCTGCGACATCACTCCGCAGAATGTATAAAGATTCTGATAGTCAACAAAATAGTCGGTACGTTTAAGTGCATCCCACGTATATACTTCATTCATCTTATGATAGATGTCATCCGGATCCGCAAAACCGATCTCCGTCTGTCTGGTCCTGTTTTTTACCGGCACCAGCTTGCTTGAAAAGCCTTCATACATAAGGTACTCCTTGATGCCGACATTAAGGTCGCCTCCCAGATTAAGGAAATTTATAGGTCTGTCCCACTGATAGTTGGAAAGCAGATCAAGCATAAAAAGCTCAGGCTTGCTCACATAATCCTTATCCTTTGAAATTGTCAGTACAATCTCGTCCGGAATCATATCCGCATATTTTTCCGGAAGGATACCGTATTTTATGACATTCTCCTTGTTGACAGGAACACTTATCCTGCGGGACATTATATAATCAACCTTGCGTCCGCTGCTCAGAGGCAGCTTTGCCTCTGGATGCTTGAACACATCCATCACGGTTGAAATAGGAATGACAGCATCACGCGTATCATAGATATAGATAAACTCATTCGTGCCATAGAGATACTGCTCAAGTCCGACTGTAAGAGGCAGAGGAGCAGACTCGTTGCAGGCGTATTTCATCTGGTCGATATGCCAGTCCGTGCCAAGAAGGGACGTATTGCAGATTCTGACATCAGTACGGACTCCCTCAACTTCCTGGGCATACCACAACGGGAATGTGTCATTGTCTCCGTGCGTGATAAGTATGCCGTTCTCCCCTACCGAATTGAGGTAGTTCTTTGCCATCTCCACAGCAGTTCTCCTGTTGCTCCTGTCGTGGTCATCCCAGTTCTGCTGAGCCATAAGCACAGGCACCCCGAGACAAAGGACGGAAACAGCAGAAGCCGCAATGTACCTCGACGAAGCAGGCATAGCAGGCTTCCTGTCAAGGAAACGCCATACAACAGAACATATCGCAAGCACTGCAAGTCCTATCCATATTGAAAACGCATAGAAAGAACCGGCATAGGCATAATCCCTCTCACGCACCTGGTAAGGAGGCTGGTTTAGATATATCACAATGGCGATACCAGTCATGAAAAACAGAAGGAAAGTAACCCAAGTACCTCTTTTGTCGCGCGAGAACTGGAAAAATATACCTATGATTCCGAGCAGAAGCGGAAGCATATAATAATGGTTCTTGCCTTTGTTTTCCTTGAGATATGCCGGAGCATCGCTCTGGTCTCCAAGCCTGAACTCATCGATAAAGGATATGCCTGATTCCCAGTTGCCCTGGAACAGGTCTCCCGGAGACGGGCTGTGGATTTCATTCTGCCGGCCGGCAAAATTCCACATGAAATATCTCCAGTACATCCAGTTGAGCTGATAGTCGAAGAAGAAAGTAAGGTTGTCTATGAAAGTCGGCTTCTTATGCTGCGCGCCGCGGACCGGTTTTCCCCTTCCGTTCATATATGATTCATAGAAATCCTCATATCGTCCGTCAGGACTCGTCGCCCACATACGCGGAAACAGCATCTTGCCCTCTGACTTATATTTCACATTCATCTGGCCGTCAGCCTTGATATATTTCTTTCCTACAGGTGCCCAGTATTTCGGCACCTCTATTTCATACGGAGCATCAAAATACTGCCCGTAGACAAGAGGATTGCTTCCATACTGCTCACGTCCGAGATAACGGACCAGAGTAAAAGGATTGTCAGGCTGGTATTCGTTGGTAGGAGTCTTTGCCGCGGACCTTATGACAACGACAGAGAATATGGAAAATCCTATAACAATGACAGTCAGGCACAAAAGCATAGAATTGGCAAGCACCTTCTTTCTTTTCATTGTCTCAAAAAGCCCCCAGAAGCATCCTGCGAGCAATGCCAGCACAAAGAAAATCGCTCCTGAGTTGAACGGAAGCCCGAGCACATTGACAAAGAAAAGGTCAACGTATGCGGCCGATTTGGGAAGATAAGGGATGATTCCGAAAAGCACGACACATAGAATCACGCAAGAAACGGCAAAAATCTTTACATTCTCCCAAAATGAATAATGTCCTCCGTCACGCTTTCTGTAATAGAACAGGTACACAAGAGCAGGAATCGTAAGAAGGTTAAGCAGATGCACTCCTATCGAAAGTCCCATCAGAAACGAGATGAGCACAATCCAGCGGTTTGCATACGGTTCGTCAGCCTGCTCATACCATTTTGTCATCGCCCAGAAAACGACTGCGGTAAAAAGGGACGACATCGCATAAACCTCACCTTCAACGGCAGAAAACCAGAAAGTATCCGAAAAGCAATATGCGAGAGAGCCGACAATTCCCGAACCATATATGGCTATGGCCTGGGCTGCCGTATATGTTCCATCCTGCCCCACGGTCACAAGACGCTTGGCAAGAAAAACAATCGTCAGATACAGGAAAAATATCGTAAATGCCGAACACAGCGCGCTCATAGCGTTGACGGCCACGGCTGCGTGCATATTGTCGGCAAACATCGTAAAGAAACGTGCAATAAGCTGGAAGACAGGGTTTCCAGGAGGATGCCCCACTTCAAGTTTATATGAAGATGCTATGAACTCGCCACAATCCCAGAATGATGCAGTCGGTTCAATCGTCAAAAGATAGGTCACGGCAGACACTGCAAGTACAGCCACAGCCGAAACTCTATTCCAAAGATTGAATTTTCTTTTATCCATAATTTTCTCTTGTCTTCAAACGGGCAAATATACAAATAGAATACTTAGAAACGATAAAAATTTTTAAACAGTTTCTTATCTTTGCAAAAATTATTATTCCCAGATGGCAGACAACGACTGGAAAAAGCGGCTTGGAGTCGTGTATTCCACCAATCCGGATTTCAACTTTACAGAACAGGAAGACGAACAGGAGGAAACGCTTGAACCTTCTGCGCAGAAACTCATCGTAAGCATAGACAGGAGGAACAGGGGCGGCAAACAAGTGACTCTTGTCAGCGGATTCGTCGGCACCGAAGAGGACCTCGCCGATCTCGGCAGGACTCTTAAAGTCAAATGCGGAGTCGGAGGCGCGGCAAAAAACGGAGAAATAACCATTCAGGGAGACTTCCGCGACAAAGTGACAAAAATGCTGTGCGATATGGGATATAAAGCCAAACGCGGAAACTGACGATGACCGACACCCTCAACATAATACCGGCCTCAGATACCGCGGAGCTCATACAGCCAATAGACAGCGCGTTCGGTGCAGGCACATTGAAACTCCATCGTTTCCCTGCCGCCATAACGGCGGAGGCCCGCCATACGGACCTGATAACCGATACCCTGACCACATTATGCGTCATCGTATCCATAATATTTCTGAAAAAGCTCGTCAATGTCATACCGTCTCTGCTCGGATGCACTGCAAGATGGAAAGAAGCCCTCAACCTTGAATACAGCATGAAGCTCAGCAGGGACAGGAATATAGTATTTATGACACTTGTCCTGCCGTTCTGCCTTCTTGTCAACCGGTATGGGATATATTCTCCGGACTTTATCAGAGACTTGTCACCTTCGGCAAGCCTGCTTGTTACGGCAGGGGTCTTCATTGCCTATATCATAATAAGGGAAGGCGCACAATTTTTCTCCGGCAGCAAAAAAATCAGCAAGGAGACATCAAATGCGTCACACATGGCATTTTACACATTTTTCTGCACAGCAACACTCGTAACTCTCGCGACATCAGGCATTCTGCACTTTACAAACCTGTCTGATACAACAACAGGAAACATCATAACTTACGAGATCGCAGCATTTTACATAATATTAACAGTGCGCAGGTATCAAATTTTCAGCAACTCTTGCTCTCTATTTTCAACAATTTTGTACCTTTGCACCCTTGAAATTTTACCGACAGGCATTTTAATAATGTCGGCATTGTTTTTTTAGGAGATGATCAAAAAAATACTGGTTTCACAACAGCAGCCCAAAGTTGCCACCCCTTATGAAGTCATTTCAGAAAAATTCGGAGTGAAGTTTGATTTCATCCCGTTCTTTCTGATTGAACCCGTATCTTCACGTGAGTTCCGGGCACAAAGAATCAATATTCTCGACTATTCGGCAATCGTGTTTTCCGCAAGGTCCACAATCGATGCCTTCTTCCATCTTTGTGAAGAGCTTAGAGTAAAAATACCTGAGACAATGAAATATTTCTGCACTACAGAAGCCGTAGCCATGTACCTGCAGAAACATATCGTCTACAGAAAAAGGAAAATATTTTTCGGAGACGGCACACCGTCATCAATAATATCCCTTATCGGTCCGAAACACAAAGGGGACAGATTCCTGATAACAACTTCAGACTCCATAAACAACGACATTACAAAGGTATTTGAGGCAAGCGGACTGGATTTCACAAGCGCGATCTTCGTCAAATCAGTATCACAGGACCTCAAGACAGTAGATATCGACTCATACGATATGTTCGTGCTCTACAACAAGGCCGATGTAAAATCATTGTTTGAGAATTTCCCTGATTTCAAGCAGGGGGACAAGAAATTCGTATCCTACGGAAAATCCGTTATGAAACCGATGGAGGAGGCAAGTCTTGAAATAGCCATTTCAGCACCTTCCGTTGAAGCGCCTTCCGTTGCGAAAGCAGTGGAAATCTATCTGGAAAAGAACAACAGATAGATGCAAGCCCTACGCGACACCCTCAGAAAAAGAGAAAGGCTCTGCAGCAAGAAAGACATATCAGTACTTCTTGCAAAAGGTAAATCCGCCAATGCGGAAATGATTCGCTGCAGGTTCATCAAAGGAACGGGAAGCGGAGACAACAGGATTATGGTCTCCGTCCCCAAAAAACTTTTCAGAAGGGCAGTAAAAAGAAACCTTCTCAAACGCAGGATAAGGGAAAGCTACAGACACCTGAAACACAGGCTCAATGGCAACGGAACGGATATCCTGTTTATGTACAGTACTCCGGAAATAATGCCATACAAGGAAATATACGCACAGATAGGCCTGATAATAGATAAAATCAACAGTAATGGACACAGACACACTGAAAAGACTGATCCGAAAAGCGGCAATCTTTCCGTTCATAGTCCTGATCAAATTCTATAGGGTCTGCATCAGTCCTCTCAAACCGCCCACCTGCCGATTTACGCCTACCTGTTCACAATACGGGCTGGAAGCATTCCGCAAATACGGTCCCTTCAAAGGGCTTTATCTGACAGTCCGGAGGATTCTCCGCTGCCATCCGTGGGGAGGAAGCGGATACGACCCGGTCCCATAAAAATATCTTTATGCCCAAAAAAGAAGGAATACAAAAACTTTTCGACAATATAGCCCCGGAATACGACCGCCTCAACCATATCATGTCACTGAACATAGACAGGACCTGGAGAAGACGCGCAGTAAAACGTATGACAGGGACTTCAAACCCGCTGAATATACTCGACATTGCCTGCGGTACAGGAGATTTTGCAATAGCCATAGCACGCAAAGCCCCTTCCGGAAGCCGTATAACAGGACTTGACATCTCATCAGGAATGATTGAAATAGGCCGTGAAAAAGTGGCCAAAGCAGGACTTTCCAAAACAGTCAGCCTGGAGCAGGGGGACAGCGAAGACATACAGTACGGAGAAGGCACATTCGACCGCGTAAGCGTCGCATTCGGAGTAAGGAATTTCGAGAATATGGACAAAGGCCTTAAAGAAATGTACCGTGTGCTCAAAAAAGACGGCAAAATTGTCATCCTTGAGCTCTCTGTACCTCAGAACAGGCTGATGAGGTGGTTCTACAACCTGTATTTCGTCAAAATTCTCCCTAAAATAGGCGGAAAGGTATCCGGCAACAGAGGGGCATACGAATATCTCCCTGCATCAGTTCTGAATTTTCCGAAACCGGACAGATTCAAAGCAATGATGGCAGAAGCCGGATTTGCAAACATCCGTCACAAATCATTCACATTCGGAATATGCAGAATGTTCACTGCCGACAAGCAGCCGCTCTAAAAAAGGTACACCAGGAATCCTGCACCTCCAAGCAAAGCGAAAAGGAAAGTGCTCATGACAAGAAGAGGGAGCATCGGGTCAAGCTTCCTGCCGCTATGTTTCCATACTCCGGCAAGATGCACGGCATACAAAGGCAAAGTGAGGACAAACAGATAATGCCAAGGGTCAAACATCCTCAATGAAGCATACAAAAGCATAGATACCCATCCGGCAACGACAAGAACGGTCTGGTAGACCTTGGCAGCCCTCTCTCCTATCCTGAGAGGAATTGTAACCCTTGTGGCCGCATCAGTCTTCATATCCCTTATATTATTCACATTAAGGACGCCTACGCTGAACACACCTATGCTGAACGCGGGAAGAAGGACAAAAGGCCTCACAGTGTGAGATGCCACAAAATACGACCCTATTACGGAAACCAGGCCGAAGAACAGGAAGACATACAGATCTCCGAGCCCCCTGTATCCATACGGATTCCTTCCGAGAGTATAACGCATCGCCCCGGAAATGGCAGCGCATCCCAACAGCATGAGCAGAACAGGCTCCAATGCGAAAAAAGTCCCGAAAGAGAACCATATCATAGCGAGTCCCGACGCAATGCAAAGAAGGATATATACTATTATCATATTCCTGAAATCCATACGCGTCAGAAGACCTCTTGACAGCACACCTTCAGGGCCCTGTCTTCCGGCTCCGTCCGTACCGCTCACAAAGTCCCCAAGTTCATTGGAGACATTACTCAGAATCTGCAGAAAAACTGTGGTCAGCAAAGTAAATAAAGCCACCTTCCAGCTGACATGATAATCAGAAGCGGCAAGCATAAGTCCGAGAATGACACCGGCGGCGGACAAAGGAAGAGTCCTTAGTCTCATTGCGGAAAAACAGGCTGATATTTTTGGGCTCATTTTGCGTACAACTCTTAAAACAACATATTAAACAACGAAATCAACAACCTCCAAGGCAGATTTCTTTACGACCTTTGTCAGCGGTTAAGAATCTTATTCGTCTCTTAATGCTGATGGTGAAGGTTATGTGTGCAATTCAGATCTTAATCAACAGCAATAAGAAAAATCCTCATAAATGAGGTTTTATAAATAGGCTGCCTGTGAAGGTAGCCTATTTGTTTTCACATTGTTTTCTCCTGGCGAAAACCACCTTCATATTAAGGGAGACAAAATGCGCCACGGCATTGAAGACGTTTGAACTTCTCGCATCATAAAGGAACTGCTCCCGGAAAGGTCTTCCTTTAGGGGACATCAGAGACCTGTAGCGTTCTTTCACCGAAAACGAAGCGTCGCGCCATTTCGGAAGAGAAGGGTTACGGTCACATTCGGCAAGTATACCGGGAGATACAACAGAAGTGATACCAGCCTTCAATGCCCTGATACCATAGTCATAGTCTCCGAAGCTGTGGCTGTATCGGGCATCCATAGTACCGAGCTTCTCAAACACATATTTCGGCACAAGCACGATGTTTCCGTTGAAGATATCGCAAGCGACAGGAATGTCCTTGTCCGGAGGAATCAGCTTGCCGGAACGCGTCCTTCCTCCATAGCTGATATTCCCCTCTGAGTCCACAGTGGTCCCCACAATGACTGCCCTGTGCTTCAGGTAAGAAGAATTTTCAAGAAGAGTTGAAAAAGCCCCCCGGCAAAGGACAATGTCGTCATTCAGCCACAGATAGAAATCAAAGTCATTTTCCGCAGCCTCTTTCCACGCCGCAATCATTCCCCTGTTCCAGAACAGGCTGCCGTCACCTTTTATTATATTGACTTCAGGAAAAGACTCGGAGACATATTCAGAAGTCCCGTCGGTACTTGCATCGTCAGTAAGATATATGGAAAACGCAAAACGTCCATCAGCCTTCAAGGCCTCCATCTGCGAAAAGCAGCTCTCCAGGCAGGCAAGCGTCTTGTCCCTGCGGTTGTGCACCGCAAGCAATATCGCAACGGTCATCATATCAGTCAAGCTTAAGGACAGCCATAAAAGCACTCTGCGGAACTTCCACCGTACCTATCTGTCTCATCCTCTTCTTTCCCTGCTTCTGCTTCTCAAGCAGCTTGCGCTTCCTTGAAATATCACCTCCATAACATTTCGCCGTCACATCCTTGCGGACCGCCTTTACGGTCTCCCTTGCTATGATCTTGGCACCTATGGCAGCCTGTATGGCTATATCAAACTGCTGTCTCGGGATCAGTTCCTTGAGCTTTTCACATATCTTGCGCCCGAAATCATACGCGTGGTCAACGTGGATAAGGCTTGAAAGCGCATCCGCAGGCTCTCCATTGAGAAGTATATCGAGCTTGACAAGCTTGGCGTCCCTGAACCCTATCACGTGATAGTCAAATGAAGCATATCCTTTGGAAATGGATTTCAGCTTGTCATAAAAATCAAAGACAATTTCAGAAAGAGGCATCTCGTACGTAAGCTCAAGCCTGTCCGCAGTCAGATAATGCTGATTGATAAGGGTTCCGCGCTTGTCAAGGCAAAGTTTCATAATAGGTCCGTAAAATTCCGACTTTGAAATGACCTGTGCACGGATATAAGGCTCTTCGATCCTGTCTATAAGGGTAGGAGCAGGAAGTCCGGAAGGATTGTGGACATCCAGAACCTCCCCTTGGGTTGTATATACATTGTACGACACGTTAGGAACTGTCGTTATCACGTCCATACCGAACTCACGGAAAAGACGCTCCTGCACAATTTCAAGATGAAGCAGTCCCAGAAATCCGCAACGGAATCCGAATCCGAGAGCAAGAGATGACTCAGGCTCGAATACAAGAGACGCGTCATTGAGCTGGAATTTCTCAAGGGAGGACCTGAGTTCCTCGTACTGGTCAGTCTCCACAGGATACATTCCGGCAAAAAGCATCGGCTTTACCTCTTCGAAACCCGCAATGGCTTCTGCGCAAGGGTCCACAACCTTGGTAATCGTATCTCCGACCTTCACCTCTGCCGCGGTCTTGATTCCGGATATGATATATCCTACGCTTCCGCACGGTATTTCATCACGCGGATGCATTTTCATTTTGAGCACGCCGACTTCATCCGCCTCATATTCCTTGCCGGTGTTGAAGAACTTGACCTTGTCGCCTTTCCTTATAGAACCGTTCTTTACTTTGAAATAAGCTATGATTCCTCTGAACGAATTGAATACGGAATCGAATATCAGAGCCTGCAGCGGAGCATCCGGATCTCCCTGTGGAGCAGGAATCCTCTCTACGATGGCCTCCAGGATATCCCCCACTCCTGCACCTGTCTTGCCCGATGCGCAAAGGACATCTTCCGGTCTGCATCCGAGCAGATCGACCACCTGGTCGGTCACTACATCGACCATAGCGGAATCCATATCAATCTTGTTCAGCACAGGTATGATTTCCAGATCGTGCTCTATCGCGAGATACAGGTTGGAAATAGTCTGTGCCTGTATGCCCTGAGTCGCATCGACCACAAGCAGCGCGCCCTCACACGAAGCTATCGCACGTGACACTTCGTATGAAAAGTCCACGTGGCCCGGGGTATCGATCAGATTCAATACATACTTTTCCCCATTGCTGGTATATTCCATCTGGATAGCATGGCTCTTGATGGTGATTCCCTTTTCTTTTTCAAGGTCCATGGAATCAAGCACCTGAGCCTCCATATCACGGCTGCTGAGAGTATTCGTGAACTCCAGCATCCTGTCCGCCAGCGTACTTTTACCGTGATCAATATGCGCAATTATGCAAAAGTTTCTTATGTTCTTCATCACATTTTCTCCGTAATCTCTGCAAAGATAATCCAAATAACGAAAAAATTGCGTACTTTTGTCAAGATGTAGCACAACATAAGATATTAATTCATTTATCGCTATGACTAATATTGAAGGTCTTAAAAAAATTTCATCCCAAGTCAGAAGAGACATTGTCAGAATGGTGACTGACGCCAAGTCCGGACATCCGGGAGGGTCTATGAGCAGCGCGGACTTTATGACCGCACTTTATTTCAATGTAATGGAGCACAATCCTTCGACATGGACCAGAAACGGCAAAGGACAGGACGTGTTCGTATTGTCTGCCGGGCATCTTACACCGGTTTACTATTCCGTTCTGTCACGCTGCGGGTATTTTCCGGTATCTGAACTTGCAACATTCCGCAGATTCGGTACAAGGCTTCAGGGACATCCTTCCATAGACAAGGGACTGCCAGGAATTTTCCAGACCTCGGGATCGCTCGGACAGGGGCTTTCCGCAGCGGCAGGCTTCGCGATCGGCAAAAAGATGGACAAGGACGACAAGACCGTATATGTGATGATGGGAGACGGAGAGTGCGAGGAAGGCCAGATATGGGAAGCAGCGATGTTTGCCGCCCACCACAGACTTGACAACCTTATAGGAATAATCGACTGGAACGGTCAGCAGATCGACGGCAAAGTGGACGAAGTCGGCGGACTCGGAGACCTTGAAGCGAAATGGAAGGCATTCGGCTGGACGGTATTCAGCTGTGACGGACACGATTTCGCACAGATACTTGAAGCGTTCGCAAAGGCCAAGGAGGAAAAGGGAAAAGACAGACCGGTGATGATTCTGATGAAAAGCGATATGGGACACGGTGTCGACTTTATGGCAGGCACGCACAAATGGCACGGCAAAGCCCCTTCACAGGAACAATGCGCAGAAGCCCTTTCACAGATTGAAGAGACACTCGGAGACTATTAGACTTGCAGGATTCAATTTTAATCAGACTGAAATGAAACAATATACCAACTCAGGAAACAAAGATACGAGAAGCGGTTTCGGAGCCGGACTTCTTGAAGCAGGCCAAAAAAATCCGGAAATCGTCGCCCTTACGGCTGACCTTGCGGGCTCCCTTAAAATGGATGCCTTTGCAGAAGCATTCCCGGAAAGGTTCATACAGTGCGGCATTGCTGAAGCGAATATGATAGGAGCGGCGGCCGGACTGGCAATCTCAGGAAAGATTCCTTTTGCAGGCTCATTCGCTGAATTCGTCACAGGAAGGGTCTACGACCAGATACGTCAGGAAGTGGCATACGGACACGCAAACGTGAAAGTGTGCGCCTCCCACGCAGGCATCACCCTCGGAGAAGACGGAGCCACACACCAGACAATGGAGGACATCGCCCTGATGAGAGCATTGCCGGGGATGGTGGTGATCAACCCCTGCGACTACAATCAGACAAAGGCTGCGACCATAGCGGCAGCAGAATATGAAGGTCCAGTCTATCTCCGTTTCGGACGTCCTGGGGTACCGAACTTCACACCGGCGGACCAGAAATTTGAAATAGGAAAGGCCGTAATGCTCAATGAGGGCACCGATGTCACACTCTTCGCTACCGGCCATCTGGTATGGGAGGCATTACAGGCTTGCCAGCTTCTGGAAAACGAAGGCATTTCTGCTGAAGTAATAAACATCGCGACAATCAAACCTCTTGACGAAGAAGCGGTTGTAGCGTCCGTGCGCAAGACGGGAGCAGCCGTATGCGCAGAGGAGCACAATATCACCGGCGGCCTTGGAGAGCTTGTCAGCGGAACATTGGCCCGCAGGCATCCAGCTCCTGTGGAATTTGTATGCGGAGGTGACAAGTTCGGACAGAGCGGTACACCTTCAGAACTGATGAAGGCATACGGACTGGATGCCGAGCATATAGCTGAAGCCGCAAAACTGGCAATCAGCCGCAAATAGAGACTAACATTATGCAGTCCTTCCAATATGATATATTCAGACAAGGAAATAGTGTCGATGCTACGTGCAGAAAAGAAAGAACAAGCTTTCAATGCACTGGTGCAGGAATATAAGGAAAGACTGTACTGGCATATACGCCGTTTCACATGCTCCCACGAAGACGCGGACGATCTTCTGCAGGAGACATTCATAAAGATATGGGGCGCCCTGGATTCATTCAAGGGAGCCTCATCTCTTTTTACCTGGGTATATAAGATAGCCACTAACGAAGCCCTCAATTTTCTGAGAAAGAAAAAGGTAAGAAGCATACTGCAAATGGAGTCCCTTGACAATGTCCTATGGAAAAAAATCGATGAAGACCCGTATTTCAACGGCAACGAAGTCCAGAGACAACTGCACAAGGCCATCCAGAAACTCCCAGAAAAGCAACGGCTTGTGTTCAACCTGAGATATTTTGACGAGCTGAGCTACAACGAAATATCGGAAATTCTCAACACATCACCCGGATCCCTTAAAGCATCATACCATCACGCATACGTCAAAATAAAGGATGAACTGGAAAAATATTTTTAACCTTTTCATATCACGCGTGTCTAAATAACCGGTTTTGATTTCATATTATGGACATTAAAGACAAATCAAATGACATTCTGGCTGACAAGGCCGAACTGAAAAAGATGCCTTTCAGAACACCTGAAGGGTATTTTGAACAATTCAGCGTCAAAGGCCATAATACAAAAGGCATATCCGCCAAAGGCAGCCGCAGCAGAAGAATCATCCCGTATATTACCGCTGCCGCCATGTTTACGGTCATCGCAGCGGCCGGTACAGCGATTATGAAAAATGTCCTGAACAATGACAGCACAACAGACTACATTGTCTGGACATACGATGACATCATCCCATACACCGACCCTGAATCCCTGTACTACTCATACAACAGTGAAAAACCATTGAGCGAAGAGGATATAATCGAATATCTCATCTTCAACGACACGGATCTGACAATGTTTACAAACGAATAAAGCACAATATTATGAAACGTATTTTGATTTTTGCCATCGCATTGACACTTTCCATTCCTGCAGTTTTTGCACAAGGCAGAAAAGATGACGGCTGGAAAGAAAGGGTAAGGGCGGAAAAGATAGCATTCCTGACAAAAGAAATGTCTCTGACTTCCCAGGAAGCGCAGTCGTTCTGGCCGGTATACAATGAATGCTGCGACAAAAAGGACCAGGCTGTCCGGAATGTGATGAGGACATACCGCGAACTGGAAAAGGCAATCGAAACCAACAACGGAGTAGAGGCAAAGCTGAATGCATACGTCAAGGCCCTTGACGACAGGGAGGGACTCGAGACCGAAGCGTGCGCAAAATACAAGAAGATACTTCCTGCTGAAAAAGTTGCGAAATTCTATCTTGCGGACGAAAAATTCCGTCGTGAACAGATCCGGAGACTGCACCACAGAGAAAATCCTGGAGCAAACAGCAAATGAAATAAAGCCGTACGATAAAAACCGTACGGCTTTTATTATCTTTGCTATCAAACAAACGAGAAACCATGACAATCTACATCTTAAAAAGATTAATGACAGCTGCCATAGGATTATCACTGGTGGCCTGCGCGACACATCCGGTCACTCATACCGGTAAACGTACCGATGCACTCGAGAATTCCGCCTGGAATGTTTCATCCTGGATTTCAGCGGCTGACGCCCCTGTAGTGGAAGGGAGGATTTCAGACGGGACACGGGCCTCGGACGGAGCAAGCTGGTTTGTCTCCACAATCAAGAACGACAAGAAAATCGTTTCCGCAAAATGGATGACTACAGGACTCGGAGTGTACGACATCTATGTAAACGGCAAAACAGTCGGACAGGAAATCCTGAAACCAGGATTCACCCATCCATACAAGACCAGACTTTCATTCACATACGATATTACAGACGGCATTGACACAAAAGCCGGTGCTGAAAATGTTTTTTCGGCCCAGGTCACACCGGGATGGTGGGCTGACAAGATAGTCACCCCCGGAGGGAACGACGGGATGCTCGGTAAAAAATGCGCATTCCGCGGAGTCATCGAATTGACTTTCTCTGACGGAAGCAGGAAACTCTACGGCACGGACACAGAAAACTGGAAAGCAGGCATTGCCGGTCCGGTCAGACACGCCGCAATCTTTGACGGTGAAGAATACGACGCACGCGAGCCGATGGGATACGACACTCCTGAAAAGCTTTCAACACCGGAAGTGAACAACGAATTCAGCGGCGAAATCCTGCCTTCAGAAGGAGCGGAAGTATATCTGAGGACAGATCTCGCCCTCAAGCCGGTCAGAGCATACATCTGGAAGGGAACCGAATATGCCGACAAAGCGAATTATGGAAAAATCAAAATCGTCAAGGAGTTCACGCCTGGACAAACGATGACTGTACGTCCCGGGGAAACCCTGGTAGTTGACTTCGGGCAGAACTGCGCCGCAGTGCCGTCCTTTGTATTCAACGCAACGGAAGGCACCAGACTGTACTGCATCACTTCAGAAATCCTCAATGACGGCAACGGTTCCCGGGACCGCGGTATGGACGGGCCTGAAGGAAGCGTACACCGGCTCAATCTCCGTATTCCGGATACAGGGATGAGTCTCGGATACACTTTCGCGAAATCAAATGGAGATGTCTCCTTCTATCCAAGATGCACATTTTTCGGATACCGCTTTGTCTCTGTCACCGTTTCTGATGAAGTGGAAATCAAAAGCATAAAGTCAATACCTGTAACATCAATAACAAAGGAGATGGAAACGGGAACGCTGACTACCGGGAACGAACTCATCAACAAGCTCATTTCCAATACAGTGTGGGGACAACGTTCCAATTATCTGTCCGTACCGACAGACTGCCCTCAGCGAAACGAACGTCTCGGCTGGACCGCCGATACGCAAGTGTTTGCAGAAACAGGTTCTTTCTTTGCCAACACCGCATCATTCTTCCACAAATGGATGCGCGATATGCGTGACAGCCAGAGCAGTCCCGGAGGATATCCCGGAGTCGCCCCATTGGCACAATACGGATGGGAAATGATGCGCGTAGGATGGGCGGACGCCGGAATAATAGTGCCGTGGACTATGTGGAAACAGTTCAATGATACAGACATCGTCAATGAATGCTGGGAGTCAATGGAAAAGTTCATAGACCACGTGAACGAGACCAGATACGACCACAATGCCCTGAAATCAGAAAACGGCAACTACCAATGGGCAGACTGGCTAAGCTATGAGCCTCTCGAAAGCTGCGGAGGAGGAGCTTTCGGCCACGACGCGAACGGAAATTGGGGACCGGTACCTGATGCGGTCGAATACTGGAACTACCTTTGCGCATCCTATTGGGCTATTGATGCAGGGATGATGCGGGATATGGCAGCAGCAACCAGAAGGGATCCGCAGAAATATGAGACAATGCTCAATGAAGCAAAATCTTATATCAAGGAAAGATTTTTCACGGACGAAGGCCTTTTCAAGACGGAAATACTGAATACTATGCAGACCCCTATTCTTTTCGCTCTGAAGAACGGCATAGCAGAGGGCAAGGAAAAAGAAAATATGATATCTCTCCTCAGGGAAAACTTCGCAAGAAACGGGAACCGTCTCCAGACAGGATTTCTCGGAACATCAATCCTTCTGCCGACACTTACCGACAACGGTATGAGCGACATCGCCTACGAACTTCTGTTCCAGAGAGACAATCCGAGCTGGCTATATTCTGTCGACAACGGGGCTACAACCATCTGGGAACGGTGGAACAGCTATATGATTGAAAAAGGTATGGGACCGCAAGGAATGAACAGCTTCAACCACTATGCATACGGCGTAGTGTGCGAATGGATATGGGAAACCGCAGCAGGTATAGCTTCCGATCCGGCGGCACCGGGGTTCAGGCACATCATAATGAAACCTGTTCCTGACAGACGCCTGGGTCACCTGACCGCTGAATACAATTCCGCTTCCGGCCTTATAAGAAGCTCCTGGAAATACGATGGGGACAGATGGATATGGAATTTCACTATTCCTGAAGGCGCAACCGCTTCCGTAACCCTCCCAGGAACATCAGAAGCCAAAGAATACTCTTCCGGTTCATACACTGTCGAACAATAAAAAGGAGGGTCTCTGCAACCGGCTGATATGCAGCGGATTGCAAAACAGTATTGTCCATATAAGACATACTGTTTTATAACTCATTGAATCCCACCACATTGCAGAGACCCACCCGGTTGTATGATGACGCGATATGGCACAGCAACAGGCACCACGACAAAAGGCACGATCCGTATGCTCTGCGCCTCCGGTACGGAAAAGCAAAGACACCTTTCTGAGAGCTGTCACCCCGTCGTACTCCGTGCCCATCGGCCCTTTTTCTGTCCGATGGGCACACCAGTCAAAGGCAACTATCTTATAATCAGGCACAAAATAAAAAGCGACGTGGCCATCAGACGGGAAAATGTCTGATGGCCACGCTTCGGCAAAAATACAGTTAATATAGTATAATGGACATTATACCGTTAATATAGACACATACTTTGGGGTAATGGGTACAATGGACATTATACCGGGTAATAGTGACCCGAAATAAGGTGGTATAATTGACATTTTTGGTTGGTGATCATGACAAAAGTGGTTGGTGGAAGTGTGCAGTACGGCACACTTCCAC